>CAZJQR010000102.1:0-7605 GCA_964548345.1 uncultured Candidatus Bathyarchaeia archaeon | reverse complement strand
TATTTGGAGGTTGGAAACGTGAAGCTGAAAACAATCAAGTCTGAAGGCATAGCGCACAACAGCTACTTTCTATCCGACAGCGGCGAAGCGGTGGTGGTTGACCCGCGCCGTGACTGCCAAATCTACCCGCGCCTCGCCCAGAAGGAATGCGCAAAAATACGGTACATAGTGGAAACTCACCGAAACGAAGACTACGTCATCGGCTCATTTGAACTGCAAAACATCACGGACGCCGAGATCTGCCACAGCAACGCGCTCCCCTTCAAATACGGCGACCAAAACCTCACCGACGGCGACACCCTAAACGTAGGCAATCTAAAAATCAAAACGTTACACACGCCAGGACACACAAACGAGTCTTTATGCTACGCCGTACACCGAAGCGACCAAAGCGACCCGCTGATTGTTTTCACGGGCGACACGCTCTTCGCGGGTTCAGTGGGGCGCACAGACCTCTACGGCAAAGAAGCACACCCCACCCAAGCCGAGAAGCTGTACACGAGCTTACACGCGAAACTGCTGCCGCTGGGCGACCACGTCATTGTTTACCCAGCCCACGGAGCCGGCAGCGTCTGCGGACACGGCATCAGCGACCAAGACTAGAGCGCCCTCGGATACGAAAAGAAAACCAACCCCTTCCTCCAGCTCGACACGGAAGCCTTCATCAACCGCGCCATGAGCGAAGAAATGCTGGTTCCACCGTACTTCCGAAAGATGGAAGACTACAACCTCAACGGTCCACCACTGCTACGCGGGCTTCCAGCTCCTGAACCTTTAGGCACAGCCGAGTTCGAACGGCAAACGCGGCAGCCCGACACCGTCATCGTGGACACGCGGAGACCCCCAGCGTTCGCAGGCTCCTTCATACCTGACTCGCTTAGCCTGTGGATGGGCGGAACCAGCGCTTACCCAGGCTGGATATTGGACTACGACCAGAAAATCCTGTTTGTGCACGAGCGGAAAAGCGACATGAATACGGTGGCAACGCACTTCTGGCGGCTGGGCTTCGACAACCTGCTGGGCTTCCTGTGCCCGGGCATAACCGATTGGCAAGAAAGGGGCAAACCCATAAGCCACTTGGGCACGCTGTCCGCTCCAGAACTCAAGACGAGACTCGAACGAAATGAGTTTTTGGTTGTGGACGTTCGCGAACCGAGCGAGTGGAAAGAGGGCTACATTGAGGGCGCGGAACGCATATTCTTCGGGCACCTAGCGGGCAAGGCGGCTTCCCTGCCGAGAGATAAACCTCTGGCGGTTGTTTGTTCGGTGGGGCAGAGGTCCAGCACAGGCGCAAGCATATTGAATAGAGAAGGCTTCAAAGAAGTCTACAACATGCTTGGCGGCATGACCGCTTGGGCAAGCCTGGGTTACCCGACGGTGAAAATAGCCTTATTTCTGTGACGCCTCTTCCACGGCTTCAACGAATGCGCTTAAGATCCGGTAGGTTACTCCCCAGACCACGGCGTCTGCAAATATGTACGCGGGAACCTTTCCGAAACTAAACTCCACCACGCCCCTGCTTCCAACGACCTCTTCGTAAGGTACCCAAATGAACGTTTCCAACTCAGCCTTGTTCAGCTTCAGCTCAGGCTCATCCTCGAGAAGCACCACAAAGGGCAGAATCTTGAAGTCAGGCTTCGGCTCCGACCTGACAGCACCTAAAACTCCTAGAAAACGGCACCTATCAAGCTTTACGCCCGTCTCCTCCAACGTTTCCCTCATGACCGTGGCTTTCAGGCTTATGTCTTTTGGCTCACGTTTTCCGCCGGGAAGCGCCATCTGCCCCGACCAAGTGTCCGAGGGGTTTTCAACTCGTTTCACCAAAAGCAGGTCAAAGTCGTTTCGCTTAGGTTTCAATAGTAGCGCTACAGCCGCGTTTGCGCCCTGCTCGTCTGAAACGGGCTCAAGCACTGCTGGCAGTTTTGCGATTGCTTCGGCGCTAA
The DNA here is from genome assembly GCA_964548345.1 of uncultured Candidatus Bathyarchaeia archaeon. GTDB lineage: Archaea > Thermoproteota > Bathyarchaeia > Bathyarchaeales > Bathycorpusculaceae > SG8-32-3. The sequence goes on along the minus strand of CAZJQR010000102.1, from coordinate 5,662 downwards.
CCAATTTGACTCCTCATCATACGGAAAGGTGACGCTGTTCTATTTGAACTGCTAATTCCATAATAAAATCTTCGCAACACACGCTAATTGTCTGGTGTAGGATCAACCCTTTTTGTTGCTGAAAGCTTAAGGCTTTTAAGTGCAATTCCGCCGTACTGACTTTCGCTCATCTCCTTGTCTTCCGAGATAATCTTGACGTCAAAGCCCGCCATTCTTATTTTGCGCAGGTAATCGTCTTTCAGCAGAGCGCCTGCCACGCAACCACAAAGCAGTTCGGAATCATTTCTTTGTTCGTCACTGAGTTCTTTGAGGAGAACGATGTCGGAAACGTACATTCTGCCGCCGTTTCTTAAAACCCGATGCGCCTCGTTGAATACTTTGGATTTGTCTGGGGCGAGATTTATCACGCAGTTGCTGATTACTACGTCAACTGACTCGCTTTCAACGGGCAGGTTTTCGATGTCGCCCAGCCTGAACTCAACATTGGTGACCCAGTACTTTGCGGCTAAAGACTCAGCTTTGTTAATCATCTCTTCAGTCATGTCAACTCCGATGACTCGACCTGAGGCGCCCACTTTCTTGGCGGCTAAAAAGCAGTCGAATCCTGCTCCGCTGCCTAAGTCAAGCACCACATCACCCGCTTTCAGATTTCCGAGGGCGGTGGGGTTGCCGCATCCCAAGCCCAGATTGGCTTCAGGAACCACAGTAAGGTCCGCGTCAGAATAACCTTTGCTTTTGGAAGTTTCCTGAGCCGCACGCTGGCTGCCGCAACCGCAACTGCAGCAGGAGCTGGCTTGGCTTTGTGCAGCTATTTTGGTGTAAGCCTGCTTTACCGTCTTTTTTACGTCTTTGGATTTCAAACTGTCCTTCCTTGGTTCAGGTGTATAGATAACAATATTTAAATATTTACATAAATAGTATCAACCAGCGTTGGTGGACGTTTATGGGTCTCGATTGGAAGCAGTGGAGCCGAAGCGACATAATCTACGGCGTCATCGCCCCAGTTCTTGTAGTCTTGCTCATCGTGGCAATTTCCCAGTTAGGCAGACTATTGGACAACGGCTTCGGAGTCTTCACTGGACTCACCATGGAGATTCAGGAGCTCATTGTGATCGTGGCGGTTCCCTTGACGCTGGGTTTGGTTTGGAACCGGTGGGCGGGCGGGGCTTCAGGCTTTTTGCTGGGAAGCATATACGCTTTGTACTGGGCTGACAGTTACCATTCGCCCATGGCTGGGAACATTCAGGGATCGGGCACCGTTCTTTTGGCATACATCTTGAGCGCGATGCTGATTGGGTACATCGCTGGAGCGTTGAACAAGCGTTCAGATAACTTCCGCAGAATGCTAATCGCAGGAGCAACCGCTGGAACCGTCGGCGGCGTCATGCTTTTCTTAGTCTTTCAAATTTCACCCGCGAACGTGGTAACCGGAATTAGCGGCTTGTTGCTGACGGTGCTGTCCCGCACCGCATGCGGATTAATAGTGCCCGTGATAGCTAAACTATTCATGTGGTACGGCGTCACCCAGAACAAGCCCTGAAAGAAAAGCAAAGGTTATTTGGGAAAAGCGTGGTTAAGCGCCAGTTTTCTGCAGTTTTCTAATTATCTTTCGTGTTTCCTCTTCTGAAGGGTGCATGATGGCGCCGGCAGGGCAGATGTCTTCGCAGCCTCTGCAAAGCACTACACAACTGTTAGGGTTTTTCACGACTGTTCTCTTTTTTCCTTCTTTTTCCTCGAATGCGAAAACTTCCATGTGGCAAAAGTCTACGCATTTTCTGCAGCTTGCGCATTTTTCGTAGTCGATTTTTGGACCCCAAGGTACCTTGTTTCGAGGAACACCGTGATATGTTTCTTCCGCCATTCTTTTTTTCACCGCCTTTTACGGGTAAAGTTTTCCGCGGTATGTTGTATTGTAGCAAGCAATCATAACAATATTTAAATATTTACATATATTATTCTTGATTTATGCCTTCAAAATCAACCAATCTAACCCGCTTCAGAGCCAAAATCTTCAACGCACTCTCAGACCCCATCAGACTTGAGATAATAGAGTTTTTGCGTAACGGAGAGAAATGCGTGTGCGAAATCACGCCTCACCTGAAGCTGGCTCAACCAGTTGTCTCACGCCACCTGAAAATACTCAAGGATGCGGGCTTGGTCAAAAGAAGAAAAAAAGGCACCTGGCACATGTATTCGATAGCTCACCCTGAAGTCTGCGACGTGATCGACGAGTTGACTCCCGAATTGGTTGCATCTCTTAAACAGAGAATAATCGAGCAAATAGCGTGAAAAAAAGAAAACAAAACGATAGGCGTTGTAGCGGCTGAGGCGGGCTAACTATGGAGCTGACGTGTGAAGAAATTCAGTTAGGGATTTTTGCGCGCGCTCGCTGATATCGGCTTTTCTGGCGTACTACTTTCTGGCAGGTCACGACCAGTTGATTGTGGCCTTGATGCTGCTTGGGTCCAGTCCGTGCACGGCTATGGTTTGCGTCTGGGGTGCTCTGGCTAACGGAAATCAGGAGCAGAACGTGGTCAACACAAGCCTTAACACTTTAACGATTATGGTTCTGTACGCGCCCATTGTAACGCTGTTGACGGGAGTCAGGAACATTCAGATTGACCGTTTAGCTCTTCTTGCGTCCGTGTTGGTGTTCATTGGAATTCCACTGGTTTTAGGCGTTATCTCAAAGAGGGCGCTTAAAGATAGGAAAGGAGAGGCATGGTTGCAAGAGACTTCCAGACCAGCCATAGGAAACATCGCCGTAGCTGCCCTTTTAGCAACGCTTGTTGTACTGTTTTCGCTGAACGGACAAGTGCTGATACAGAATCCTGAGGAGATGCTGCTGGTTTCAATTCCGCTACTGCTTGGCTTTTTCATAATTGTTGGTTTGAACCTGTTTGTTACAAGATTTGCGGGGCTCAGGTACAGGGAGGGCATAATCGCCGTGATAATTGGTTCTTCCAGCCACTTCGAGATTGCAATTGCCACTGCAGTCAGCATTTACGGTTTAGGCTCTCAAGCCGCGCTAGGAACCACGATGGGGCTGTTCTGGGAAGTTCCTGTAATGCTTAGTCTGGTGTATTTAGGCAAGAAACTGGGGAAAAGAGGATTTTGGAAGAGCAGTTAGGCGGTCCAGTACGAGAACACGGCTAGGTCCTCTCTTCCGAGCGCCTTCTTGAGAAAGTCAGTTATGTCTTGGTCTTCTAGAAAGCGTCCATTCTGACCTTCATGCAGGCGGATTTCGGTATCCCTCATGATATTTCCTTTTGGAAAATCCACGTAAACGTAATACGCGTCTGGCGCAGGAAGAATCAAGCGTAGGCACGTAAGCTCCTTTGTTTTCGACATGGCGTTCTGGTCGATACTGTAAACGATTGAGGCGGGCTTCAGTTTAGTAGCTAACCGTTTGAATTCTTTCCACGTTCTAACTCTAACTAGTTCGCTCAAGCCCAGTCATCTACAGAACGCTCATTTTTCTTTAGCCGCTTCTTCCGAGGCGCCCCTGATTGTTTCCGCGATTCGTGGCGTTTGGGCGCTGGTTTTCGGCTTCAGCAGTTCTTTAACCAGCTTGTTCTGCCGTTGGTATATGTGACAGTTCTTTGAATGGAAAATCAGTTTGCCAGTTTCCAGCGAGAGGTTTCCGCGGCTGTTAATCTCTTTCACGAAGGCTTCGTTGAAAAGCTGCAGTCCCGCGATGTTGGCGGGTAACCCTGCGTACGCGTCCCATGACCTGAAATAGCATGTTAGGTGCATTTTTCCCTCAAGAATCTCGGTGTCAATGAGGCTCAAGCAGGGCGGTTCATGCCTCTTAGCATGGATGTTTTTTTGTATGTCTTCGGGGAGCCTGATGACCATGGTAACTTGCCTATCCCGCTGTTCCTGCACATACCTTTCCACAGCCGCTTCTATCTGATTAACGGGATGGTTGAGCCTGCTACCGTAAGTGTATGTTTCGTCCTGCTGCTTCTCGCCACACCACAAGTACTCCAACGCGTAACCCTGAATATACTTGATGTCGCAAGGTGCCTTATCGCTTACTAACGGCCTAGTTTCCGGATGCGTAATCTCTATTGTCAGATTGAGCTTCTTGGTTTCAGTAATCTCCGAGCCATAGCCCACCTGAAAACTGTCACCCTCATTCCATATGTGATTTAACGCTTGGAACCAAGCGTCGGGGCAGTCAAACGACGTAATCTTCACATGCTTCATAACGCACTCCTCCTCAGAATCTTCCGCCAAACGGCACCTCGAAACTATTTTGCCCACTTCGCCCATATAAATCTGCAGTTTTAGGACGCGAAGCCTGCTGAGCAGGCGTTTTATGCTTGGGAAAAGATAGCGCCCGTTACATGCAGGTTGAAACTTTAACTTAACCGAGTTTCGACATAATATCTAAAAATTTATGAGTAAATTCATACGAATAAGAAAGAAGATGTGCCTGTATGAAATTCTCGTTTATCAGCGCGGGTCCTAACGAAGGCATTGACGAGCGGGAAGGCAGAAAATCTATCGCTGCATTTCCACCTTTAAGCATCTTGTACCTAGCGGGAGTCCTAAGGGACATAGGCGTTGAGGTTTCAGTTTTAGACCAGCCTGCGCTAGGCGTAACCGTGGAAGAAGCCGTGCGATGGGTGGAGAAAGAAAAGCCTGATGTCTTAGGCTTCTCAACACTCACAAGCTCAGGGCAGACCGCGGCGCTGATAAGCACCAAAGTGAAAGAGAAAAACCCAAATATCATCACGGTTTTCGGCAATCATCACGCCACATTCAACGCTGAGCGCATTCTGAGGAAATATCCTTCCGTGGACATAGTTGTTCGAGGAGAAGGCGAAAAAACCGTTGTTGAACTGACGCAGTGCCTAGAAAACGGAGGAGACCTAAAGGAAGTTCGAGGAATAAACTTCAGAAACGAAGGAAAAATGGTTTCCACACCTGACCAGACGTTAATTGAGGACTTGGATTCTATACCTTTCCCAGACCGCAAACTAATTGACGCGGAATATCACTGTGTAATTGCAGGAGCAAACATCGCACCTAAAAAATTCACAAGCATAGTCACCTCTCGCGGCTGCGTTTACAACTGCCGATTTTGCAGCTGCACTGAAATTGCAAAGAACAAGTGGCGACCCAGGTCAGCCAAAAGCACTGTGGATGAACTGCAGTTTTTAGCCGGCGAAGGCTACAAGCAAATAATTTTCGTGGATGACGCCTTCACCATGAACCCGAAAAGAGTGATAGAAATTTGCAAGGGCATAAGAAAAGAAAAACTTGACTTAGAGTGGATATGTGAAGGAAGAGTCGACATCTGCTCCCACACCATGCTGAGTGAAATGGTGCAGGCAGGCTGCAAAGTCCTTTATTTGGGCATCGAAAACGCCAACCAGCGAATCCTGAACTACTACAACAAGAGGATTACGCCTAAACAATCAGAAAACGCCGTGAGGACAGCCAAGAAAGCAGGAGTGGACGTTGTCGCCGGCTCCTTCATAATCGGCGCTCCAGATGAAACCCGAGAAGAGATGTGGAACACCGTGAAATTTGCTCAGCGGGTTCCTATAGACATTCCACAATTTAACATACTCGGCGCTCACCCAGGAAACGACATCTGGAACGAGTTTGTAGCTAAAGGCTTTATAGATCCAGAGAAATGGTGGGAGAA
>CAZJQR010000101.1:0-7655 GCA_964548345.1 uncultured Candidatus Bathyarchaeia archaeon | reverse complement strand
CTGTGTGGCTGCCTGGCTTTATGGGGTCTATGTGCTGAGCGAAAACAGGAATCTCAACGGCTTCCGCCACGCTGCAGATGTCCGCAAACTGAGGCGCCACCACAATGTGCGCGCCTGTTTCTTTGCTTACCTTTTCCGCTTGTTTTGCAAGCGCAACGGCTTTTTGGCCTGTGGCTTCTGAGTACGTTTTAAAGTTTACAATTATGATAGGTGTCTGAAGCTTGGACTTCAAATTGTTATCCACCTAGCTATGGTTTAACGATGAAACATTAATATCGTTTGCCTTTTTGCTGAAGAGTTTTCTTCGCAGTTATCAGCGTATTCAGCAGTGAAGAACGAGCCAGCCATAAAAAATAAAGAACTGCTATCGTGAGACAGCCGTTTTTACGGGCACCCCAGCTTTCTTCATGACAATGTCTTCTGTTAACATGCCCACTAGCTGTCCGTTTTTGACCACCGCTACTCGCTTCATTCCTTTTTCTCGCATCACCCTTAACGCATGCATTATTGACTCGTTGCTGTCAAGCATCACCAGCGGCGTGTAATTGACGTCTTTTGCGCGAGTTTTTTGCGGGTCTCTCTGATTTTCAACTATTTCTTTTAAGAGGTCCCTGTCGCTTATCATGCCGATTGGATTCTGGTTTTCGGTTATGAGAATGGAGGTAACGCCGTTTTCGAGCATTGCACTAACGAGGGTTGACACGGTTTCTGCGGTTGTGGTTTCAACGGTGGGAAGTTTCATGCCTGCTTGAGTGCTTATTTCCGAAACTTCTACGCCTCTTTTCCATATGTCGCTGAGCATTTCGCTTACTCTTTCGATTGAGCTTGGGTCATTAGAGTAAAACGTGTCGGCGAGGTAGAAGCCAGCCTCATTCTCCATTTCGTTTAACGATGGCTTCTTGAACATGAAAAGGTGCTTGTTGTCGACAACCATCATAGTCAGGTAGGTTATGGAAACATGCTTGATTTCGTAGCGAACTGCAAGTTTCCGCGCTGTTTCAAGATTATCCAAGTCTATCGACGCCATAATTCTACATTTAATGCCTTCCTTGCAGTATTTACTGAACGGGTCATTCTCCAAAAAACTGTTTATGCTTTGCGACGACGTAATGAAGACTATGTCGTTTTTTGCGGCTCCTAGAACTTTCGTAACTTTTGCCCAAGCTTCATCTGGGTCTTTTATCACGACCGTTTCGCCTATTGGTATACCGCTTTTCAACTCTTCAATACGCCGTACAGCGTCTACCGCGCTCTGCCACATTTGAACAAAAAAGGCTTTAAGAATAGAAATGAACATTCTGTCATTTATCCACAGCCCCTCATCTTCAAGTTTTAACACGGAGGTTTTTTTACCAACTGGAGCGTACAAAATGGATTCTTCGTTATCTTTGATCAAAAAACGCGGGAAAATGCTGGCATCCATGTTTAGGTGTCGGATTCTAACATTAGCGTTTGCAACTGAACAGTTTTTGTTTATTCGCTCCATTATCTTGAGGTTGTCGTCTGAAATGTCAGTTATGATTCGAAATTTGACATTACGCTTCTGAGCTGGCTGTATTATTGCATCGAAAATTCCAGCGAGGTCCTCTTGAATCAAACCAAGGCTGGTTGTTAAGATTAAAACTTCTTTTCTGGATTCTTCAATCATGTTATGCATTTTTGAGTGAATCTTCTTTTTTCCTGTGATAACGGAGAATTTTGCGACTTGGCACTCGGCTTCAGGCGTGCTGATTGCCCGCCAAGTAGACAGGAGACTTTCTTTTTGTCCATTTAAGCTGACAATTTCGCTTTTTTTGGCGTTTATGAATGTTTCCAGAAGCGTTTCAAAATGAACTATGGTAAAACGTGTCGGTCTCTCTAAGGTTGCTTCTATGAAACCTTTCTCCTGAAGTTTCTTGAATGTGCGGTAAGCCTGCACCCTTTCCATTTTGAGCCTTTTAGCGACGAAACTCGTTGATTGAACACCGCTTTTGGCTAGAAACATGTAGACTTGAATTTCCCTTTTCGACAAGCCGAGGACTTGGAGAAACTTCGTGATGTCTTTTTCGCTCAACCTTCAAGTCCCTTCAAGAAAACCGTTACATAGGGTAACCATAGTTTTGCGCATCTAAATATATAAAAGTTGACCGCTTTAACAATCTTCGCAGCCTGAGTTTAATTTTTCTTTTAGGATTGTTACATATCTATGTAACACAATCTTTAAAACTTTGTTCGTTACACTGTAGAGAGAGAGATTTGTGCGCGCGCGGTCTGCAATCGCTTAGTAGAAGTGACGGTAGCGGATCGTTAATTTTTGAGCGCAGTTGGAAATGGTGGCAAATTCATCATACCTTCAAATGAAGTTAGGGTGCAAAAAGGTGACAACAACCAAAACAATACTTGTGGTGGACGACGATAAGTCCATTCTTAGAACGTTTACTCGTATTCTTCAAAAGAACGGCTACGAAATTGACGCCGCGGAAACAGGAAAGGAAGCCATAGAAAAAGCCGACAGAGGACACTACGACTTGGCTTTGGTGGACGTTAGGCTTCCAGATATGGATGGAACAGACCTGCTTGCCAAGATGAAAAAACCATTGCAAAACACAATCAAAATCCTGATCACGGGTTTTCCATCGTTAGAAAGCGGCGTTAAAGCGCTAGATGAGGGAGCTGACGCTTACTTGGTTAAACCAGTAAAACCCGAAGAATTGCTGATGCTGATCGAAGAAAAACTGAAAATTAAAAGCTAGCAGCGTCAAAACGTATATATCGATATGCCTTTTCACGTTTTCCTATCTCTTAGCTAAGGTATGTGACTGCAGGTACGCAACTACAACAATTTAATAGCTTGTGTCCGCTTTTAATGTTCAAGTCCCTTACACACTCAAAGCGCTGTGGGGGAAGCGCCTTAACAAGATTTAGAAAAATGTTCCTCGGAGATGGAGGTGAATTTTCGTGCCTAGAGTAGTTCATTTTGAGATTCCTGCAGACAATCCCGAACGCGCCGTCAAATTCTACGATACGGTTTTCAACTGGAAAATTGAGAAGTGGGCAGGACCAATGGATTACTGGCTTGTTGCCACAGGGGAGGATAACGAACCTGGAATCAACGGAGCCATAACGCCCAAGGCGAACTTGGTGGCTACCACCAACACTGTAGACGTTTCTTCTGTTGATGATGCTGTAAAGAAAATTACGGAAGCAGGCGGTAAAGTGGTTATACCAAAACGAGCAGTTCCAGGTCAGGGATACTTGGCTTATTGTGCAGACACTGAAGGCAATGTTTTTGGGGTTTTCAAGAATGACCTTTCCGCTAAATAGCCCAACGGGGTGATGTAGGGTAAACCGAAAACGCGTTCTTGTCTCTTTCTTTTTTCTTTTCACTCTGAATCTTCTCTTTGCCTCTTTCGCAGGGTTAAGACATGAAAGTTCAGGTCAAACGCAAAGCGAATACCATGTAGAGGTTGCTTTTCCAAATCTAACGTTTAACCAGCCAGTTGGAATTACCAACGCAGAAGGAGACAGGGCAAATAGGCTTTTCGTAATTGAACAGGCAGGCAGAATTATAGTTTTTGAAAACTCAGAAAACGCGAGCACTTCCAAAGTTTTTCTTGATATTAGTGACCGCGTGCTTTTCGGCGGAGAACAAGGTCTTCTCGGACTTGCTTTTCATCCCCTTTTCAGGCAAAACAGATATTTCTACGTTGATTATGTAGCTGACAACACTCGCAGAACCGTGATTGCCAGGTACTCCGCCATGGCTAGGGAGCCTGACCAAGCGGATAAGAACAGTGAGCTTATCCTGTTAGAGATAAATCAGCCTTTCTCGAACCACAATGGGGGTCAGCTTGCCTTCGGAAACGATGGCTTCCTCTACATAGGCTTAGGCGACGGCGGTTCAGCAGGTGCCCCACTGGGCAATGCTCAAAACAGGTCTTCACTGCTGGGAAAAATCTTGCGCATTGATGTAGATTCGACTTCCCAAGATAAAAACTACGGCATTCCAGCCGACAACCCCTTCGCTGGCAACTCGATAGGTTACCCTGAAATTTACGCTTACGGCTTGCGCAATCCGTGGCAGTTCAGCTTCGACCGCGCCACTGGAACGCTTTGGGTAGGCGACGTTGGTCAAAGCCAAAGAGAAGAAATAGACTTAGTTGAGAACGGCAAAAACTACGGCTGGAACATAATGGAAGGCACACTATGCTATTCGCCGCAAACGGGCTGCAACCAAACTGGTCTGGAGTTGCCAGTGTGGGAGTACGGGCGTGACGAAGGAATCTCCGTAATCGGCGGCTTCGTCTACCGAGGCTCAACTTTGACAGGGCTTAGTGGCGCTTACATCTACGGAGATTATGGGTCGGGAAAGATCTGGGCGCTTCGCTTTGACGGCATAAGCACGTTCGTAAACACGTTACTAGTTGACACTACTCTAAGCATCTCTTCATTCGGATTAGATGCAGACAATGAGCTTTACTTCACCGCTTTCGACGGCAAAATTCACAAATTGAACCAAGCTGCTGACGTCTCAGCGCCGACTATTGATGCTCCTTTTCAGGTTCCATTAAACCCCATGCCAGACGAGGAAGTGGAAATCTCCGTCAACGTCTCCGACGTCAGCGGCGTCCGGGAAGTCATACTTTCATACAGAAATGATTCGCTATCGCCATGGAATAACGTCTCCATGACGCGTATTGCCGCAGGCACGTTCAGCGCTAAAATACCCGCAATGCCCTATCAAGCCACCGTGGAGTACAGGATTATCGCCTACGACACCTTCAATAATTCAGCTGTGAGCGACGATCAGGGGCTATTGTACCGTTACACCGTCGTACCGGAGTTTCCGGCAGGCATCATTTTCGCGGTTTTGATTGGGGCAACCTTGCTGGCGGCTGCATTCATCAAAAGACGCAAAGTCGTTTTTAGACGCTTGTTTTCCTCGTGGTAAGGTAGTCTTTAATCATCTGGGTGTGCTCAAACGCCAGCGCCGCGGGAACAGCGTTTAAGCTGAAAAGCTTAATGTCTTCAATTTCACTTTCCTGCTTCTTGTTTTCTCCGCCAACAACGTTTACTAGAAAACATGCTGGATGGTAATCGTATTCAACTCCGTCTTGAACGCCTTGCTCGTGGTACTCGCCTACCTTGCGCACTATTGCGATGTCGAGTCCTGTTTCCTCTCTCACCTCTCTAGTTATGGCTTGTTCAACCGTTTCTCCAAGTTCAACCCTTCCGCCGGGCAAAGCCCAATACCCCACGAAGGGCAAAGTGCGCCTTTTTATCAGCAAAATCTTGTCGGTCGGGTACACTATTATGGCGGTTGTGGTTCTGCCAGCAAACTTTATTTTTCATCACTTTTTAACATACTAATGTAGCCTTTAGCATTTTTAGTCATTGTCAATCGCATTTTCATTTTAGGAACTTACTTTCAGACGCCACCTGACTATTATGGCTACCACAAAAATAATGATGCCTGAAATCACCACCAAAGGGCCAGGAAGGATATTGAAGTAGCTGGACAGCAAGATGCCAGAAACTGCGGAAACGGCTCCAAATAGGCTGCTGAGCATCAAGTATCTGGATAAGTTGGCACTTATGGTTTTCGCCGCTGCGGCAGGTGTCACCACCAAGAACCCGACCAGCAAGGTTCCGGTAATCTGTATGCCTATGGCCACGGTGAGCGAGACAAGTAGCAGGTATAGGAGGTTGGTTCGGGCGACACTGATGCCTTTTGAAGTAGCCAGTTCCTCAGAGATCAGGCCTAGAACTATTTTTCGGTAAATGAGTTTTGTCAAGGAAACCACCACTATGGAAATTATCACCGCGGCTACAGCCTCCGCGAGCCCAACGGCGGTTATGTCTCCGAACAGGGCTTCTTCAAGCGCGTCCAAGTTGTTTCCGAAAAGCAGGATGCCGATCGCCAACGCCAGCGTGAACGTGGCCCCGACAAGCGTTTCAAAGGAAAGTTTCGTGACTCTGCCTAAGTGCCAAATTAAGACTGCGGAGACGAAGAGGAACGCGAACCCGCCTACGAGGGGATTGAAGTTAAAAAGTACTCCCAAGGCAAGACCGGGTAAGGCAACGTGGGACAACGCGTCGCCGACGAGCGCCATCTTTTCAAGCACCATGATTGAGCCGAGGTAGCCGGCGGCAAGTCCAACAGTGGCTCCGACTACGAGGCTGTACAATACGGCTTCAGACATGGGTTTCACCGTATTCTTTGCATATGGGTTCTCCGTAAATCAGCTTCTGCGTGGCTGGGTGCATCACCTCTTTAGATTCTCCGAAGAACACCAAGCACTTGTTCAGAGCCAACGCGCAATCCGAGTATTCCCTGACGATGTGCAGGTCATGCGAAATCAGCAGCAGCGTAATCTCGTTTTTCTCCGTGAGGCTTCTCAGCATCCCGTAGATGGCCTCTTCACTGTCCAAGTCCACGCCGCTCGTAGGCTCATCAAACAGCAGAACATCAGGCTTATCCACAATCGCCCAGGCAATCAAGACCCTGCGCATCTGCCCGCCTGACAAAGTCGCCAGACTCTTACCTATGATGGTTTCGCTGTCCAGCCCGACAGAGGCGAGAACAGCTTTCATGTCCTGTGCCGACTCGTTTTTAAACGCCAAAAACTCCTTCACGGAAATTGGTATGTCACGAACCGACAAAACCTGCGGGACGTAGCCGATTTTCACTTTTCCGAGCCACTCGATTTTTCCGCTGTACGGCACCAAATTTAGCAGCGCCCTGAACAGGGTGGTCTTGCCTGCGCCGTTGGGTCCAACTATGGCTAACGTGATGCCACGCTGGATTTTGAAATTCAAGTTACTTATGATTGGCTGATTTGAAAATTCAACGGTCAGGTTAGACACATTTAAAATGTAATAATCTTTCTTGTCACGCGTCGCCATAAGTCATCTCTGCTCTTCTAAGCCCTTTAAGAAAAAGAGCGGGTGAATGCAATAAATCTTTTGAATCAGCCATTTGCCGTAAAGGCGGAAAAAGCACTTTAAAATTTAAGAGGGTTTTTTCTTAGTTTTCAAAAGTGTACCGTTTTCTGGTGGCACAAAAACTGCCGCGGCAATGGTTGTGGTCCACAAGCCGTTCTTGTCCCCTGCCGCTGACCGGGTTATGTTGGCTGTTTTAATTATCAAGCCGCTGGTTTTGAAAAGCTGTTTTCTCTCGTCCCAAGCGGTTTCAGGGTCGAACTGAATGCCCATAGTCGTCGCAAGCATCGTCGCCGCCAGATCTTCCGCGTAGTCTCCAGCCGCCTCATCTGTTTGCCCAAACGAGTGGTGCTCTGATAGGTAACCGTACTGGTTCTTGCCCGACGGGATGGCTACGCCTATGGACGAAGCGACTAAGCGGTGCGGCTCGTTAGTGGCGTTTCTAGCTAAAACCACGAAGGTGATTTCGCCTGGCTGTACCATCTTTAAGCCTTGTTCTCTTGAAACCAGTTTGCAGCCTGGGGGCACTATGCTTGAAACGTTCACGAGGTTGCAGTAGTGGATGCCGGCGTTTCTCAGGGCTAACTCGAAGCTTTGCAGCTGCTCTTTGTGCTTGCCGACGCCTTTTGTTAGAAAGAAGTATTTGGGTATCATTTTTTTGTATCGCAAATAGAGTTTACGAATTGCTTAATTAGGCTTTTGTTTCAAGAAAGAATGATTGGTCGGTAAGAGAA
>CAZJQR010000100.1:0-7942 GCA_964548345.1 uncultured Candidatus Bathyarchaeia archaeon | reverse complement strand
AGCGGAAGCTGCTCACGCGGATTTAATAGAAGTAAGACTTGACAGCCTTGAAGATATAAGTGGCTTAGCGGATTTGGCGGCTCACGGAAAAACTCCTAAAATCGCCACCGACAAGTCAGCCAGACCCAAAACGGAGCAGCGACAGAGGTTGTTAAGCGCAGCCAAGAGCGGCTTCGAATACGTGGACACAGAGTTATCTACACCGCAGCTTGATGACTTAGTGAAGGAACTGAAGGCGCATGGTGCTAAACCGATTGTGTCCTTTCACAAGTTCGATGGCTCCTTAGGCATTTCCGAGTTGGACAGCGTTCTTGAAAGGGAAATCTCCAGCGGTGCTGGCGTTTGCAAAATCGTGACAACCGCGAAACAGATGACGGACAACTTAACCACCCTGAACTTCACTTCAGCAGCATCCAGCAAAGCTAAGCTTGTGTGTTTCTGCATGGGCGAATCTGGCAAGGTTTCCAGACTCTTATCGCCTTTGTTCGGAGGTTTCTTCACTTTTGCTTCGCTTGAACGAGGAAGCGAGACCGCCTCTGGACAAATGACTATTCAAGAGATGAAGTCAGCGTACGCGCTTTTGGGGTAAAAATGATGGCTATCTCGGGAAAAACAAAAGTGTGCGGCGTTATAGGCGATCCGATAGGGCATACTCTAAGCCCGACCATCCACAACGCGGCGTTCAATCATCTGGGGCTTGATTTTGTTTTCTTGGCGTTTTGTGTAAAAGCCGCCGACTTGGAAAACGCGATACGGGGCATGCGAGGTTTAGGCATTCACGGGTTAAACGTAACCATGCCGCATAAGAGCACGGTAACCGCTTACTTGGACACGATGGACCCAGCCGCAAAGTTTCTCGGCTCAGCCAACACCATTATGAACAAGGACGACAAGCTTTCAGGCTTTAACACCGACGGCGTGGGCGCGTTGAAAGCCCTCAGAGAAAACGGCACCGAGCTATCTAAGAAAAAGGTGCTCTTGCTTGGAGCAGGCGGCGCGGCAAAAGCCATAGCGTTCTCTCTTGCCAAAGAAGTGGGCGAACTTGTTGTTTTGAACCGAGCAACGGAAAAAGCAAAGGAATTAGCAGAACGCCTTACTAGGACATTAAGCAAAAAAGTTGTTGGCTGCTCTCTTTCCCCCGATGCCGTAGCAGAAAATCTGCAAGATTCAGATGTGCTCATCAACGCGACCAGCGTAGGCATGAACCCAGAAGCCAATCAAAGCATAGTCCCCCAGCGGTTCTTGCGGTCCGACTTGACTGTGATGGACATAGTCTACAATCCTGTTGAAACGAAATTGGCGAAAGACGCCAAAGCAGCAGGCGCACGAGTAGTCAGCGGCGTGGAAATGCTAATTTACCAAGGCGCCGCATCCTTCGAAATCTGGACTGGACGCGCGGCTCCAATCGAAGTCATGCGGAAAGCAGCGCTGAACAAACTTTCAAGCACAGGTGAAAGCAGGTGACTGGGAAAGCTGAGGCAATTGCTCATGGCGCGGCAACCATTGTGAACGCGATTGCTTTGGGTAAAGGCGCAGCTTTCGGCGTTGACTTGTGGACGAAAGCTGAAGTTAGATTAACCGAAGAGCCAAACGTAATCAAAGGAGAAATCACCTCCGACCCCGCGGAAAGCACTACTTTAATCGAGAGAACGGTATCGCGAGTTTTCCAGCATTTCAGCGTTGAGAAACGTTTTGGCGCAAAAGTGAAAACTTCTTCAAACATTCCCATTGCTAGAGGTCTGAAAAGCAGCAGTGCCGCCGCAAACGCCGTCGTCCTCTCAGCAGTCGCAGCTTTAGGCAAGACGTTGGACGACATGGCGGTGGTTAAGCTGGGTGTGGACGCGGCTTTTGACGCCAAAGTTACGGTAACTGGAGCATTTGATGACGCTTGTGCCTCTTATTTCGGAGGCGCCGTCGTTACTGATAACTTGAAAAGGAAACTTCTAAAGCGAGTTACATTGCCTGAAGAGTTGACGGTTTTGTTTCACGTGCCGTCCAGAAAGGCGTACACTGGCGATTCTGACGTGAATAGACTTAGAACTGTTAAGTCGCTTGTTAAAATCGCTTACGATGAAACGGTGCAGGGAAATTTTTGGGCGGCTCTGTCGCTTAACGGCATCATCTATTCCTCAGCTTTGGGTTATGACACTTCTGTGGCTTTGGATGCTTTAGCTGCTGGTGCTTTAGCTGCTGGACTTTGCGGAAAAGGTCCTGCTGTGACGACGGTCGTTTCCAGCGACAAAATAGACTTGGTTAAGACAGCGCTGCAACGTCATGAGGGCGAAATTCTGCAGGCACACTTGAACCACAAGAAAGCTAAGGTGATCAGCCAATGACCGACGTTACAGTCAGAAAAGCCGAAGAACTGAAAGGGGAAGTTTGTGCTCCGCCGTCTAAGGCTTACACGCAGAGGATGCTGATAGCCGCCGCGTTAGCGCATGGGACCTCCACGATTTCAGGTCCATTATTTTCAGATGACACCGAGTCTACTTTGCGTGCGGTCAAAGCTTTAGGCTCAAAAGTGAAGGCGGCAGAAGACTGCTGGACGATTGAAGGTGCCCAACCGCTTAGAGGTGCGCAAACGCCAGTAGACTGTGGTGAGTCGGGAGCTACCCTGCGGTTCATGATACCCGTAGCAGCCTTGGCGCCTGAACCGTCGGTCTTCGTCTTCGGGGAATCCTTGGAAAAGCGCCCTATCGAGCCGTTACTTCAAAGCCTCAAACAATTAGGCGTTGAGGCACACTCCCAGCGTGTTGGCGGTAAGGCTTCGATTTACGTTCAAGGCGGCGGGATTGCAGGGGGAAAAACCAGCATGCGCGGGGACGTAAGCTCTCAGTTTGTCTCGGGACTCATGTTCGCGTGCCCAATGGCGCAGGCAGACACGGAAATAACGCTAACCACAACGCTTGAGTCTAAAGGCTACGTTAAAATGACCCAAGTTGTCCTCGATGAGCATGGCATAAACGTGTCTATTTCAGAAGATTTTGATCGCCTCCGCGTACCCTCGAACCAAACGTACAAGCCATGCAGCCTCCATGTTCCAGGCGATTTTTCGTCTGCCGCGTTTCTCTTGGCTGCTGCGGCTTTAACCCGCTCGGATGTGACCGTTAAGAATCTTGATTATGGGACGGTGCAGGGAGACAAGGCTGTTTTGGGGGTTCTTAAGCGGATGGGTGTGAATGGCAAAGTATGTCCCGACCGTGTTGAGGTAGAGGGGAAAGGCGGCGTGCTTGAAGCCGTGGATGTGGATGCAAGGGATATTCCTGATCTTGTTCCTGTCTGCGCGGTTCTGGCGTGTTATGCGAAAGGCATTTCTAAAATACATGATGCACATAGACTTAGGTACAAGGAGTCTGATAGGCTGTTGTCGCTTTATCTTGAACTTGAAAAGATGGGCGCCGAGATAGCTATAGATGAAGACAGCTTGACGGTGAAAGGTCCTTGCGCTTTGCATGGTGCTGCAATTGATCCGCACAATGACCACAGGATTGCGATGGCATGCGCTGTTGCTGCTTTGGGCGCCAGCGGCGAAACGCGAATTCAAGATGCTGAGTGTGTTCGAAAGTCTTATCCGAGATTCTTCAGTGATTTACGCTTGTTAGGAGTGGATGTTGTTAGCGGGGAATTCAATAGGTAAAGAATTCGTGGTTACGTCTTTCGGGGAGAGTCACGGCAAATGTGTAGGTGTAGTCATCGACGGTTGCCCCGCAGGGCTGGCTCTTTCTGAAAAGGACATCCAGCCAGAACTGGACAGGAGAATTCCGTCGCAGCCGAAGATTGTTTCTGGGAGAATCGAAAAAGACAAGGTGGAGATTCTTTCAGGAGTTTTCAACGGCTTCACAACAGGCACGCCAATCAGCATGATAGTCAAAAACAAGGAAGCAATCTCCAGCGACTACGAGGCAATAAAGGATTTGCCGAGACCAGGGCACGCCGATTATCCAGCTCGAGTTAAGTACGGTGGCTTCAACGATTACCGCGGCGGCGGGCGATTCTCTGGCAGGGTCACCGTAGCCATGATATTGGCGGGTGCAGTAGCCAAAAAACTGCTGAGCGCCTTTGATGTTGATGTTCTGGCTTATACTAAGGCGATAGGCAACGTGAAAATGGGCAAAGCAATTTGCCCTCAGGAAATCCGCGAACGAAGGTACAAAACCGCGGTTAGATGCCCTGATTTAGCATGCGCCGAAGAGATGGAAGAGGCTATTGTAGAAGCTAAGAAAGAAGGTGACAGCATAGGCGGAATAATCGAATGCCTCGGCTTGAACGTTCCCGCGGGCGTTGGCGAGCCGCTGTTTGACTCTTTGGATGCAGACGTCGCCAAGATTTTGCTGGCGGTTCCCGCTATTAAAGGTGTTGAGTTCGGGGCAGGCTTCGCTGTTGCGGAGTTGAAAGGCTCCGAGAATAATGATGCCTATCGAATGCAGCACGGGAAGGTTGTGGCTCTAACGAATAGTGCTGGAGGGATTTTGGGCGGTTTGTCCTCTGGAATGCCGATTATCGTGAGGGTGGCTGTAAAGCCCACGTCGTCTATCGCGAAAGAGCAGCGTACAGTTGACCTGCGAATTATGGAAGACGCCAAGATAACAGTGAAGGGCAGGCACGATCCCTGTGTGGTCCCTAAGGCGGTGCCAGTTATCGAATCTGCCGTGGCGATAATTCTTGCTGACCACATGATTCGGGCTGGGCTTATACCAAAAGTGTTGAAGGAGCAGATATGAATGGAGGGCATCAAGCAATTGAGAAGAAGAATTGACGAAGTGGATGAGCAAATCTTGCGGTCTCTAAGCAAAAGGACAGAGATATGCAAGTCCATCGGCTTGGTTAAGGATAAACATGGAATTCCCATTCAGGATTTTCCCAGAGAAAACAGCGTGTACGCGCACATCAGGGAAAGAGCCACGGAGTTGGGTCTTAACCCTTCTCATGTTGAAGCGATTTACCGTCAGATAGTTAACATGTGTAGCACTGTTCAGGATTTAAAGGAAAAAAATGAGACATGAAATCGCACTGGAGAAATGACAAGCATGTTGTATGAGATAAACGAGAAAGCGTTAAAACTTGAAAGTGAAGGAAAAAAAATAATTAAATTGAACATAGGTGACCCTGATCTGGAGACGCCTCCCGAGATAATTGAAGCTGCCTATGAAGCGATGAAGAGGGGAAAGACGAAGTATTCTTCCGCTTTTGGCGAGCAGAGCTTGCGAGAAAAACTTGCTGGCGTCCACAAGGTTTACGCGGATAACGTTGTAATCACGCCTGGTTCGAAATGGGGTATTTTCTCCGTCATGTACCTGTTGCTGAAGGACGGTGGAAACATGGTGATTCCCACGCCTTATTGGACGGCGTACGAGTTGGCAGCGAAAACTATTGGTGCCGAAACCAGATTTGTTAAGACTGAGCTTGATTCCAACTGGAAAATAGACCTTGATGCGCTTGAAAGCGTGATTGACAAGGACACACGGATGATAATATTGAACAATCCTAAAAATCCTACGAGCAGCGTTATTGAGGAAAGGGTTCTCGATGGCATCGTGCGAATAGCCAACGATAAAGGGGTCCCAATCTTGTCCGATGAGGTTTACGCGGACATAAGTTTCGTCAAAACAAAGAGAATTCTGGAGTACGGTGGCGACCACATACTTGTCACGGGTTTCTCCAAAACGTTCACGATGACGGGATGGCGAATCGGCTACGTAATTGCCAACACCGGGTTGATTGAAAAAATTGCGAAGTTAAACCAGATAACCATCAGTAACGTCCCGGTTTTCATTCAAGAAGCGGCGTTGAAGGCGTTGGAGTTACAGGGTGAGCTTACAGAGAAAATTAGGCAAGAATACCGTGAAAGAGCAGACCTGGCTTCCGATTTACTTTCCAAGTCAACCTTGGAATTTTCAGAACCCAGCGCTCCCTTCTACTTCTTCCCAAAGCGGCGTGGTTTAGATTCAGAAAAGTTCGCCTTGGGCTTGCTTGACGACGGCGTGGCTGTGGCTCCTGGAACAGCGTTTGGTGATTACAGGGAGCATTTCAGGATTTCTTTAACTGCGCCCCGTGATGACCTCCGCATAGCCTTGAACAAGATTTGCGAGGCGGTGAAATGAGAATAGCGGTACTTGGCGCGGGAAAAATGGGTGTATGGTTCGCCAAGTTCTTCCTTGAAGAAGATTACTCTGTGGTAGTGGCTGACAGGAAAAAAGAGAAGTTAGCAAGGTTGAAAAAGGAGCTTGCGGTTGAAACCGCCGATTTTGCGGAAGCGGTAAAGAACGCTGACCGAGTCCTGATATGCGTGTCCATCAGTGCTTTCGAAGAAGTTGTCAAAAAGATTAGCACAGATATACGTGACGGGCAAATTGTAATGGATATATGCTCAATCAAGGATTTTCCCGTCAAAACCATGCACAAGTATCTGAAAGAGGGCTTGATTTTGGGTATGCACCCGGTTTTTGGCCCTGGAAGCACCACTGTTGAAAACAAAACTTTTGTTTTGACGCCAGCTAATAGTCAAGAAGAAGCGTTTGCTGCAGGCTTCAAGAAATGGTTAGAAACCAAGAAAGCCCGCGTCTTTGTGATGCCTCCCCAAAAGCATGATGAGTTGATGTCGGTTGTTCTCGGCTTGCCTCATTTTCTGGGTTTGGTTGCCTGTGACACGCTGCTTGAACAGGCTGATTATCCTGAAACCAAGAATGTCGCGGGCACAACCTACCGCATGCTGTTGACCTTGGCTGAAGCCACGGCGCTGGAAAATCCTGACCTGTTCTCCAGCCTCCAATTCACCCTTCCAAAGATGGAGAAGATCGAAAACCTGTTTATTGAGAAAGCACGTGAGTGGTTGAGCCTGATTAAACAGAAAGACCCTGAAGCTATTGCTGCCAAGATGGACATTTTAAAGTCTAAGCTAATGAAAACAAGCCGCGACTACGAAAAATCGTACAAGATTATGTATAAGATGTTAGAGGCTGCCGAGGCTTAAACGCGCGGCTGTTCAGCTCTGGGATATGAGCCCAAAATTTCTAGGAACGCCGCCTTTTTTTCCAGAGCTTTCAGTGCTTCCGCGCAGTTTTCTTCGGTTCTATGCCCTTCGAAATCAAGGTAAAAGTTGTATTCCCAAGGTTTTTGCCTCGTCGGTCTTGATTCGATTTTTGTGAGATTTATGTTTCGCTTCTCGAATTCACCGAGGGCGTGGTAAAGTGCGCCTGGTGTGTGAGTAGCTGCGAAAATTATTGATGTCTTGTCTTTGCCTGTCTCGGGCGAGTCGTTTTTGGATATGACAAAGAATCTTGTGTAATTCGTTGGGGTGTCCTCTATTTCTCGGGCGAGTATCTTCATTCCGTAGAGTTCTGCAGCTCTTTCACTGGCTACAGCCGCTGCGTCTTTCATTCCTTTTTCTTTGAGCATTTTCACGCTGCCTGCGGTGTCATAAGTCGGAATCAGCTCGCTGCCTAATCGTTCAAGAAAGCTGCGGCACTGAGCCAAAGCCTGAGGATGCGAGTAAACTGTTTTAACAGTCTCCAAGCTTGTGTTGGGGTTCGCTATCAGACAATGGGAGATTCTGATGATGACTTCGCCGCAGACCTTCAGGTTATGGGTTAGGAAAAGGTCGTAGGTTTGGTTCACGCTGCCTTCCAAGCTGTTTTCTACGGGCACAACTCCGAACTGTGCTTCTTGTTTGTTCACGCTTTCGAAGACTTCGGTGAGGTCTCTGCAGGGCTTAACTTCCGCATCGTCTCCGAAGAACGTGTAGACTGCGCTTTCGCTGTAGGCGCCTCTCTCTCCTTGAAAGGCTGCTTTCAATTTTTGTTTCCCAGCTTTCGGTTTTTTATAAGACACTTGTTTATTCCGTTAATCATTGCCTCAACGCTTGCCATGACAATGTCTTCCCTTGCGGCGCGTGCTGACACGATGTGTCCTTGCTCGTCTTCCACTTTTATGACTACTTCAGCCA
>CAZJQR010000099.1:0-8054 GCA_964548345.1 uncultured Candidatus Bathyarchaeia archaeon | reverse complement strand
CACCCGCGTAACCATGGGTTACTACGTAGCCCACAAAGCAGGGAAAAAAGTCTACCAGATAGACGACCATCTGGGCATGACCATAGCCGGAACCGTCGCCGACGCCCAACACGTAGTCGACATACTCACCGCCAACGCGAAACTTTACAAAATCAAAATGAACCGCCCCATGTCCGTAAGCACCGCAGCCAGACTCATCGCCAACCTGCTGTTTTCAGCCCGATACGTCCCGTTGGCAACACAGGTCCTAATCGGCGGCGTAGACACCACAGGACCCCACGTCTACAATTTAGACCCGTACGGAAGCCTGACAGAGGAGAAGTTCGTATCCACCGGCTCAGGCTCACCCATAGCCTACGGCGTACTTGAAGACAAGTACAAGGAAAACAGGCTTATTCAAGAGTTGCTGCCCATCATTGTTAAAGCCGTTAACGCGGCTATGAAACGCGACATCGCAAGCGGCAACAGCTACAACGTCACCGTAATAGACAGCAGCGGTTACCGCGAGTTATCAAACGAAGAAAAAACCAAGCTTCTGACAAGTTGAGGAAGTAAAAATCGTGGCGCGAAGCTCAGGCAAAGAAAAAGACAAAATTGAAATCAGCCAGTACGTTCTCGAGCAGGTTCCCATAGAAGCAGGAGTCACCAGAATAGAATACGAAGGACCTATGCTAGCGGTTTACACTAAGAGACCCGAGATTCTGGTTGATAAAAGCAGCATAGTGGCAGAAATCGTTGGCGTAATACGAAAAAGAATCGTCGTTCGCCCAGACCCGTCAGTCAGGCTTCCGGAAACAGAAGCCGAAAAGATAACGCGGGAGCTAATCGCCCCAGAAGCCGAGATAACAGACATAAACTTCGACCCCAGCCTAGGCGAAATAATAATCGAAACCAAAAAGCCAGGCTTGGTCATCGGCAGAAATGGCACCGTCCTGCAGGAGATTATCAAAAAAACAAAGTGGCGCCCTCGCGTCTTGAGAAGCCCCCCCATAAAGTCCAAGATTGTCACGCACATGCGTCATTATCTTCATTCAGAAAGCAGAGAACGCGAGCGCATACTGCGTACTGTGGGCGAAAGAATTTTCCGACCGAAAGCCTTTGAAGTCGGCGACGTCAGACTGACCGTGCTCGGCGGAGCGCAGGAAGTGGGGCGCTCAGCTTTCCTTGTCAAAACCCGAGAAAGCAGCGTCCTGTTGGATTGCGGCATCAACCCGGGTTCACAGAGGCCTTTTGAGGCTTTTCCAAGGTTTGACTGTCCCGAATTTCAAATAG
Source organism: uncultured Candidatus Bathyarchaeia archaeon (assembly GCA_964548345.1). Classification (GTDB taxonomy): domain Archaea; phylum Thermoproteota; class Bathyarchaeia; order Bathyarchaeales; family Bathycorpusculaceae; genus SG8-32-3. Next base: position 6,782 of record CAZJQR010000099.1, on the reverse strand, counting down.
ACCAGTTGGATGCGGTGGTTATAACCCATGCTCACCTTGACCACTGCGGCTTAACCCCGTTTCTCTACAAGTACGGCTACGACGGACCCGTCTACTGTTCCGCGCCGACTTCGAACCTTATGACGATGCTTCAGCTGGACTATTTGGACGTGGCGAACAAGCAAGGCGTAACGCCGCATTACGACCAAAAGGACGTCCGTGAATGCGTTTTACATACAATTCCTCTCAGATTCGGCGTAGTCACGGACATAGCGCCGGATATTCGGTTAACCCTGCACAATTCCGGTCACATACTCGGTGCTTCCATGGCGCACCTGCACATCGGCGAGGGCTTACACAACATCGTCTACACCAGCGACTACAAGTTCGCGCGCACAATGTTGCTGGAGGCGGCGGCAACAGAGTTTCCAAGGATAGAAACCGTGATCACCGAAAGCACCTACGGAGGGCAAGAAGATTATATGCCTTCTAGACTTGAAGCCGAAGAAAGCTTAACCCATGTCATAAATGAAACCTTGGAGCGCAAAGGCAACGTGCTCATTCCCGTGCCAGCGGTGGGCAGAGCGCAGGAAATCATGCTTGTCATCGACGGCTACATGAAGCGCGGCTTGATGAAAGAAGCGCCCGTGTTCATTGAAGGCATGATCTCAGAAGCCACTGCTATTCACACTGCTTACCCCGAGTACTTGAGCAGGGAAGTCCGCCACAGCATCCTCCACGAAGAGGTTAACCCGTTCCAGTCAGACTACTTCACGATTGTGGAGCATCCAAGCGTCAGGCAAAGCATAATCGAAGGCGAACCCTGCGTCGTTCTTGCGACCTCTGGAATGCTTGAAGGCGGACCCGTGATAGAGTACTTCAAAAACTGGGCTAGCGACGAAAAGAACACCATAATATTCGTAAGCTACCAGATCGAGGGCACCATGGGCAAGAGGGTGCAGAAAGGAGTAAACGAAGTCACCATGATGGACAACGAAGGCAAAATGGCTGTGGTGCAAGTTAGAATGCAAACAGAATCCATAGAAGGCTTTTCAGGACACTCCGACAGGCGACAGCTAATCAACTATCTGACACATCTTAAACCTAAGCCTGAGAGAATTTTTGTGTGCCACGGCGAAAAAAGCAAAATCAACAACATGGCGGGCTTCCTCGAACACAAAGCCGGCATAAACACGGTTGTTCCAAGCATCTTGGAAACTTTTAGGCTGCTGTAAGCGCTCTCTCTCACGATGAGAACATCAAAAAATCTCAGTAACTCAGGCTACTGTAGGCAGAGGCTTGTTTGAAGCTTGCCTGTTTTCCCGCCAGATCCTTATGTTCGGGGGGCAAATGACTACGCGTTCTTCGCCTAGTCGGGCTATGTCTCCGCCTATGGATTCGGCGAACTCGTATAACTCGTTTACCGCGCTTTTCACGTCTTCGATGTTTTTGCTGGCGAGCGGGGTTATGCGGAGGATAAGGACGTTTCCGTTTTTCACTTCTTTCTTGATTTCCTCTAAATCTGATAAGTCGCGGAGAGGCTTGGCTTTAAGGTAGGTTTTGCCAGGTTCCTCTTTATCTTTTGCAGTAGGCGACGTGGCTGTTTTTTCGGCTTCTTCTTTCCTCGGTTTGCGGAATAATCCCATAGTTGGCAAGTTTTCTCCTCTCTTTCTATTATTTAATTATCTTTCAACAGTTAAGCGTTTCTTAATTTCAACTGTGAATTTTGATAGTTAATATGAATTGAATTAATAAGTACCTTATGAATCCATGATAAAGATTACAACTTTAGAAAGGCTGAACGCGGGTCAAAGGTGTAGCAGATGTCCCCAGATTCTGTTACGCATTAAATTTTATGGCACAGCCGTTCACAAGTAAAGTACACCGTTCTGGTAGCGGAACAAAGGTGTTCCTCAAGCAGAGCTAATAGCCACTTTCAGTATTGTACAGCCGTGAAAAAAATGAAATTCGAAGTAAAGCTTATAATAATCGCCGTTCTCGCGTTGTCAGTAGGAGTTGCTTTCGCTTCGCCTCTTCTCTACGAAAACTTGGTGGTTAGACCGTTTCCACGCATACCTCAAGGACCTACAGCAGACTTCGGAGTCGACATAGTATACGCCAACTTTAGGGTCCAAGAACCCATCCACAACGAAACTTCAGACGCGTTCTCTTTGCCACAAATCAGCTACCAAGTCATCTTAAACATCACGAACTACTCTGACATTGCAGCCAAACTAGGATCCGTAAACTTTGCTGCAGCCCAAAACATCTCACTCCTCAAGGGTGCATTAGAAGGTGCCTCCGCCATCTCTTCTGGAGAAGGAAACAGCGGTGGCCATTTCGGAACTGTGATCGAGGGCATATGGTTGGACAACGAATGGCTTAATGTAACATGGATACCTGGAGTACATCCTGATGGTTTGGATGAGGTCCTGAGTTCGCCTTGGGGTTCTGGTGATACTGTCCGGTTTGTAGGTGCGATGCCTACTGTGATCCCCAGCTTGCCGGCTAATGCTTCTGAAACAGGTTATTGGATGGAGGGCGTGCCTATAAAGCAGTACCATTTTTTCAACAGCAGCGCAAGCACGTTGCAACTCTGGGATACCATTTACGTCAATGGAACATGGGTTAACGTCACAGGAAGAATCCGCATAGAGCACCCGGTAATCAGCATCCTAGGATTCGGCACGATCATCCAAGCTACAACCAATTTCCCGCCGCGAAACGCCTTCAACGGCAACCAGGCATTTGACGAAACTATTGGACCAAGGGTAAGGTCTACTGTTTGGTCAGGAGATGACGACTTCAACAATACATGGGCGCCTCATCAATCACGCCTAATTGAGTTAACTGGCACGTAACAGTCGCCACCGTCGATGTCCTCAACGGCTTCACGGCAGGCAGAATCAACGTCTACGCGGCAACAAACAACTACATCTATGACAAACCCGTAAACGGCACTTTCTACGACACATCTTCCCTCATGACCCAGCTCAAATCAATCTCAGTGGAGAAAACCGCAGACGGCTACTTATACAACAACATCTTAGGTGAAAATCAAATATTCCAACCCGACCAGTACGGCGTAGAGGTATTCATCAAACCGAGGAGCTAACCGTGACAAACGAGGTCAACGAGGCGCTGGAAGGCAACACGCTAAACGTGTACACGTATGCAGTAAAAGAGGGCAGACCCGTCGGTCCACGGGACGTGATGCGAGGGGCGAACCTCAGCAGCCCAAGCGTGGCGTACAGGCAATTACAGAAACTCGAAAACCTCGGTCTGATGGAGAAAAACCAGTACGGCGAATACGTAGTTAAAGAAAGGGCAAGCATCAGCGGGCACCTTTGGGTCGGCAGAAAGTTGGTGCCGCGGCTGGTGTTTTCCTCCTTCTTTTTTATGGGCATTTTAGGCGTTGAAATTTCCATAGTTGCGATACAGTTTTTCGTTTATGGGCAGAGTCTTAATCTGGAAATTTTTTATTTGATAGTAATATCCACAATTGCCATGGCTCTGTTCCTTGCAGAAGGCATAGTGCTGCATAGAAAAACCCGACCTGAAAACCAGACAAAAGAGTAGGACTATGCGAAAAGGCAGCTTACTTTTTCAGCTTCTTCAGTTCATCTTCTAACTGTTTTATCCGCTTCTTGAGCGCTTTGTTCTCTTCTTCTAACGCCTTGATCCTTGCGGCGTCCTGAGCCGCTTTCTGCTTTCTCTTTTCCGCGTCAATTCCTTTCTCGTCAACCCACGGCGGCATGCCGCTACTGCCCCAACCCAACTCATTTTCACCTAACCAGTACTTGCAATTCCACAATTTAAAACATGCTGTCTAAATGGCTGTAAATGTTTTATTGGGAAAACCAATATAACGCCTACCGTATTGCTTTACTTCAAGTCAGGAGTGCACGAAAATGTCAAACAGAATCGCCGTCATAGGCAAGAGGAAAAGAATTGCGCTTATAGCCCATGACCACAAGAAGCCAGATTTGCTTGAATGGGTCAGGTTCAACAAGGGCACTCTGCTTCAGCATGACCTTTTCGCCACTGGAACAACCGGCAAAGTATTGGAACAGGAACTCGGCTCAAAAATCACCGTTTTCGAGAGCGGTCCGCTAGGCGGCGACCAGCAGATAGGCTCGCGCATTGCCGAAGGCTGCATTGACTTTCTCATTTTCTTCTGGGACCCGCTGGAGTCTCTGTCGCATGACCCAGACGTGAAGGCGCTATTGCGCATGGCTACGGTGTGGAACATCCCACTTGCCTGCAACCGCGCTTCCGCCGACTTTCTGATATCTTCACCGCTGATGTGCCAAGAATACGCGCGGCGCCTGCCCGATTACGAGAATTATAGGCAGCGGCTCACAAACCTCTGACGCCTTTCAGGCTGCGCACAGCGCGACTTAAGCATCGAACACATACGCTTCATGCTAAAATTAAACATTTACAAGGCGCTTCAGGGCACGTAAGCTTTCGCTCTTTTTAGAGCGGCAGGTTGCTGCTGGCCTCTGCCTTTTCGTGCATGAAGTTTATCGCCTGCAGAATTGTCCTTGCGAAGCCGAGGAGGCTGAGCAAAACTGCCACTGTGTAGAACAGGGTGAGGTTCACGGTTAAGCTGAAGTTTTCGTAGCTTGTGCTGAATACGCCGTTTCCCATGGAGAGAAGCAGGTATGCCATGAAGAACAGGGCTCTTGCGGTGTTGAAGAAGTACTGGAAAACCGTTTTTTCAGTGAGGTCGCTTAGAATCATCAGCGCGATGTAAACTGCAATGAAAGCTTCGATTGATTCCATAAAGCCTGGAATTAACCCGAAAAGTGGCGCCAGCATCGGCGCGAGAAGGAAGTAGATTAAGTAAACAAGTATCGCTTTCACGGTAGCCTTAACAACGCGGAACGAAACGTCTTTGACTAGGTTTTTGTTCTTTTTTTGTTGTTCAGCCATACGGAATCACCAGAGGTCCATACTCTAAAAATCCTGTGTCAAAGTAAACGTTGAAATGCCAGTTTTGGGCAGCCGATGTAGACACCGCGTTCAAAGGAACCTGAAACTCCGCGTCCTCATTATAGGCGGATTGCTGCGGAACATAGACTATCGTTTGGCTTTCACCTAGAAGCGAGTCCGCGTCGTCATAAAGTTCTATTCTGATGTTGCCTGCTATGTCGAAGACGGCGTGATTTTCAAAACTCATCGGAACAGCCACCTCAGCGTGTGTGGAGTCAAACCGCCCATAAGATGGCTCGCCGAGAGCAAAATTGTAGAATGGCGCGCCCCAAGGAAACGTGAAGTTCGTTGAAATCTGGGCGGGAAGCAACTCTGCGAAGTTCAGTCCAGCCGTAACCGAGATGTTAAGGTTGTTGTCGTTGAAGAGGTATTGCTCGCCATTTTCAAGCAGGCTCTCCAAGCTTAGCGTGACGTTGTGCACGATTGTTGTTTTTTCTCCGTGGGGTATGACAGGAACGAACGTTGTGTCCTTTGAGATTTCTGCGCCTTCCGTGTCTGCGAAAACCGTTGAAAGATGGAAATCCTTCAGGCTGTAGTATCCTCTGTTATCGATGTAGAGGGGTAACGAGAAGCTTAGCTGGCCGTCTGGGGATGTTGCGAACTCGGGTTCGCCGAAGTCAAATTTTAAGTCTTTAACTGAGTACGCTGCCAAAGCAATAAAGGCTATTAGCATTATCCAGAAAATGGATGTGGCTATCCCTAGCATTCGAATCGGCAAGTTCATTGCAGTTCCTTCTTTTAAGACGATGAAAACGGCTTTTTCACTAGGAAGACTTGGATTTTTGCTGCGCTTGCGGCTTCTGCTCCATTTCTTCCAGCGGAATAACAATCATCTCCGGTTCCAATGGCTCAGTGTCTGGTCTTGCCCCTTTCTGAAGCTTTGCTTTTGCTTGTTTAGGTTGAAGCTGCGGTTTATGCTGAGGCACTTGTGGTCCATTTGTTTCCGCCTTAGGTACGTGAACCATTATTGTCACTCCTCGGATGGTTATGAGCGAGCTGACCCAGCCCATGACGCCGAGGTACATTATGTGTATGGCTGCTGCGATTAACGGTCCTAATGACTCTCCGAAAGTCTGCACGAGGTCTTGAGTTGAGATGGGTGATATGTCTGCGGTTAGGAGTTCGTAGGCGCTGAAGAACGTGAATATCAGGAGGGCTACGCCTATGAATAACACTGTGACTCCGGAAATGGCGATTTTGTCTTTGAGAGTTTTGAACATTTTTCTGCTTGCTCCAATGTATTGGATATCACGATCCAATATTAAATCTTCTGAAACAATAAACAAAATCCAACCTAACTATCACAAAATTCACTTTAACTCACCTCTCCATGGACAAGCAGCTCCCATGTTTCGCGTGTTTTAAATATAGCTTTCCGCAACTCAATTCCAAGGTTAATTACATGTCAGAAGACGCAAACGTTGAAAGCCAAGAACAAGAAGAAGAAAGTACACCGGAACCCAAAAAGAAGTACGCGTTCATAGAAGACATTCCCGGAGTCGGACCTGCCACATCCCAAAAACTACGCGACCTCGGCTACCACACCGTCGAGTCACTCGCTATGGCAACCGCTCGCGAACTGGAACCCGTCGGTGTCGGCGAAAAAAAGGCTTTCGCAATCATTGAAGCAGCCCGCTCCGCAATAGGCGTTAACTTTGTGCGCGCTGATGAACTTCTCAAAATGCGCCAAGACGTCCTGCGGCTAACCACAGGCAGCCAAGCACTGGATAAGATTGTTGACGGCGGTTTGGAAACACAGACAATCACCGAATTCTACGGTGAATACGGCAGCGGAAAGAGCCAGA
>CAZJQR010000098.1:0-8242 GCA_964548345.1 uncultured Candidatus Bathyarchaeia archaeon | reverse complement strand
CACAAAAAATGAAGCTTTCTTAGAATTACCTGAGAGATTAAAAGCCCAAAAAACCCTTTTTCTTTTTTTGCATTAAATTTTAATCCAACCAACCAACCCAACCAACCAAAAACGGACAGACGTCTGCGACGGCTAGGTTGGATAACCAACTTTAACCTACTGTAGGAAAAAGGATAGGATGGATAGGATGGATAGGATGGATAGGATGGATAGGATGGATAGGATGGATATAGTTAGTTAGTATAGTATGAGGGGTAAAAAATAGAAGAAAAATTACCCCTCATAAAAAGAATAGAATAATATGAGGGGTAAAAAGACAAGAAAAGTTACCCCTCGCAAAAGAGAATACTAGAATAAGGGGTAAGTGCGCGCGTTCGTCTGACTTAGTATTATGCCTGACGAAATTTGAACAAGCATTGTAGTAAGAGCGTTCTCAAATTCTGCTGATACGTCACTTGTTACGCTTTGAGCATGAGCAATCTCATGTAAAAGTGTTGCTGCATAGTCTTTCAAACTTGTTAGCTGGCTACGCTTCACTATAATCCTTTTTTGCGATACTTCCCATAGTGCGCGCTTGTCATCGTGTTGGATGAAACGTCACATTCCTAACTAATCATGAAAGGCGTTACCCAAGTCTTCCATCGCACATCGGACAGCAGAAAAATCTTTTCTTTTAAAACATCTAATTTGTTTGCTACATTTAAGGCATAAGCCAATATCACATTTTTTGCAGCGCCAGCTCATCATATGAAGCTTAGCGCCGCATGAATCGCACAGCCGCTCCGTATACCAAGCATGTTTAAGCTCTTTGCCCCTGAAATATCAAGGCTAACACGTCTGCTAACGATACTTCTATTTCTAAGAGTGAATTTTTTTATAAATTGTTTTTATTGAAAAAATAGAAAAGCAGACAAAACGAACAAGTGATTTGGTTATTAAGCATAAAAGAGCGGTGATTAGAGTTTTCTTTTTTTTAGAAATCTTAAATTTGCGCACTTCTTATCATTACAGAATAAGGTTAAATGCTGTATGTCTGGGGAAAAGCGTCTACCTATTCATCGAATTGTTGAAGCTCTTGAGAAGGTAATTGTGGATACTCCGTTGGGGCAGCCTTCGTTTGGAGATGAACGATATAGCCCTTTCGAATTGAAAGTTGAGCGATTTTTTCCGTTGCCAAAACGCATGACAAGTGGAAAGATTGCTTTTGTTGATGGTGGCAGCGCTGAGCTTTTGAGTGCCCCGAACCTAGCGATTGGGTTGAATAGAATTTATTTTGGTCTTTTCAGAGGCGACCAAAGACTCGAGCCTGTTAGGCTTCCGTCGAAAATTGATTTCTTCACTGCATGCTATGCCACTGTGAGGAGCAATCATATTAGTTACAAAACTGAGCTTGTGCCTGTCAAAGAGGAATTGTTAGACTTTTTGCCAGATAAAAATGATCTAGAGTTCAACTCTTTTGACCAGTCGCTAATGACTGGATTTCAGAGAGTAGCGATTAACAGAATCCTTAATGTGGCACGAGCATTTGCTGAATGGCGCTTTTCAAAATGGATAATAGAAGTTGAACTTGAAAAAGGCGATGTTCTAGTCAGAGATGGAACGCTTCAAACGTTCGTTACAAACGAATCCAAATATTCCAACGCAACCTATGAAGCTGCTTTAGAGAAGGGCGTGTACCTCACATCTATCTCGAAAACATCAACGCTCTTCACCGACACTGGTCAACCACTATTTCCTTCTATTCAAATTCTGTCAGAGAATTCAACGTTGAAAGACTTACCTTGGTATTACTACCCTATAGTTGACATAACTCATCCAGACCATAAAGCTGAAATGTTTGCAGTGAAGCTCCACGAAAACTCTGAACATGTTTTCAGGTTCGAAGTTTTGAAAGACCAAATAACAAAACATAATCTCGGAGAGGTTGAATTGTTGCTTTCTTCTCTTGCTGCTAATTCAAGAGATATAGGATTTCCAGGGTATCCTTACGGTTTAATTGACGCCGACAGATTTGCACGAATTAGCATGAACGAGAAAGCTGGATACGAATTTCAGTTTCGCGCAATTCTATCCACCCAGAAGCATCTCTGGGAGAAAATCTCTAAACATCTGAGAGCTTCTGACGCTCATGATATATTAAATCAGTTGATAGGGTGATAAATAATGGAAATTGTTGGAAGTATAGTCCACGGAAAACACGGCGCTTTGATGATTAGGCAAAAAGCTGGAACAGAAATTGAACTGGGTGACCTGCTAGTAGTCGAACAGAATGAAACCACTTACCCTATTCTTCAAGTGTACGACTTGGCTTACGGCAGTCAAATCCCGGAGAAAAACATCGAATTAATTTCAGGTATGAAGCTTGAGGGTTTCCGAGCTGAACTAGATTTCATGGAGCCTGCATTAAGAAACTATGTTCTGGCCATCGTTAAATCAGTGGCGTACATCAAAGAAAAGAAAATCTTCATTCCAAAAACGTTGCCGCAATTCATGACTAACGTCAGGACCATTCAAAAATCAGATTTGGACTTTTTGGAGACGCCAAAACACCCGATGTACCTGGGCGAGGTTCGAAGTGGTTCAAAAGTGCTTGATGTCGCGGTAAAGTTAGAGGGAATTGACGTTTTCACACATCACATTTTGATACCCGCCACCACTGGCCGCGGTAAAAGCAACTTGTTGAAAGTAATGTTATGGAGTATAGTTGAAGAGGACTATTGTGGTATACTGGTTCTGGATCCTCATGATGAGTATTTTGGAAGACATAAGAAGGGTTTGAAAGACCATCCTCTTGCGAGTGAAAAAATAGTCTATTATTCCCCTCGCCCGATCGCTGGATCTCCTACGTTAGTTATCGATTTCAAGTCGATAAAACCTTGGCACTTCAAAGGAGTGGTGGACTTCTCTGACGCGCAGAATCAAGCGCTCTACGTAGCTTATCACACTTATGGAGACGATTGGCTCTGTGCGATTGTCAGAGGCGAAGACCTTGAGAACGTGCAGCCAGGAACTCTCTCGGTTCTTCGGAGAAAAATAGATGCACTATTAGGTCTCTACGTCGACGACCTCGGAGAGGTTCAATGTAGGTCAAAAATATTTAACGCCGCTTTAGGTTCAAGAACGATTAAGGATATTCTCGGCTTTCTTGAATCTGGAAAGAAAGTCATCATCGACACGTCAAGCTTCACCGATGAAACGGAACTCCTCATAGGCAGCATAATTCTCAGTGACGTTTTCAACAACTACAGACGATACAAATTGGAGGGGGAACTCGACCTGAAGCCAGTCATCTCAATAGTGGTTGAAGAAGCACCCAGAGTCCTAAGTCAAGAAGTATTGAAATCTTCAGGAAACAACATTTTCAGCACAATAGCAAGAGAAGGTCGCAAATTCAAAGTGGGATTAACAGCACTCACGCAACTAACAAGCATAATTCCAAAAACGGTTCTGGCAAACATGAACACCAAAATCATTCTTGGAAATGAACTCTCATCTGAAAGAAGCGCAATAATTGACAGCGCCTCTCAAGACCTATCTGCAGATGAACAAAACATCGCAAGTTTAGACAAGGGCGAAGCCATCATCAGCTCAAACTTCACCCGATTCGCCATCCCAATCAAAATCCCCTTGTTCGAAGATTACATAAAACAAAATCAAGGTGAATCTAAACCTAAAAACAAAACAGGAGTCGTAATGTAACTGGCGAGATTTGCACATTTGGGAGACACTCATTTAGGAGCTTGGCGAGATCCGAAACTGAAAGAAATGAATATGCAAGCATTTACAGCTGCGCTAGATGAATGCGTTAAAGCCAAAGTGGATTTCATCATAATTTCAGGAGACCTTTTCGATACCACCTTGCCCGACCTTGCCATTGTTAAGAGAGCTGTCGAGAAAGTCAGAGAAGTAAAAGATAGCGGAGTTGAATTCTATCTGACTTATGGCTCCCACGATTTCGCGGCAAACTCAACCTCCATAGTCGATGTTCTCAACTCTTCAGGCCTCTTCAGGAAAGTTGTTCACGCTGAAAGCAAAGACGACAAAATCTATCTAAAATTCACTGTGGACGCTAAGACAGGCGTCAAACTCACTGGCATGTCTGGAAGGAGACTAAGTTTAGAAAGAAATTACTATGGAATGCTAGATACCAGCAGTCTTGAGGCTGAAGAAGGCTTCAAAATCTTTGTATTCCATAACGCCATAATGGAGATCCGCCCCTTATCAGCTTCGTATCCCGAAGGCGTACCATTATCCAGTTTTCCAAAAGGGTTTGACTACTACGCTGGTGGACATGTCCATGAAAGGCTTAAACAAACGGACTCTATATACGGCGTGATAGCGTTTCCTGGATGTTTATTTGCCTCCACATTCACCGATTTAGAAATAACTGCGAAAGGCGAAAAACGCGGTTTCTTCATTGTAGATTTCGAAGATAAGATAACCAACGTGGAATTTATCGAAATCAAGGTAAGTGAAGTCTATTATGAAGAAATCGACGCGACAAAAAAGACGGTCTATCAACTCACTGACATCTTGCAAAAGACTGTGGATGAAAGTGACGTTAAAGACAAAATAGCACTTCTCAAAGTCACTGGTGAACTTTTGAATGGGAAGCCTTCTGACATAAACTTTAACGAGACAAAGCAGGCTCTATACAAAAAGGGGGCAAGTGTAGCCCACATAAACCATCATAACTTGTCGACTGAAGAGAAATTATCTTCGGGGCAGGTAAAAGGAGAGAATAGGGCTGAGATTGAAGAAAAAATTTTGTCGGATATGGTTAAAACTTTCAAGATTGATCCCGCTTTGAAGGAACCTCTTATACTCAAACTTGAGAAGGTCTTGTCTGGAAAGAACGGGCTGCAGTTTGCTTCCGACCTTCTGAACTCGTTGAAACTTGAAAAGAACGAAGGCGAAACCAAGACCAATTTTGAAGAACGAATTCTCAAAAACACCTTGCATTTGCTTAGCTTGGAGGCTGACAATTGATCATCAAAAGCATTCTCCTAAATAACATTCGAAGCTACAAATCCCCAGATCCCATCCAATTAGATGCTGGCGTTACCCTTTTTGAAGGCGATATTGGCTCAGGTAAATCAACTATACTTTCGGCGATAGAGTTCGCCTTGTTTGGACTGGGCGATCAGGAAAGTTCGTATCTGTTAAGGCATGGAGAAATAAACGGCTCGGTTCTTTTAGAGTTTGAAGTAAACGGAAAAAAGTTTCAGGTTTATCGCTCTCTCCGGCGCAAGAGAAAATCAATTTCTCAGAATGAAGGCTACATAGTTGAAGAAGGCGTACACACAGACTATTCCGTTACGGAGATGAAGAATAGAATTCTTCAGATTCTGAACTTCAATGAGTCTCCCAGACCCAAAACAAGCTCGCTGATATACCGATACGCGATTTTCACTCCTCAGGAAATGATGAAGGAGGTTCTCCTGCAACCTGTTGAGCGTCGACTGGAAACGTTGAGGCGAGCCTTCAGAATCGAAGATTACAGCGTAATCGTCAATAACGCGTCAGTTCTGCTTACGTGGCTGGGAGGCGAAGCCAAACTGCTGGATAGGCAGACACAAAACATCGCTGAGAAAAGACAGCTATTAGAGGATGAGAAAAAGCATCTTGAAAAATTCAAGAAGGACTTCAAAGAAATAAGCGGGGCACTGAAGGTGCTTGAGGCAGAACAGACGCGAATTTTGAAGGAACTTGAAGAGCTTCAGCCACGAAAAGAGACGGTAAAGCAATTAGAGGTGGAAATTCCTGCGTTGAGAAAGTCTCTGCAAGGTAAGAACAGACAACTCGATGATATCAAATCTCGAATTCAAAGCTTGCAGGGTCAGTTGAATGAGATATCAGAGGCAGAAAAAGCTGTGGCTGAACTCAGCCCAGAATATGAAGAATACTCTTCAAAGAAAGCACGACGCGAGCAGCTTGAGCCTCAGATTCAACAAATCAACGACTTAAACGGTAAGAAAATCGGTTTGCGCGCAGCCCTTGAAAAGGAAAAAAGTCAATTAGAAAAAAGAGTATCAGATCTTCAGAAAGAAATCCGTAAAGAAGAAGAACGAATCTCCAAACAGAAAGCTGAAACTTCCAAAATCACCGAACTTGAACAAGAGGAAAACACGTTAGCAGCAGAAATTGAGCAGTTGCCAACAGTGTCTGAACAACTTATTTCCCTGAATAAGAATCAAGCTGCTCTGGAGCAAAAAATTAGGAGCAAGAGAGAGCGGTCAGAGGAATTAGAAGCTGAACTGGAGGAATTAAGAAAGATAGGTGTCGGTGCTCCTTGTCCTAAGTGTAAGCAAGAGCTAACCCAGCAGCACTACAGCGAGGTTGAAGAGGAATATCTGAGCGATGTGGAGAAGCTCAACAAAAGAATCGAAGAACTTGAAAACGAAGAAAAACAGAACAAAGAATCGATTGACGAGACTGCGGCTCAAAAGGCGTCTCTAAAAGAAAAGGAGCGTAGATTAAACAAGTTACGGCAGACCTTGAGCGGATTAAGGCAGCAAGAAGCCAATCTAGCGGAAAACGAAGAATCTTTAAAAACAAAACGTAAAACGCTTGAGGATAATCAAAAATTGCTTGAAGAAGACACTTTTGGAGAAAACGAGAGAAAACAAATCGAGTGCATAAGCTCTCAACTTGCGGAGCTTGAACCAGTAAGAGAGGAATATGAGCAGGTCAAAGATAGAATAAAAACGCTTGAAAAATCCAAGATAGAAGAAAGATACCTGAACAACAAAGCCAAAGTCAACAATAAGGAAACTGTAACAAAAGACCTTTCTCAAAGTCAAGAACGAGAAGCTGATCTCATAGCTGAAATAGCAAGCGATGACGCTGATCTCCAGAAAAAAATCGGATTGTATGACCGAGAAAAGCCTGTTTTAGAAATAATCGATAAACTTGAAAATGAAAAAACTGAGGTTGAAAAAGCAAAAAATGACAAGAGTGCAGAACTTGTTGGAATAAACAAGGATATTGAACATTCAGAGGAAGAAATTTCTCGGATTGAAGGCGAGGTGAAAACTATGGAAGAGCAACTTCTCAGACGAGATGAACTGAAACAGTATAAACTGTGGATATCTGAATACTTTAATCCGGCAGTGAAGCAGATCGAGACGAACGTTCTCACGAGCATAAACACCGAGTTTAATTCACTATTCCAAAAATGGATCTCTTATCTTCTCGAAGCAGGCGATATATCTGTGAGAGTGGATGGTAACTTTACTCCTGTCATTGAGCAAAATGGCTACGAAATGGACGTTGAGAGTTTAAGTGGAGGGGAAAAGACCTCAGTCGCCTTAGCGTACCGTCTGGCGTTAAATGTCATGGTTAAGAAAGTATGTGAAGCCATGCACAGTAACCTTCTGATCCTGGATGAACCAACAGACGGATTCAGCCGCGAACAATTATTCAGACTTCGAGACATTCTCAAAGAGCTAAACTGCGAACAAGTCATCGCTGTCTCACATGAGAGTGAACTTGAAAGCTTTGTTGACAAGATATTCAGAATAACCAAAGAAGCTGGAGAATCAAAAATATCATCGTCGTAAGTTGCTAAGAAGAATGCTTAAACAACTTTTCCTTTGCAACGGTCCACCAGTAATCCCAAAAGAAGAACAGCTTGAACTTTTGTGTATTTACGCGCGCGCAAGAGATACCTCACCTTGATCACTTTTCAGCCATTAAGCTACTGTCACTTGAAAAGGAAAGCGTAGCAATCCAGATAACGCGAACCCAGCGTCATTGTTTAGGCATGCTTTGTAGATGAGCCTTAGAAAAGTATTGACTGCTATCCCGACTCAGCGTCGTTGAAGCGCGCGCAAGAATCCAAAAGTGATAAAGTATTTGTGGAGAGGTTGCTGGGGCTTATCAAAAGGTTGAACCTCGGAGATGAGCCACTGAAAGGTCACTGCGAACTCTGCGAAAAACTACTCTAAGCGTGCATTTCGTTTTAGCTCGAAAATGTACAGGAATCTTTAGATATCTAAACCATCTCTGGTAAAACTAATGCCAACTTCAGAATTTCCATCTAGAAAATTCGTCTCAGTAGATCCAAGCAAATGCACAGGCTGCGGAATATGTGAATATGCTTGCGCTCTCGAAAAAGAAAAAAACAACATAAACCCATTACGCTCCCGAATACGGGTAGTCCGCACGACTCCCATGTTCAACTTTGCTCTCGCCTGCAGATTCTGCGAAGACGCCAAATGTGTAAATGCATGCCCAGAAA
>CAZJQR010000097.1:0-8283 GCA_964548345.1 uncultured Candidatus Bathyarchaeia archaeon | reverse complement strand
TCATAGGTGTTTAAGGGGGAAAAGGATGAGCACCCACGCAGAAGATTTGAAACTTCGCTTGATGACTATCGAGCTTTTAAGAACTGCAAAGTATAAACGCAATATAACTTACCGCGAGTTAGCCTCCAAGACAGGCTTACCCGTCACTGTCCTCAGCAGATACGCCAAAGGACATGTTCTGCCAAACACGACTAGAGCCAAGCAACTGTGGCGAGTGCTGACGAAACTCGTCGGCTTGGAAACGGAACTGCGAAGCAGGATAAAATTCGACGAGACAGGGTATTTTGATAACACCGAGATTGTAGGTGACTACAACATACTTCAGCAAGCCGCAAACCACGCGTTAGCAAATTTTGCTGGAAAAAGGGTAACGAAAATCTTAACCGCGGCTGTTGACGGAATTCCTTTGGCTACAATGGTTGCCAACTCCCTCGGCGTCAATCTCATCATGGCTAAGAGAAACAAAGAGGTTGGAGTCAAAGCCTTTCTGGACGAAACATACGTTCTGGGAAAAGATTCAGGCGTAACCGTGACCCTGTTCATTCCAAAAGACGCCATTAAAAAACGCGACAGCGTTCTCATAGTGGATGACATGATCAAAAGCGGGGAAACCCAAGAGGCACTGGGGCACCTTGTCAAAAAGGCAAAAGCGGAAATCTCAGGCGTTTTCTCCCTTGTCGCTGTTGGAGAAGGCTGGAAGGAGCGGCTGAAATTCGGCAAGGATTCCCCAGTTGAAGTAGTAACCTACGTTAAATCACCCCGCGAATAAGGAAAAACCAGTTCTCCGTTTTTCTTCCGAAATCTTAAACAGAATCTCTTTGCGTATAAAGCGATAACTGAGGCTACAAAATGCGAACCATAGAATGGCAAGATGGAACCGTTCTCACAGTAGACCAGACTAGACTACCCCTTGAAACCGTAACCCTAAAAATAAAAACCGTTGAAACGATGGCAGAGGCTATAAAAAACCTACGCGTTAGGGGTGCCCCGTTGCTCGGAGCAGCCGCAGCCTTCGGACTCGCCCTAGCTGCTTACCACTCAAATGCAAGCTGCGTATCCGAGTTATTGGCGGAACTGGAAGACTCGGCGAAAACGCTGAAGAGCACAAGACCGACAGCCGTTAACCTCTTCTGGGCGACAGAGCGCGTCTTGGACAAAGCCCGGGATTTTCAGGGAAACGTTGAGGCGTTGAAGGCGCTTGTGGTTCAAGAGGCTCAGAGCATCGCGGATGAGGATGCAGCGGCAAATCAGGCTATGGGCGAAAACGGCGCGGCGCTAATCACCGATGGCGACGTTATATTGACTCACTGCAACGCAGGCGAGTTAGCCACGGTTAAGTTCGGCACCGCGTTAGGCGTGATACGCGCAGCCTGGAAACAAGGTAAAAAGATCAAAGTTATCGCCACAGAAACTCGCCCGCTGTTGCAGGGCGCTCGGTTAACGGCTTATGAGCTTAAGCGCGACGGGATACCAGTTACGCTGATAACGGACAGCATGGTCGGCTACGTCATGCAGAAGCGGTTGGTTGATAAAGTTGTAGTGGGCGCCGACCGAATAGTTCAGGATGCAGTGGTTAACAAGATCGGCACTTTCACCGTTGCCGTGTTAGCCCATGAACATGGAGTGCCGTTTTATGTGGCAGCGCCGAAGTCCACCTTTGACTTGGCGCGCACGTCAACCGACGTTGTCATCGAAGAGAGAAAACCCGCAGAAGTTACGCATTACGGCGGGCAGCAGGTCGCGGCTGAGGGCATAGGCGTCCTTAATCCCGCTTTTGACATTACGCCGCTGAAGTACGTGTCGGCCATTATCCATGAAAACGGGGTTTACTACCCAAAAGATTTTGCTATGTTCAAAAACCAACGCGCCTGAATAGGCTGCTCAAAAATTCTTAAGCATAAATACTGTAAATGCTCAATAGACGAAATTGGATTGAGGTGCACTGTCATCCCAAGGTCTATAACGAGACGTTCCAAGAAAGCTGGTCTTCCGCCAGGAACCATAGTGCATGTGGGTGAAAAAAGGCACGAGAAGGTCAAGTTATCAGTAATCAGTTATGACGAGGTTAACTTTCAGGAAAAAGAGGTCGAGAATGTTGAGGAAGCTCTCTCTTTTAGAAAGAAATCTTCAGTGATGTGGTTGAATATAGATGGAGTTCACCAGCCGGAAATAATAGAACATGTTGGAAAGAATTTTAGTCTACATCCGCTTGTGGCAGAAGACATCGCAAGTACGGGGCAACGCCCAAAAATGGAGGATTTTGAGGATTACATTTTTGTTGTTCTAAAAATGTTCCGATTTGACGAAAAAGAAAACGAAACAAAAACTGAACAGATTAGCTTAGTTTTCGGGAGAGACTTCGTTGTCTCTTTTCAGGAAAGGGAAGGAGACGTTTTCGACCCTATCCGAGAGCGCCTCAGAAACAACAAAGGCAAAATAAGAAAAATGGGCGCTGATTACCTCGCTTATGCTTTGATAGACGCTGTTGTTGACAACTACTTCATGATTCTCGAGAAACTTGGGGAAACAATTGAGGAAATCGAGGAAAGAGTGGTTATCACTCCGACATCAGAAACATTGCAAATTATTCATGGTTTAAAGAGAGAGATGATTTTCTTGCGGAAGTCGGTTTGGCCTTTAAGAGAGGTTATAAATCGCTTAGAAAGGTCGGAGTCGAAGTTAATTAAGAAATCAACCTTTGTTTACTTGAGAGATGTTTATGACCACACAATTCAAGTAATGGATGCGGTGGAAACGTTTCGCGATATGCTTTCCGGTATGCTGGATATTTACCTTTCAAGCGTAAGCAACCGGATGAATGAGGTTATGAAGGTCTTAACGGTCATCGCTACAATATTCATTCCGTTAACTTTCATAGCAGGGATTTACGGTATGAACTTCAAGTTTATGCCAGAACTTGGGCAGTCTTGGGGTTACCCAGCGGTCTTAATCTTAATGCTTACAATAACAGTCGTGATGCTGATCTACTTTAGAAGAAGGAAGTGGCTATAACAGAAGCACATTGTGTGCTCTTGCGTTTGCGTTAACTATTTATGCCAAGAAAACTTTCTATTATGGTTGTGGTGAAAAATTATGGCCAAAACTTCTGAAGATATGGGCGACACTCTACTGAAACTTATCGACAAGCTCGCTGGAAAGGGATCAGACATTAAACTCAGCTTCCAAGACCTCACCTTAGACATGGGCATGGTAAAAGCAAAAATCAACGGCTCCATTGTTTTAGATGTCCTGTACGTAGCGGAAAAGTAACTTTCGACTAAGAAGAGGTGAACACGTGCAATTACCGGCATGGTTAGGTCACGTTATCAAATCTGGAGAAGTTACCTTATTCACCAATGATGTGGAAGCCCTTCAAATAAAAGCCGAAGACAACAAAATCAAGCTTAACGCAACCAACAAAGATTTTCTGAAAGATGTTATTGGAAGCGCAGGGGCAGGTGGGTCTATCAGGAGCAAGCTCGCGCAGCTTAGGGGTGTTGCTGGTGACTTAAAAGATGCTGGACTTACCGTCACTTTTTCTTTCAAGGGAGACCGTTTAGTTACCATAGGATTAGAGGCTAAACCAACGTTTTCGCGTTTAGTAACGGGAACGGATGCTGTGGAAATCAATAACTTGCGTAAATTGCTAGAATTAACTGTTTAAGCACTCGTGCTTTAGCTCGTCTGAGGCATGGACCTAGACCATGCATCTGGGTTCTGATACTTCACTACAGGAGCCCTGTCCACCTTGCTTTTTGGTGTGATAAGCGTTTTTATTTTTTCCAAAAGCTCCCTGTGAGTCTCTTCATCACGAATTATGTTTAGGAACAGTTTTTTACGCTGCCCAAATCGATGCTGTAGAGCTGGTTTATTTCCTTCATCATAAGCTCCAAGGTCTTAAGCTGCACGAACATGTAGTATTCTTCGCCCATTATGCTCTCCAGAACAGTGAGCTTTTCAGCAAGTTTCGGGAAGTCTCCTGAAGGAATTTTCGATTTGCCTTTTATTTCTCTGAGAACAGCTTCAAAAATTCTCCATGATTCACCTATCTTCTTTTCGCAGTCTTTGGGTTTGCCATCAGGCTTCCCTATGCTTTCAGCTATTTCCCGGAGTACTATGGAGTGCTTTTGGCTGTCAATGGATATCTGAAGTAGAAAAGACCTAACCAGAGTCTCTTCAACTTTGTCGGAGAGGTTCTTGTATAAAAGAAAAGCGTTGTTCTCCGGAAAGCTCAGGCAGTTAATGAAGCTGCAAGAGTTTTTGAATCATTATTATTTGTCATTAACGTCGGCTCCTAACATAGAGATTAACGGGGCAATTTGATAAATCATTTATGAATCCACGATTCATGATAAAAAATCTGGGAAACTGCCGCGTTCCGTTTTTATAGAAAAAGAAATGTATATCGTTAAGAGTTAACTCTAAAACAAGCGGTTGAAAACCAATGAGCGATAACAAAACAGGACTTACAGGCACTTCAGAACTTAGAACAACAGGAGTGCTCACGGAAAAAGGCGTCAGAATCGCCGAAAAAAGCAGCGTTGACGCGCTTTCTCAACGTGGATACGGCACGGCGGAAAACGACGTTTTCACGCTTGCGTTTTATGAGGCGCTCTATCTTTTGGATAAGGGAATGCTGGAGGTTAAAGATGAAAGCGGGACGGAAGTGGATTTCCAAAGTCTCTTGCAGCATTATGAGGCGACTAACGAGAACGCTTGGGTTAACTATTTGGTTTATCGGGACTTGCGGGGCAGAGGCTATGTTGTAAGAGAAGGTTTCGGCGCTGGAATCGACTTTCGCATATACAAGCGAGGCGCCTACGGCAAGGACACCGCTTCTTACCTCGTTTTGGGCACTCAAGAAGGCAAACCCCTACCCATAGAGGACTTAACCAGTGCTCTGCAACACTGCCAAAGCCAAAAGAAAGAGTTGATTCTGGCTGTGATGAATCGCAGAGGCGAAATAGTTTACTACTCAGTTTCGAGTCTACACTTTTAAAATTTACTCCAATCATTAGATGCCTGATAATGTTCATCGCGCGCTAGAGTCAAATTCGCCAAGATGTGAAATCGCGGTTCGCAGAACTTCCATTGGATGACTGTTTTTCTGGGAATGCTTTATACATGTGATAATTTGCTTGGGTCCGTTCATTTCGGAGGTGAGTGTTGATCTGATATCATCTAACTCGCTTTGGTTAGGAAGCTTGTTGTACAATAAAAGATGGACCACTTCCTCAAAGCATACTCGCCCGATAAGCCGGTCAATATCATATCCACTATAATAAAGGGCGCCAAGAGGGTCTACAAAACTAATTCTAGTTTCGCATGCGGCGACATTTCTCAAGCCGCGAACATAAACGTCATCATTTGACATGTTCCAATCAACTCAAATATCCAAAGCTGTATTAATTTTTTATAAAATCTATTATTTAAAAGGTACAGTGAAGTCACAATGCCACCAG
This sequence comes from uncultured Candidatus Bathyarchaeia archaeon, assembly GCA_964548345.1. Taxonomy (GTDB): domain Archaea; phylum Thermoproteota; class Bathyarchaeia; order Bathyarchaeales; family Bathycorpusculaceae; genus SG8-32-3. The sequence continues at coordinate 2,821 of CAZJQR010000097.1, read as the reverse complement.
AGCCAGCCCAAAATTCTCAGTTAACTTGAAATCTCACTTATTCTCTATGTGTACCGAGCGCAAGCTGCCTTTCCTATATCTTTCACTCTGCAAAATGTGCATTTTGTGTATATTTAGACCGAAAATGGAAAAATGCTATATAGTGAATGCCTGAATACTACGACCCACAGAAAATAGGAGAAGAAAAATACATGAAGGCTTTAACGAACAAATCGAAGGCTACTGCTATTGCTTTAATTCTTATGTTTGCTATGACTGTTTCGCTTGTTGTTTTACCATCTGCCACCGCACAGGGAACTGGCACGTTTAAGACCTATGCCTTTATTGGTGCTACTCCTAACCCAGTAGGTGTTGGTCAAGAGACGCTACTCCATGTTGGGATAACAAGAGAGCTGGCATCCGCATTGTATGGCTGGGCGGGCTTAACTGTAGAGGTCACGAGGCCTGACGGCCATACTGAGACGCTGGGTCCATTCAAGACCGATTCTACTGGTGGAACAGGAACCGTATACGTGCCTACGATGGCTGGCAACTACACTCTGCAGACACACTTCCCTGAACAGGTAATACCTCCTGGTGGGGGAGCTGGATTCTTTTTCGGCTCTATACCAGACGGTACAGTGATGCTAGAGAGCTACAGCGATAAGCTGACGCTTGTCGTTACGGAGGAGCCGATACAGTATTATCCGGGGCATGCGTTGCCAACTGAATATTGGACTCGCCCGATAGATGCGCAGCTGAGAGAATGGTACACGATTTCGTCAAATTGGCTGACGACTCCACGTAACATGTGGGTTCCTTACAACGACGATGCTCCGGAGACTGCGCACATATTGTGGGCAAAGCCGCTCACGGTGGGAGGCGTTGTCGGAGGAGCGTTGGGTGATCCTGCGTTAGGCGCGCTTGGCTATCACGGCTTTGAAGGCGGAGATGCATACGAAGGCAAATGGCAAGAACGATTTATTGTCGGTGGAAAACTTATCTACGAGACACGCGCGGAAGAAGAACCACAAAAAGAATACACTTGTGTTGATATTCATACCGGTGAAGAGCTATGGCACAGGGTCTTTGGAAACAATGAAACGCTCGCATACGCTCAGCTAATGTACTGGGACACATATGACTTCCACGGTGTTTATGACTACCTTTGGACAAGTGTAGGCGGAGGTTTCGATTTCGCCACATTCACTTTCATTCCAGGAAACCTGAAGGCATATGACGCAAACACTGGAGAGTGGGTATATACTATTACCGGCTTGCCCAGCGGCACCCAAGTGTGGGGTCCAAAAGGCGAAATGCTCTACTACTCCGTTGACACAACGCATGGCTATATGACTATGTGGAACTCATCGAACATACCAGCACTGTACGCAAGCAACAATTACGCTACTATGGATTGGGGTGTGTGGCACCCTTTTGGAAAGACTATTAATGGGACAGGTCCCGCCGGAGTCGTTATTGGCGGTGGGGCCTTTGGCTTTCCTCCACCAGATCCCTACATAGCACCTACAACACCTACGGGTTTAGCAGGATATCAGTGGAACGTGTCGATACCAACGGGCTTACCGGGAAGTACTATCGCGGTTCTTGACGACAGAATAATCGGTGGGAGCCAAAGCAGGACAGAAGTTAACACGTGGGGCATAAGCTTGAAGCCAGGGCAAGAAGGACAGTTGCTGTTCACAAAAACTTGGAATGCACCTGCTGACTGGTCTGCAGGCAACCTAACCATAAGTGCGGCGGCTATAAGTTCATTTGGCGAGAATGGCGTTCGCACCCTGTGGGTAAAAGAGGAACGAAAATATTATGGCTTCAGCCTCGAAACAGGAGACTACCTATGGAAAACTGCGGATCCAGAGTACTACTTGCAAATATATGTTGCCACTAGCAACGCAATTGTTGACGACAAACTCTACTCAACCGGCGCGAGCGGAGTACTGTACTGCTACGATACCGCGACAGGCGAGAAACTGTGGGAATACCACGCCTCAGACCACTACTCGGAAATCTTGTGGGCCAATGACTGGTGGCTGGCTATACAATTCATAACCGACGGAAAAATCTACGTGGGTCATCAGGAACACTCTCCCATCGATCCTAAACCACGGGGTGCACCGTTCATATGCCTCAACGCCACAACCGGAGAGGAGATATGGCGAGCAGACGGCTTGTTCCGTCAAACCCACTGGGGAGGAGAGTGCATTATGGGCGACAGCATTATAGCGACGATGGACACCTACGACCAACGCGTATACGCCATAGGCAAAGGACCAACAGCAACCAGTATCGCAGCATCACCCAAAGTTTCGATGGAAGGCAGCAGCGTACTAGTGGAAGGTATGGTGACTGATGTTTCTCCGGGCACGAATAGTGCTGGTTTGGAGATGCGTTTTCCGAATGGTGTTCCTGCTGTTTCTGACGCGAACATGAGTGACTGGATGTTGTACGTGTATAAGCAGTTTGAGCGTCCAGCCGACGCTGTCGGCGTGGAAGTAGTCCTGAGCGTGGTTGACCCGAACAATAACTGCTACGAGGTTGGCAGAGCTACAAGCGACTCAAGCGGAATGTTCAGCGTTGCGTTTACTCCGGAGGTTCCAGGTAAATACACAATAACCGCCAGTTTCGAAGGTTCCGGTGCTTACTACGGATCTTATGCGCAAACCGCCATTAACGTGGAAGAAGCTCCTGCTGCTACTCCAGAGCCAACACCGACACCGGCACCGATGACTGACACGTACGTGTTAGGTATTGGCGCAGGCGCGATAATCGCAATCGTTGTCATCGGGCTGATACTCATCCTGATGCTGCGAAAACGGTAAGC
>CAZJQR010000096.1:0-8365 GCA_964548345.1 uncultured Candidatus Bathyarchaeia archaeon | reverse complement strand
TGTTTTCTGCGTGTTCTTTTCCATCGACGCGTTTCGGATTAAGGCTGACAATCATTACGTTGCAGCCCATCTTGGCCAAGAGAACCGCTGCGATCTGTCCTACAGCACCTGTTCCTAAAATCGCGCAAGTTTTGTCTTTTAATTCGCCAAGCTTGCTCGACAAGACTGCGCTTTCAGCTTTTGCGACCATAGCGGCGGCTGTTGTGTATGCGCCAGCAGGGTCAACTATTATGCTTGTTTTGAACGGAGGGAACATGGCGTCTTTTACTGCTTTAAAGACGTCCTCTGATCGTTCGGCGTTTTTGCCTCCGATCAAGAATGCGGTGTGCTTCACGCCTTTTGGTCCTCGCGACAGCAGTGCGTCTTGGACGATTGTGTTGGCCTCTTCCGGGGTCACGTTTTCGTAGGGAATAACCGCGTCGTATCCAACGTCGTATGCCATGCAGATGTCAAAAGGGCTAGCTTTCACGTCTGTGTCCAAGTAAAAAAGCAAATACGGCGCATCCTCAGAAGCCTTTCCAATAACAGGCTTCACTTGGATCTGCATGGACTGAAGCCAGTCTTCTAACTCGTGAGAGGATGGCATCTCCGCGTTAGCTGATATGACTTTCTTAGAAAGCTTCGCGGTCTCTACTTTAGCGTTAAGCGATTCTAAAAGCTGCTTGATTCCCTCAGCATGCTCTGGACTGCATATATGCAAACAAGTGATCTCGTCTTTGCTCGTGACCTCTTTTGCGTGATCCAGAATGCCCATGGCAATCCAGCTTTCTCTTATCGGGAATTTAACTTCCTTTTCTTGTTCTTCGATTTCAAGTTGCATGGTCTGTCCGTAAGCAACAAGGTAATCTCTCTCAGTGGAATCACCCTCTTTTTGCTTAGCCAAGTTATCTAAGGCCTTAAGCACCTGATTCCTCTGCTCTAATTTTTTGTCTATGGCGGTTTTAAGATAGGTCATGGCGTTTTCGTCGATGTCAACAGGAAAGAATGGAACGCTGCTTTTTCGGAAAATCTCTGCCAAAATGTTTTTTTCAAAAAAGTCTTTTTGAGAGCGTATGCCAAGCTCTTCGGTTGCGAAATCCAGATTGACTTTGCCGACCACGTTTTCCAAGAACTTGTAGAAGCCTATTGACGGTCTGTGAAGAGAGCTGAGCGGATTTGAATTGGCGGAAGGTGATGGTTTGGCGGTGTCGAATGGCTCATTGTACTCTTTTTCCATGATTAGGACGTTTAATTTCTTTTTTTCTAATGGTTTGACTTCAAGTGTTTTCATTTAATTTTCACTGATTACCCTTAATAATAAAAGGAAAATATATACTTAGTCGAAATATCTTACATGTAAATATATAAGGTATATACAAAAGCGGTTCTAAGAACTGCTTTTACCCTAATTTTCTTCATCAAAAACGGGCGGAAGCATCAGCTTAGTTTTTACCTTTAGCTTACCGCTCTTTGAGTGAGGCTTCCTCGTCACTGAGTCATTACCTTTTTCAATCTCACGTGCTTCCTCAGCCAGTCTAGCAGCTGCTTGAGCTATCTCATGCGCGCAGGCGACCAGAGGAATGTACTTCTCGCTTTCTTTTTCAATGAAGCAGCCTTGAACGTTTATTTCAGCGATTTTTTCCGCCAACCCGTAAGCCGCAATTGCTTTTGCTTTCGCGTAAGGATTATTAAGCTCAGAGCGGTCACGAACGACTTTCAGGTCCACTATTAACCTTGGCAAAACTGGCTTCTGCCCATTTTCAATAGCGTAGACCGCGTTGTCAATCTCTTGCTGCACTATCCTGTAGACGCCCGAGATCGCCAGCACCTTGCAGATGTTGGAATTGAAGATTGCCATTTCTATCGGGTCTAAAAACTGCTTTCTCGCCCCAATCAACGGGTCACCTGTGATTATGATGTAGCCTAACCCCTGTTTTTCCATTTCGTCCTTCGCCCTTTTACCTGGAGCATCTGAAATAACAATGCCCGGCAGGCCGCTGCTTGATATTTTCTCTCTAACTTTTCCTGGTCCAGGTAACGACGTATTAGGGGATATTACGATTAAGAGGTCTGGGTTAAGCTCGAAAATTTTTGGCATGGCTTCTTCGACGTCTTCAGGGCCCATTTTTGAGCCCGTGGTCACCGTTCGGACTTTGATGTCTTTACGGTCAGCTAGCTCATCCAGAAGAAGTTCGAGAAGTGGGGCGGTTCCGATGTTTCCACACTTGAAAATTCCGATTTTTTTGAATTGCTCCTGCGCCATTTTGGGTCACTCCTAACTGATTATGCACGCTAAACTTTTAAGAATTGCCATTTTTTCTCTTTCCAAACTCTGAAAACGCCACGCTTATCACCGAAATCGTTTAATAACTACTTTCTCAGTGTTCTAACATAAACCTAAAAGAAGGCGTGTTGATGTCGCTGAATGCGAATTTGGAAAAACTCTCGAACGCTTGCGGCGTAACAGGCAGGGAGGAAGATGTTAGAAACCTGCTGATTAAGCTTATGAAGCCGTACGTGGACGAAATTGTGGTGGACCGGCTTGAAAACGTAATAGCCATAAAAAAAGGCAAAAAATCCAAACCGAAGATTATGCTTGCCGCTCACATGGATGAAGTCGGCTTGATGGTGAAAACAGTCACCAAAGAAGGCTTTTTGCAGTTCGCAAAAATGGGCGGTATAGACGACCGCATTCTGCTAGCCCAAAAAGTCTTGATTCACACCAGCAAAGGTCCACTGCCAGGCATAATAGGCTCTAAACCGCCGCACATACAAAAAGAGGAAGAACGCAAAAAAATTGTAACCTATGACAAACTCTTCATAGACATCGGAGCGGAAAACCGCAAAGACGCTGCCAAGATGGGCGTGAAAGTCGGCGATGCCGTGTCTTTCGACGTAAAATATGCAAAAATAGGCAAGGACGTGGTGACGGGAAAAGCCTTCGATGACAGGGCAGGCTGCGCAGTAATTATTGAAACACTAAAGCAGCTGGAAAGCACCGAATGCACAGTCTGCGCTGTGGGCACCGTGCAAGAAGAAGTGGGATTAAGGGGCGCGGCAACAGCCACTTTCGGCGTCGACCCCGACATCGGCATAGCATTAGATGTTACAATCGCAGGAGACGTTCCGGGCGTAAGCGAGTTTGACACCAGCTTGAAAATGGGCAAAGGTCCAGCTTTAACCGTGGCGGACTCTGGATTAATCACTCACCCGAAAGTTTTACGTTTGCTTCTTGATACAGCCGAAGAAAACAAAATGGCTTATCAGCTTGAAACTGGCCTGCCAGGCACAACGGACGCAGCGCGAATGTCACTGACCCGCCAAGGTGTTCCAAGCGGCACGGTCTCAATTGCAACGCGCTACATCCATAGCCCAGTTGGCATGTTAAGCTTGAAAGACATAGAAAACTGCGCCAAACTAACAGCGTCAGCAATCCAGAAAATCCAAAAAACCTTCTAAAAGCCTCCGCTAATTTGTTAAATGCGAAATCGTTTTTAGGTTTACCTCTTCATCTTGATGTGGGCTTAACATGGACAAAACCGGGAAGTTCGAGTTTCTGGAGCACACCGCCGACGTCTACATTAGAGCACACGGCCAGACTCTGGAAGAGGCGTTTGAAAACGCTGCGCTTGCCATGTTCGAAGTCATGACCGACACGGAGAAAGTCACCCCTGACTTTGAGGATTCCGTTGAGGTTGAAGCTGAAGACGAGTTCGCCCTGCTTTACAGCTGGCTTGAAGCCCTACTGGTAAAGTTTGAAACCAAGAACATGTTTTACTCAAAATTCAAAATCTCAAGCATAGAAGAAACCTCTGAAGGCTTCAAAATCAAAGCAGCAGTGTGGGGCGAAAAGTTCAACGCGGAAAAGCACACACAGAAAGTCGGCGTGAAGGCGGTTACCTATCACAGAATGGAAATCATTAAGGAAATAGATAAGGTTACGTTAGAGTTTATTCTGGACATCTAAGCCAAATTCAGCTTTTTTAACTCCGCAATCATCTGTTCCACAACGGCTTCTGGTTTTGTCTCCAGAGCCGTGATGCTGGAAATAACGAACGGCACATTTTTCTCCTTGTAATGATGCAGGATTGGGCTGGTTTGTTCCTGATAAACTTGAATTCTTTTCTTTATGACCTCGGGTTTGTCGTCTGAACGCTGGTACAAGGGTCCCCCGCACTTGTCGCAGACGCCATCCACTTTAGGCTTCAAGAAACGAATGTTGTAGACCGCGCCGCAGATACGGCATATCCTCCGCGAAGATAACCGTTCGATTATAATCAAGTCGGGAACCATCTGCAACAAGATAACATCTATCTTGCCGATTCCCTCAAGCACTTCAGCCTGACCAATGGTTCGTGGGTAACCATCTAAAATGAAACCTTTATCCCTCGGAACTTTGGCTAAACGCTGTTTCAGCACGTCTATTACGATGTCGTCGGGGACAAGCAAGCCCTTTTCCACGTAACCTTTAACCTTCTTTCCCAACGGCGTGTCTTCTTTCATTATTTCTCTAAAAATGTCACCCATGGCAATTATAGCCACGTCAAGCCTTGATTGAAGCCTTGACGCGTATGTGCCCTTTCCAGAGCCTGGGGGTCCAAATATGATTGCGTTCATTCTATCGTTTCTCCTTTTTTCCATTAGAGGAAGTGCATAATTAAAATTTATATGTTCTTCGAAAGCCTCTGAAAGGAAATGTTTAGGCAAATAAAACGGTTTTTCTCTTGTCTAAAACGGTTATGGTGTGAACGAGTGCACACGAAAGAAATCGGAAAAAACCTGTTTCTGATAGACCTCGAAACCGGCGGGATCCACAATATTGTAGCTAGCTACGTTCTCAAGGGTGCCAAAGCAATAATCGTAGAGACCGGTCCTTCTTCTTCGATTTGCAATCTGCTTTCTGGGTTAAAAGAGCTGAACGTGAAGGCTGAAGATGTGTCTTACATTGCCATCTCACATGTGCACATAGACCACGGCGGCGGCGCTAGCACTTTGCTGAAGTTGTTGCCGAACGCTAAAGTCATTGCCCACCCAAAGGGCGTGCCTCACTTGGTAAATCCTGAGAAGCTTTGGTTGCAGGCAAAAGAAGTCTTGGGGAACGTGGCTGAGACTTTCGGCGAACCCGTACCTGTTCCTGAAGACAGGATAATTGCTGCCGCGGACGATATGACTTTTGAGGCTGGAAACGTGAAGCTGAAAGCTATAGAAACATTAGGTCATGCTTCGCATCATCTAAGCTATTACGACCATATTTGCAGAGGCATATTTCCAGGAGATGCTGCTGGCATTTGCCTCAGCCAGTTTGACGTGGTTGTGCCTACGGCGCCTCCTCCTTTCTGTCTTGACTTTGCTTTGGCTTCTTTAGAAAAGCTCATCCGCCTCAATCCTCAATCGCTGTATTTCAGTCATTTCGGAAATGCATCCGACGCTGTGAAACGGCTCCAAGACTATGCGCTGCAAATACAGCTGTGGGCGGATATCGCTCGTGAAGGAGTAAAAAACAAGCGGAGCCTAGAGGAAATACGGGAAAGAATAATCTCAGAAGACAAAGTAATGCGCAAGCTTGCTGGGTATCTCAAGTCATACCCGATTTACGTGAAAACCGTGCTTGAAAACAGCGTGCAGGGCTTTATCGAATTTGTTGAAACGGCTCAAAGTTGATTCACGTTCAAAACTGTTTTATACTCAACCTCGTTTTTTTGTTTGAAAGGTGAAGATTCATGAGCGCTGGTCGTTTCCCTCGAGAAAATATTCCTCTTGAAAAAATAGACGATTGCATGTGGCGTATCCCGAAACACAAGGGAATGCGCGTTCCAGGGATGGTGTTCGCAAACGAAAGCCTTCTGGAGAAGATGCGGACAGACCGCACCCTGTGGCAATGCACTAACGTGGCGCATTTGCCTGGCATTTACAAGTACGCTGTGACCTTACCGGACGGGCATGAAGGCTACGGTTTTCCCATAGGCGGAGTAGCCGCAACGGATTATGATGAGGGCGTTATCAGCCCCGGCGGCGTTGGCTACGACATCAACTGCGGTGTCCGCCTTTTAACCACGAACCTTTCAGAAAAAGATGTGCGCCCAAAACTTTCTCAGCTTGCGGGTGCCATATTTGGAAACGTGCCTTCGGGTCTTGGAAGCCGCCGAAAAGACTTCACGCTATCCGCTGGCGACTTAGACCGTTTGGTGGTTGAAGGTGTGCATTGGCTCATAGAGCATGGGCTGGGCTGGGCTGAGGACGCGGAGCACTGCGAAGAAGGCGGGTGCATGAAAAACGCGGACCCTGACAAGGTTTCGACAACCGCCAAAAAGAGGGGTCTGACGCAGATAGGCACTTTGGGTTCGGGGAACCACTTCCTAGAAGTGCAGAAGGTGGATAAAATCTTAAATCCGCGAACAGCCAAGGTTTTCGGGATTGAGCAGGAAGGGCAGGTGACGGTTATGATTCACTGCGGCTCCCGAGGCTACGGGCACCAAGTGTGTTCCGATTACCTGCGGGTTATGGAGCGAGCCGTGCACAAGTACAACATAGATGTGCCTGACCGTGAACTGGCGTGCGCTCCCGGAAGCAGCAACGAGGCAGGGGACTATTTTCAGGCGATGGCTTGCGCGGTTAACTACGCTTTTTCGAACAGGCAGGCTATTATGCATTGGGTGCGGCAGAGCTTTCAGCAAGTTTACCATCAAGACCCAGAAAAGTTCGGTTTGAAACTTGTCTACGACGTGGCGCATAACATCGCGAAAGTGGAAACGCACCAGGTCAACGGCGAGCAGAAAAAGGTTTGGGTTCACCGAAAAGGCGCTACGCGAGCTTTTCCAGCTGAGCACGCAGCGGTTCCTGTAGATTACCGCAGTGAAGGGCAACCTGTGTTTATTCCAGGCAGCATGGGCACGAGCTCTTGGGTTTTGGTGGGCACCGACAAAGCCATGGAGCTGACTTTCGGTTCAACAGCGCATGGAGCGGGCAGGATGATGAGCCGATCCGCGGCTAAACGCAAGTACTGGGGTGGAGACATAAAAACTGCCTTAGAGAAACGTGGAATAGTTGTTCGTGCTGCGAGTCAAGTGGTTTTGGCTGAGGAAGCTGATCCTGCGTACAAGGACGTGGATGTGGTTGCTGAGGTTAGTGATCAAGTCGGGATTGCTACGAAGGTCGCGCGGCTTGTACCTCTAGCGGTCGTTAAGGGTTAATATTTCCTGCTAAAGGTTACTTTCGTTTCCTCAGAAAGACCAGCCCGTCTTTTTCTCCGACCCATTCGAAGCCCACTTGTAGGTGAGCTGTTATTTCTTCCTGTGTTTTAGCTACTTTGATAGTGAACGCGTCGGGTTCGTGTTGGAAAAGGGTTTCGGCAATTTGTATGTACATCAGCGTGGTGTCGAGTTTTCTATGCCCAAGTAGTTCTTTAACGTGCATTACGTCTTTGGTTTTGTGGTATTCCATTGTAGCTTTCCAGTGGCGCAAAGTATGGAAAGTTATCTTTAACAGTCGTGGGTTATTCAGGTTTCTTGCTATTCGCTTTTTTGCTAGTCGCAGGCTTGTTTTCAGCGAAGTGTAGGTGCAGTTGAAAATCTTTTGAGAATTTTTGGGCAATCTTTCAATCATGCTAAGCAGTTTTGGGCTTACTTTGAATATTCTTGGGTTGCCGTTCTTTTCCGGTTCGTTCAAGGTAATTATGTTACGTTGTGTATCTATGTCTGTCCATTTTATTCTGATGCCTTCACCCGCTCTCATTCCTGTTTCTTTTAGAAGTTGGAGAAATGTTGCTGGTTTCTTTCCGCTGCCAGCGATTAGGTCATCTATTTCTCGTTCGAGGGGTATGAATGGAAGTTTTCTCGTTATGTTGATTTTTGGTCTTTGCCATTGCTTTCCGTTCATTTTTAGGAAAGTTGTGTAGGCAATGATTATGGCTCTTTTGGTCTGGTCTCCGAAATTGTATTTGGCTAAGACATCTTTCACACTTTCAGGTTCTTCTAATTCTGCACCCTTCTCAACCACTTTGTGTAATGCCCAACTATAGCAATCAATTGTCAACTTCGAACGGTTTTGTTTTTTCAGCCACCATAAGAATTCGACGATTTTGCCTTTGTTATTCTGCTGTGAGATTTCACCCGCAACAGTCTTTGTTTCCGTCGCGGTTCCCAATTTTTTCGCTTCCTTTTTGACAGCGCATAATTGGCTGTTTTTTAATAATGCTGAAATGGCTATATATTTGCCTCTGCAGATTTTCTTGCGGTAAAAACTTTGCTTTACCGCGCTTTTTTTGGCGCGCGCGCGCGAGGCCTGCCTCAGTAACTTAGTATAGTGCCTCGCGCCGACCCTCTTCGGGATTCCGCCTTGGATAAATCAGCTACGCTTCAGGCGTCGCCGAATCCTTTTATCTCACAGC
>CAZJQR010000095.1:0-8423 GCA_964548345.1 uncultured Candidatus Bathyarchaeia archaeon | reverse complement strand
AGCCACGCGCGGCGCCATCATGATTGTTACTAGGCATATCGGGTTTAATCCTTCTTAACTCTTAAATCAGGATTCTTGTCTGACTCCTAATTAAACCCCATATTAGGACTCAACATCATAAAAGACTTGCGAATCCAAAATAACGAACTCTTCTAAAAACCCGCCTCTAAAACCCGCTGAAAAACACATACATGAAAAACAGAAACCAACATGAAACAGAGTTTAAAGCAACAACCAATCATGTAAAACAAAAAATTAACAGAAAAAACGAAATCTGAGACACTGATAGAGGTTAATTTAGAAGTGTATATACACTATTCAAGTTAAAAAAACACAGCAAAACAAGAGCAAACTCTTGAGTTAAGAATTATTTTATGCCTATCCCAGAATACGCATGTTAAATATAACACCTTACCCTTTGCACTCTCAAAAACACAACCATCGATTAAAACTGTCTTTAAGGAGAGGCGTGGCAAACGAAACACCCAAAACCTTAAACAACATAAAACTAGACAAAACAACGCCAACCGGCTTAATCCAGATAAACAGCGGCACAGCCTCCACGACCTCAGTCACTTTAACCCTTACCGCACAAGACGAAACCTCAGGTGTCGCCCAGATACGCCTCAGCAACGACGGCACATGGAACGATGAAAACTGGCAAGACTTGGCCTCCACGAAGCAATGGACGCTGACCGCAGGAGAAGGCGGAAAAACCGTCTACTATCAGATCGTAGACAACGCCGGCCTAGAAAGCGCGCGCGCCGATTCAAACATACGCTCAAGCAGCATACCCAAAAAGACTTGGAAAATACCACCGCCTTCCCCTTTTTATCCTAGCGCGCGATTATTCTCGTCGTCTAGTATATTGTTGCGCGCGCGTCGTCATATCCTGGCGCCTATGATCTCATAAGCTTTCCTAAGTTTTCTTATTTGCATGGGAAAATTGGGCGGTTTTTCGAGCCTGATGCTGATTTCGAGCCTTTTAGAAAGGCTTTCCAGTATTGTTTCTTCAAGTATCGAAGGAGCGCCAAGCATTTGCTTGGTTCCAAAACCCATTATGTTTCGCAACTCCTCTGAAAACTTTTCGGGCTTGCTTGGAACCTCACATAAAGGACAATCCTTTTTTTCCAGATAATCGTAAATGATGTTCGCGTTCGCTTTCCCTAAGCAGTATTTGAGCGTGTCGTCAATAACTTGAACTGCGAGTCTGTCGAAATCACCTACTGACTGAATTAACATGTCACGTGCACCACAGTTTCGTCTTCTGCAGCAGTTGCAGTGGCAATTAGTTTCATTGATACTATAATAAAGGGTTATGAAGTACCTATTAAAATTGAGAACTATCCTGTAACCTACAAAACTCTGTTGTGTAATTACAAGTGAGCAAAAACTTCAAAATCTTCAAAACTGAAAAGCAGCTAAGCCATTAGTTAAGAGATAGTGGCGCCTGAACAACTGAAAACTCAACTGGCAAAAGGCTGACTTGGCGTATACATGATTTTTTGTTGTGTGCTATTTTAATTACTGCTTTTCCTTTAGATTGTGTTGGCGACGCTAATGTTTAGTGAAAAGAAGATGGCAATTCTCACGATTAGAGCTGAGTTGCTTAACGCAGCGAGATGCTGGTTTAAAAAAAACGGCTATTTTGAGGTTCACGGCCCAACATTAATTCCCGCGGTTGATAACTGGCCAGGCTATTTTGAGGTCAGATACTTCGACAAAAAAGCTTATCTTTCTCAGGGACTGCAACCTTACGCCGCCGTTTTTGTAGCAAAATTTAGAAAAATCTACACGGTAGCACCTACTTTTCGAGCAGAAATGGGGAGCACCAAACGTCATTTAACTGAATACTGGCGCATAGAAGTGGCTCAACGATGTGATCTGGATAAGCTAATGGAGTTTGAGGAAGCGTTAGTCGAGCATATTTGTCAAAGCCTATCAAAGCAAATCCCTGAAACGCTGAAATGCTTCCAGCGGTCTGCCGAGAATTTTGCGAAAGTAAAGACTCCTTTTCCTAAACTAACATACGATGAAGCAGTTGACTCGTTACAAAACGACGGATTTAATGTCAACTGGGGGCAAAAACTCACTTGGGAAATGGAAAAACATCTAAGTCTCAAGCTCACGGGCCCATTCTTCATCACCAAGTTCCCCATGAGCACCGAGACGTTTTTCAACAAATCAGACCCTGAAAGACCTGAATTAACTTTATCGGCAGACCTGCTTGCCCCCGAAGGCTACGGCGAAATCGGCAGCAGCATACAAAGAATAACCGACAGGAACGTCATGTCCCAAAAGATGGACGAAGAAAACGTAGACCCCGAACATCAAAGATGGTACATGAATTTCATGTCAAACAAATCTCGCCCTCATTCAGGATTCGCAATCGGCCTAGAGCGGCTTATCCAATGGACCTGCAAACTCACACACATAGAAGAGGCAACAGCATTCCCTAGAACACCAAGCAATGTTTATCCCTGACTTCGCGAACGCCTAATTTTCTTTGCGGCGTCAATATGCATTCTCAGCGTAAGTTTTTCACGAAAACTAGAGGACAACAGCTCCGGGGCCAGAAATATAGGTATGTTCGAAAGGAAAATCAATAGACAACTTCCGAGAGAGCTTATGGCGAGTGGTATCGGGAGTATCTGCTCCAAAGGAAGAAGCCCCAGCCCCTGAGTCAGGTAAAAGATGGTGAATCCTATGGCATACATCTTGGCGCAATTTGCCTTGTTAGACAAATCACCCCAAATTACAAAGGTGTACATCGCTAAGAGAATACCCCAGCTGAAGCCATTAGCAAAATAAACGAAATACAGTAGACTGTAGTTAGCTATACCTGCCAGAGCCGAACTAACTCCATACAAAGTTAGACTAAAAACCAAAGACGCCCTACGTCCAAAGAAATCCGCAGTTAGCCCACCAATCAAGGCTCCGAAAATAGTACCAATTCCCTGCAAAACAGATAGGAAAAGGTATAAAGAGGAGGAGACTTGCTGCGAAATATGAAAAGATATATTCTTTGCGAGTGTTGCATTAATCAAAGAAAAGATTAGCCACGGAATTACATACAGAAGCACCGTTCTTTTCTCAGCGTAATATCCATGTTTATCCTTCTTGGCTGTCAACCTTGCTCTGCCCGGTTTGATAAAAATAACTAGCAATGGCCCTAAACTCACGACAAAACCGTAGAACACTGAACTATAAAAATCGAGAGCACCTGCAACTGAAGCGTATATCACAAGATAGACTAATAAAGAAAAAAACCCGCTTAGCCCAGCAACACGACCTCTTTCCTCCGACGTGGTTAATTCCCAAAAATACGTGAGGAAGGCTAGCTGTCCTATACTGAAGAATATGGCTATTATGAAAATGAATACTATTCTGAGAATACTGATCGGAGAAAATAGCAGAAGAGCAGCGGATATCACTGTTGCAATAGAATATGCATAAATTGCATGTATCTTATTGATTCTATTGATAAAAAAACTGGTCACTATTAACGTGAAGGTAATGATAAAATTAAACAAAGCTTGTATTACTAGAAGAGTTTCAGCTGATGTAATAAAATATCGCGGAACATATAAAAAGAAAATAAAGTACGACGTATAGAAAACGAAAGAAAAAATTGTAGTTAGTAATAAGCCCCGTTTTGTAAGCAAAATACCCTGCTTCACGAGAGCTAATTTCTCAAGCATAAGATCTAGCAGAAGACCATTGGATATAAATTGCTTTTCTTCTAATGAAAAAGCTTAAAAGAAAATGTATTAAACCTATACATGACCTATTATGAAAACTCTTAACCAAAAAATAGTAGATGTTTCATACCATCTTCAAACCCTAACAACCCCCGAATTCTCGACGAAAGTTCAAGATGCAGTTCAAAGAAAGGACAAAAATTTGCTTATAAAACTGTGCAAGAAGGCCAAAATTCCCGCAATCTATTTAGGGACCGTTGTCTCGGTAGTTCTCTCTGTCAGTCCAGATCAGAAATGGCCAGCAGATCTGTAGCTCTCATAAACTTTCTAACAAGTACGGAAATCTACTAACAAAAAGTGAAGGTTGAAGCTCAACAAACAATTGCAACATTTGAGTGGCTGTACTACTCTTCAGCTCAATGAGTTCTCCTCTTGCTTTTTTTACAAATCTCTTGATCTGCTTCAAAACATTATCCAGCATTCTTGTTTCCAAGGCGTCTTCAACAATTTCTTTTAAATAAACTGGTTTTATTGTGTTATTTTTTGATAATATATCAAGTTTGTTTCGAATTTTTTCCGACCGCTCAATAGCCCAAGTTAGCGAGTAAGGCAGTTTCTCAGTTCTTATTCTTTCAGCCAGCCCCGCTGTAAAGTTAACAGACACATAGAAGTCTTTGCACAACTCTAAGATCACACCAAGGCATAACCCATATCTTCCCAGATGTTGGATTTCGCTTTCAGAACCATTGCCTATAACGGCTCCGATTTTTAGACACGCTTCTAGGTCGGCGGCTTCGGTTTTTATTTTCCATAACTTCTTTCTTGAGGCTATTGTTCCTTTGCTTCGCGACTTGAGACTTGCTGTTTCAGCACGACTCATCTTTGCTAAAAATTCCCAAATTAGGTTAATGATAGTTTGATGTTTCACTTTGTCAATAGCCGTTTGATTAAGAATCGTAAATGCTTTGGCTGATGCAAGTCCACCAATGATTAATGCGGTTCCTTCGCCAAACTTTCCGAAAAGAGTTGGTTTAAATAATTTAAGTCGAGCCTTGTCAATCATGTCATCCCAAATGTAGAGACTGAGACTGATCAGGCTCATAGATAATGCTGCTTCGTCGGCCTCTTCTGGTTGTCCCCCTACAGCCTTACAAGAAAGCCGTATTAAAGCTGGAGTTAACGGGTTTCGCCAAGTATTTGAAACAAATTGTAGAGGTAGGCGCAGTTCTTTTAACTCAGGGTCTTTTAGCAATATTGTTCGCGCTTTGTCTGCGATTGCTCCGCCGTTGTTTTCAAGGATTCTGCGGCATCGTTCCTCGGGCGGGTAGTTTTCGTGCATTGTGCTCAGCAGCTTAATGCGCTTTTTTCATAATTTTAAGCTTTCGATAGGCTGGATTATATTTAGGCTTAGCAAAAGTTAAATATTGTGTATTGTTGCCTATACATTAATACACTTGTGGATGTTTACCATGTCATCAAATGAAACGGAAGAGAAGCTGAAGATGGCAGTCCTGCTAACAAAAATAATCGATGAACTTCATGAAGCTAATGAAAAACTTGACTTACTCGTCAATTCAAACAGCAAGTTACTAGAAACGTACGGCAAGTTACTTAAAACACAAAGCAGCAAAAAAAGTCCAGCGTCAGCGCTCAAGCTTGAACCTGATGCAATGGCGCTATTATCGTTACCTATGTCTCTAAGAAAAACAGTAATGGTTCTGTACAAACTGGAAAAAGCAACAGCCACAGAAATCGCGAAAGAAACGAAGAGGCTTAGAGCGGTGGAAAGCGCATCAGCCAACCAACTGGCGCGACTTGGTTACCTTAGGAAAGAACGGAAAGGCCGTGACGTTTACTTCTACATCGAACAGCCTTTGGAGACAGAAAGATGAATGGGAAAGCTATATCGATTCACTCCACACGTGGCGGAACTGGAAAAACTATTATCGCAACCAATCTGGCATTAATTCTAGCTAATAGAGGCCTTAACGTTGCCCTTCTCGACCTCGATTTTCGCGCCCCAAGCCTATCGATGGTTTTCTCAGAAGGAATTAGGATCCCCGTTGAATGTTGGTTAAACGACTACCTAAATGGAGAGTGCACATCAAAAGAGATTTTGACAGACGTTTCCGAAAAGTACAATCTGAAGGGAAGGCTGTTTATAGGTCTGGCAAATCCTGCAATAGAAGCGGTTCGAAACATAATGGAGAAGAGCCGGGCCTGGGAGGTGGCAGCTGTTAAGAAGCTCTTTTCTCTGTTATCCACCCTTTTTGACGACATGAACATAAACATCTGCATCTCCGACACAAGCCCTGGCATTCAATACTCATCAATCAACTCAATTGTCAGCTCCGACTTTTCAATTGTTATTACAACCTTAGACTCGCTGGATTTAAAAGGCACCGAAGATATGCTTGCTGAACTCTATGACGCGCTTGACAAAAAAGTTGCAGTCTTAGTGAATAAGTCCTCACCTGAAACGCGAAAAAAATCCAGCGAAAAAAAAGGAAGGATAGCCAATAGACTAGAAAGAACTTTGAAACATCCTGTAATTGGTCTGATACCCTGCTACTGTGACGTGCTTCAGACCGAAAGAACAACATTGTTAGCCGTGGAAAAACCAAACCACCCATTCATCAAAGACGTGACAACTATCGCGGAAAAACTTGAAAAAATAGCGTGGCCCTAACGGAGCAAAAAAGTTATGGAAGACAAAACCGCGAAAAAAATGCAAGGAATAGCCCAACAGGAAGTAAGTGCAGAAAAACACAAATTAAATGAACAAAAAAAGCATGATGGCAAAAGATTGTCTTCCAAAAAAGTGTTATTATCAGCTTCTAACATATGGCGCGATCAGGCAAAAGCTGAATTAATAGCATCAAAAGCCTCGCACATCATCAAACAAACCTACAAAGTGAGGCCCATTTTCTTCGGTGGGAAAAGCGAAAAAAGATTGCTGTCTGGAATATTCTATATTCTAAGCATTAAAAATGGGACAAAAAAGACGCAAAAGGAAATTGCACACAGCTTAAATACAAACGTAGTCACAGTGAGGGATTCCTACAGGGACTGGATGAGCAATTTTCCAGACCTTTTTCCCATGGAAACAGGTCAACTGAACCACGATTCTCACAGTTGTTCCGCTTCACTTGATTGAGGCCCGAACCAAGCGTAAACTATCTCCACTAGACAATAAGGCGACAACGAGACGTCAGAGATGCACACCGAAGAAAGCGCAGTGTCAGCCGTTCTTTCCGTTATGCTATTAATAATAGTGGTTTTTGTGCTAGGAATTGTCCTTTTCAATTTTGTGGTTGGAATGGTTGGAAAGATGACTGACAGTAATTCCGCTCAACCATTCAGCCTAGTTATTGAAAATGTGAACATAAACGACACCTGTATGACAATCTCCGTTGGAAACAGGCTCAAGCAGGATGTATTACTCGAGAAGGCGTACATCAACGATGAACCACATGAAATTCTTAACTCACCTGAAACCATTCCATCAATTCCGGCTGAATCCACGGGCAATGTATACGTTAAGGGACGGTACGTTCCAGGCGGATTATACAATATCAAACTCGTCTTCAACTCAGGACAAAGTGTCATCTCAGTAACGAGATATTAATTCATTCTTTGAATCTCCAACCGAGCATGGCAACAAAAAATTATAGTTTTAATTTATATTTATAAGACGCCCAATTTGCTCAAAGCTCAGAAAACGCGCCGTCTTGGTATGGCTTAAAAATGTTAATTAGTGTCTTTTAGGAGATAATGCATGTTCATTGACCAAAGGACGCTGGAAAAGACGCTAATACCCCCTTGTCTTTCCTTGTAGTGGGGCAAGGACAAGGGTGAAATCTGTTGAGCCACCGATCCTAGGTGGCACAGCCTCTCCAGAAGCGTAATCCTAAATTGAATAAAGCTTTCTGCAAACTTAACGTGATGTTTAAAGCAAGAATCCAATTTCAGAACAAAATCGTATTACTTAACAAGTACAAATGTATGTCCCATGCAGTTCAACGATTGGCGAATAATAATTGAGGAAGGAAGAGGACAAGTGTTCCTTCACTTAGCCTTTTTCGGCTCCCTTCTTTTTCAAGTAGATTCTGCGCTGCTCTGCAACAAGCGCTTCTTCAATTTGCCCACGCAACTCAGCGTCCCCAACCGTCTTCACAGCATCCAGCAGCAGCATCTTAACCGACAAGTCATCCTCACCTGGACCCTCAACCCAATACTTGCCATGCTTAAACCAGTCCAACAACACCCTCGCGTAAGCCTCGTAACCTTCAACCCGCACCCTCGCCGCCTCCCGCATAAGCCTCAACAAATTCAACGCCGAACCCTCATCCACCACAAGCCTGAGAAACTCCTCAATGGGCTGAGACGGCCGCAGTCTCTGACGACTACACAGCTCACGGTAAGCCTCCCACAAACTGGCTTCAACACGCACCCCCGTCTGCTTCTTCACAAACGTCACCAAACAACATTACCAAAAACGTTATTATAAACTGGTGGGTACCCCTCTAAAAACACGAGAGAGAAACCACAGCGAGCTCTTCTAAAAAATGCGCCTTCAAAACCCGTTAGAAAACACATACACAAAAAACAGAAACCAACATGACCCCAAGTTTAAAGCAACAATCAAACATGTAAAACAAAAAATAAACAAAAAAAACAAAATCTGAAACACCAACAGAAGTTAATTCAGAAGTGTAAATA
>CAZJQR010000094.1:0-8633 GCA_964548345.1 uncultured Candidatus Bathyarchaeia archaeon | reverse complement strand
TTTAATCCAACCAACCAATTGGACGTAACGGCTACGTTGGATGTGGTTGCAGAGGTTAATCATTTCCAAAAAAGAGGTAGCAGGGGTGTATACTCGGTTCAGCATATACATATGGCATTAGGAAGAAGGAGGGGAAGGAGTATAGTATGACATGTCGAAAACGAGGATACACTAAATACTGCAGAATACCCCTTTCGAAAAATAGAGATATGTTACGTTAATATGAATCTTTTCAATTCTTAACTCACAGAATCGGGGAATTTTAATAAAACGGCCGTTTCAATTGAGTCGAGAGTTTGCTGAGGCTCTGAACGAACAGAAAATTAAAGGAGAAAAAAGAACGCAACTTGCGTGAAGGCTACTGCAATTGCTTTTCCCGTCCAGAATCCCTTTCAGCCCCTCTATTGCGCGCGCTTATGATTGTGAATGGTTAAACTAAAAAAGGGGAAAGTGTTTTTGTGGTGTTTTGTTTACCGCTTACCGTTTTCGGAGCATCAGGATGATTATTAGCCGACTATTAGGATTGCGATTACAGTGGTTGTGCCTACGCCTAACACGTACATGTCGGTCATTGGCGCTGGCGTAGCCGCAGGCGCTTCTTCGACGTTAAAGTAAGTTACAGCGTATGAACTGCCGTAAGAATTGGAGCAACAAAAGACTATTACGCAGGCTGTCACGAGCGAAAATGTGAAGATTAGGAAAGAATTCAAAGAACGAGCGGCTGAGCTAAATGAGAAAATCGCTGTTGCACGACAAATCGAGGAACAGATCGCAAAGATTGGTGAAGGAGTGAAGAGGTGGCAGGAGGAGAAGGTTGAGATTGAAGCTAAGATTGCTGGCATTGAGAACTTTCAGAAACTGGTATTGGAACAGCAAGATGAAGTGATTCTTGAATTCATAAAGGACTTAAGACGCCGAATGAAAGAGCAACGCAGCAGGAATTCGCTTAGTGGCTGAAGTGGTTAGGTTCTGGGCCATCAAGGAACCGCAATGGTTAGTTTCCATCAATGGGAAATTTCGGGGGGCATTACTAGGATATAATATACTATAGACCACACACACAAAAACAGACACTGGCGAAATCTATGGAGAAACTCTCAGAGTATTGACACTTCTTTTAGTGAACAGTTGATGAACCCAATCAGGGGCTGAAGTTTTCTCAGTAACCTCATTCAATTCTAGGGAACCCATTAGGTCGCTGACAGGCTTAAGGCTTCTCAAAGAGTTTAGAGTTCATACGCGCTAGCTCGGGGTCTAAGGCATTATCCCCATACTGGCACTATCTGTTGTTCTTTGTCTTTTTCTGAAATTCCTAGAAAATGCAGACCCTTTATTATCATATAATATACTAATACTCACACACACAAACAGAAACACTCTTAAAACCTATAGAGCGCGCGCGTCAAAGTTTATCAGGTGCGTATAGATTGTCGTCGCTAAGATACTTTTGTGCCCCAGTTTCTTTTGTACCTGCAGGAGCTTTCCCCCGTTTTTGTGATATAGCATTGTAGCGTACCAATGGCGAAAGGGGTGGAAAGTGATTCTGTTTATGTTTGGGTTCTGCATTTTCTGAGCTACTCTTTTCCTGAGATTTCGAAAGGTCTTAGAGAAGTGAAGTAGTCCAAGGGGCGTAGATGGGTCTTTCTGGAAGATATAGGCGCGCGCGCTATCTTGACTAACAATCACCCTTCTTTTCACGTTTTTCTGGGCGAGCCTCATTCCTTATTTCTGCAACTAACGGCGTCAGATGCTGGTGTGGTTGATGGATAAAACTTTTATATATGATGGGTTTCGCATATGCATGTATATTGACTAATGGAACACGGTGTTATCATGGAACCGAGTAAAAAACCGTTGAACGTCCTCATCAAACAGTTACACGGAAACATTGAAGTCGTCCTCAAGAACGGATGCGAGTACAAGGGAAAGATGATCAAGTGCGACGGGCACATGAACATACTTCTCGAAGGAGCAACCGAATGCAAACAGGAACAGCTGCTCACCAACTACGGCAACGTCTTGCTCCGCGGAAACAACATACTCTACATAATACTAGACGCCACCAAACACTAAACACCAAACCCAAGCGCTCAGCCCACGCCTAAACAGGCAACGCCACATTTTCCACAGCTTAAATTTTACGCGATCTGCCCTTTTCAGCAAACTCCCTTAACAGCACAATCCCCAGCGTTGGAACTTTCAAAGTAATCGGCATCGACGTTTACAAGGATGAAAGTTTAACAAACAAAGTGACCACAATCGACTGGGGATTTTTATCCCCCGCCACCCAAAAAACCTATGCAATCTACGTCAGCAATGAAGGAATCACACCGTTGACTTTGAGTCTGTCCACATCCAACTGGAACCCAACAGCCGCTCCCAACTACCTTACTTTAACTTGGAACTTCGACAACGGTCGAACCCTAAACTCGAGTGAAGCTGTTAGAGTAACTCTAACTTTGGCGGTCAGCGACAGCATTACCGGAATAAACAACTTCAACATAACCGCCGAAGGAAGCATGTAGTAAACAGCGCATACACGCATCAGCTTCGCTTATTTTCTGCTTTCCAAAAAATCCTTTCTCATAATCGCTGGAATAGGTGGCAATATTTTTTGTTCTTCAAACTTCTTTTTTGCAAGCTTCGCTATTTGAGATTTAATGAATTCTTCGTTTTCAGGTTTATTTATCCAGAACAGCGCGCGCTACCCTTGAAGTATGAGTCTGTCCGTTGTGGATTTGCCGTTTCCAGCACCAGCAAGAGTTGCTCTTTTCAGATGTGCGAAAATAGGGCAGAGAGGGATTGCGCGGGGGCATCGTCGCGTTTTCTAAAATTCTTATTTATTACTTTGCGCATAGCCTTTGAGTGGAGAGTTCTGAGATGAGCGAGAGGGAACTGCGGGTGTCGAAAATTAAGGATGGCACCGTTATTGATCATATAAGCGGCGGATACGCGTTAGACGTGGTTAAGATTTTGGGGATAACGGGGCGTGAAAAGCGGGTGATGACCATTGCCGTTAACGTTCCGAGTAAACGTTTCAGGGTGAAGGATATTGTGAAGATTGAGGGGCGTGCGCTTAACGCGCAGGAGGTTAACAAGATTGCGTTGGTGGCGCCTCATGCTTCCATCAACATTATCCGCGATTATGATGTGGTGGAGAAGTTGGAGGTTAAGTTGCCGAAAGTTATTGAGGCCATTGTGAAATGTGTGAATCCTGCTTGCATAAGTAACAGTAATGAGCCTGCGGAAGCTAGGTTTTATGTGGAGAGTGAGGAGCCTTTGTTGTTGAAGTGTCATTATTGTGGTTACATTTTGGAGAAGGCGGATGTGTTGCGGCAGCTTTAGGTGTTGTTCGTGTTCTGAAGGGATGATGACCTTTATATCTTAATACGGCATATATCCTGTTCAGCAATATGTCTGAAAATAGACATATTGTGTGTGTAGAACACGGATACAGAAAGTGAAAAAACACGACAGATATACTAACAATCATCATACCAGCAAGCTGGGCGTTTTTCGCCACTTACCTTTTATGGTACGTAACCTCAGCGAAACGCAACGCGTCAATAACTTTCGATGACGCAAAAGCACTATGGCAAATACACAAGAAAAACACCAAATGCCCCAGCCACAAATGGCGACCACTATCACGCAAGCACGGAAAAATCTCCGGCTTCGAATGCGAATGCGGATTCAAATACACACAAAAACGGCCGATAATATCCAACAAGCCTAAAAGCAGCCGCATAAACCACAAAAATCAACCAGCTTTTTCGGTTGCATCCTACTGAACCCGGCTTCTGTCTGAGTCTGCTGTCTGCCTGTGGTTAGCGTATGCTAATCGAAACATTTTTTTGAAATAAGCTTCACTCAGGGTTTTGCCTTTGTTTATGCCAAGGCACTCTTCCGTGAAAAGAAACTTGTACTTTCCACCGTGTGCAGTTTTGAGTTCAAATGGATAAAACCTACAGATTAGGGGTCTCAACTGGTAAATGGTGCAGCGGTTATTCTCTAAAAAAACGCATTTTCCGTCTTCCACGGTTTTTTTCATCTCATAAACGTAAGGTGCTCTGGTCTCGATTTTTTCGGCGAACTTGGGGATCGGCTGCGAGGTTGCCTCGGCGATCTGTTCCGCTTCTGTCTTCAAAAGTAGAACATGCCTAGTTTTTTCTTTTGTGTCGCCACAGCATATTCCGCATTTTATGCAGCGAAAACGCACCGTGGCTGGATAGTCAAAGTTCACTTTTAGCCTCAACAAATCTATAATTTGCTGAACTGCAATAAAAACCTCTTAGAAAACGAACTATATTTCAACATTCGGAATACCCGTTATTAGGTCGCAGTTCACCTTTTCATTAAAGGGAGATAGCTCAGCATGAAGTGTCCGGTTTGCAGCGGCAAGTTAGATTTTGATTTGAAAAAGCAGACGGCTCAGTGCCACACTTGTGGCTGGAGCAGGTTTTTCCGCAAAAAATAGTTGCTGGCGCGTTTACTTGTTTCTGTGTCCTTCGCCGTACTGGTAGGGTCTGCTGTGGTTCTTGTCTAATTTCTTCTTAAATGTCGCATCCATGTTGACGGTTGGGCATGCTAGGCGGCTTGCGTCTAAAAGGTAAAAGATCACGTCGACGAGTTCTTCAGCTACTTTCTCTTCTGGTTCGCCTTTCTTCCAAGCGTCACTGGCTTCACCGAGTTCTATGAAGGCGAAAAGGAGTTTTTTAGGAACATCTTCACGCCTGTTGTAGAAGCCTTTCTCTAAAACGAGGGATTCAATTTCCTTCTTCATCTCTTCCAAGTGCATCTCAAGATTTTCTCCCATTACATCTCTGAAGTTCTGTTAATCTCGGAACAGACTATAGCCCCCCTTTAAATAGTTTGAACGTTGGCTACTGTTAATGGCTGTGAAAAGCGCCAATACGGGTAGCCCCTCTCTATAGTTTCTGCAATGAATCGCTATTAGGATCCAAATAGGCGGCAAATATGACTTGTCCTGATTTATCATGCAAGGTTAATGCTTTGATGCGCAACAGTTTAATTTCACATTTCTTTTCTAGTCCGTTAATGGTGCCTTAACGTTGCAGGTTTCAGTTCGCTTTTTCACCAGTCTCCGCGAGATCGTCGGCAAAAAAGAGGAAACCCTAAAGTTTCCAGAAGGCGAGAAAGTCACCGTCGAAGTGGTTCTTGAGACGTTGAGGCGGCGTTATGGCAAACAGTTTGTTGAATACGTCTACGACCTCGAGACTGGAGACGTTAAGGGTTTTCTTCAGTTTCTAATAAACGGGAAAAGCGCCTCAACCATGAATGGGCTGGAAACAGAGCTGGCGGACGGGGATGTCTTGGCTATTTTGCCACCTGTAGGCGGCGGCTAGAACGCCCAGAAAGGAACTTTCTTCCGCATTGCCTCGGCGTACTCCTTCAGCACTTCTTGCTCTGCCTCAGTGAGCTTGTCCAAGTGCGTCGTCAACAAAGCTTTGGCGTCATGCTCGGACACTTTCACGTAGAGGACGTCTTTTTCGAAAACGTGCCTTCCGACAATGGGCTTGTCCATGGACACTGCAACCTGCATGCCTTGCTTGGCTTCGGACAGTGCTTTGCCCCTGTCTTGAATCTGCTGCACCTCGCCGATGTCCGCCCCGTCTTCCACCCTTACCAGAGAAGTTTTTGGTTTCAGCTGTCCACCCAAGATTTCCACGCCGAATATTGCCGGTTTGGCTCTTCTAAAAACGAAGCCTTCCATGACGAGAATTTTTCCTGGCTTAACGATTTTTTCGAATTCCTGCTCAATTTTAGCTTCACGTTTGGATTTAAGCCATTCTAAATAATTATCGATTAAAGTGTAGATGATTTGCTCCTTAAAAATCTGAACGCCAGAATTTGCTGCCTCTTCTTCCGCATCAGGCAAAATTCTAACGTTGAAGGCTAAAACCACCCCAAATAAAGGCTCCTGAGTCCTCACCACCGAGGCTTCAATCACCTCACGTTTGGAAACGTCGCCCACATCTGCGATTCTAACCGGCACAGAGTTCTGTTTCAGACTTTCAGCGATAGCCTCTAAGGACCCTAACGTGTCAGCCTTTAGCACTATGCCTTTGACGTCGGTGGCGATTCTGATTTTCTTAATTTCTTCAGCGACAAGCTTGACGTATTTTGCCTGTTCTTCACCTGAGGGAACAGCGTACAGGGGTGCTCCTGCAAGGGCGCCTTCCAGGTCTGACGCCACTATTTTCACGCCTGCCGCTGCAAAAACACAGTTAACCGAGCTAAACCTGTCACGTGGGTCTCGGATTTCATCCAGAGGTTTGGGAACCAGAATGGCTCTTATGTGGGTTACGATGGGTTTCTCTTTGCCGCCCACCACGATTAAATCGTCTTTCTGTAGCGTGCCATCATAAACTATTATGTTAAGCGTTAAGCCTAACCCTGGCTCCTCCTTGACTTCGAGAACGGAACCCTTCGCTGGACCTTCCGTGGTCTGCAGCCGCTTCTTCAAGTACTGCTGTGTTAAACCGACGAGAACCATGAGCAGCTCGTTTAAGCCTTCGCCTGTTTTCGCGCTGGTAGGCACCAAAGCGATAGTCGACGTGAAGTCTTTAATGTGGTCAAATCGGTCGGTTCTGAAGCCCTCACGTGAGAAAGTACCCATAATCTCGTAGAGCCTGTTGTCCAAGCTCTCCTTAACGTAAGAATCCTGAGCGGCGTAGGATTTTGAGAAAGGCGTGTCCGGCTGAGCCTTCCAGCCTGGGACGCGGTCAATCTTGTTAACCGCGACGATGAAAGGAGTCTTGCGTGCCTTCAGGATTTCGATACACTCATAAGTTTGCGCTTCAAACCCTTTCAGAACATCAATGACAAGAACCGCTATGTCGGCTACGCTTCCGCCTCTCCGCCTCAAATTAGTGAACGCCTCATGCCCAGGAGTATCAACAATCAGCAAACCAGGAATCTGAATGTCGCCTTTAAGCATAGACAACAAGGGTCCAATCAGCTGCTTCAGGGTTTCAACTGGAAAAAAGCTCGCGCCTATGTGCTGAGTGATTCCACCCGCTTCTCTTGCCTGAACGGTTGTCTTTCGTATCCTGTCCAGAAGCAGAGTCTTGCCAGTGTCCACGTGACCAAGAACGCACACTATGGGTTGACGGATGGGCATTGAAACGCACTTCTCTTTTTTCGCTTTTCGCCTTTAAGCAGAACCGACAGAAAATAAATGAGCATTTGCTTAATAAACACTCAGCCTCTGGTTGGGCAACGTCTTTAAGCCTGTTGCATCCTCTTTCAGGATGAGGTGAAACCTTTGCCTTATTGCACGAAGTGTGGCGCTCCAGTGAAAGAGGAAGACATGTTCTGCCCTGTCTGCGGTGCTCCAGTGGCTAAAGTCACACGTGAAGAATTCAGCGTTTCAGGCAGCAACCTAGTTGACCGAGTTAGCGAGTTGCTTCATGAAGGAAACGTCACGAGGATAATCGTGAAGAACGAGCAGGGGAAGCAGTTGCTGGAGATTCCCGCTACTGTGGGCGTTTTAGGCGTGGTTGTGGCACCGTGGCTGGCAGCGTCAGGCGTGATAGCCGCGTTGGTAGCAAACTGCAGAATAGTGGTTGAAAGAAGAGAGTAAACCTGCTATTCTGGAGGTCTAACCACAAGCAGAAACAAGCCGATAATCAGAACCACGACGCCTAAGAAACCGAAAAGCCCAGCGAAACCGCCAAGAGCAGCAGTGCTGGTGAGCGTGAAATAAAGGAATAAAGCACCGATGATTGTGAGAAGCAATCCGAAAAACTTCTCCGCTAACGATAACCAGAAAGTGTCTCCTTCGCTCATGCCTGTTCCGTCCTTTCCTTTTCCTCCGAACGTGTTTCCTACATAAAACAGCAACAGTTATTTTATACTTTCGATTTCAAACTCATTTGTTGACGGGTTCGCGTGGCTGGAAATTGTTACCAGAATAATGCTTCTGAATCTTCTTGCTCATTTGAGGCTACAAGACCCGCATGTTCTTCTGATAGGTCTTCATCTAGCCTTTTTTGTATCAATTACGGTTGAAGATTTTTGGTTATGGCGGAGATGCGCGTACTCTATGGGTCATATTTCTGAAAAAAGAAGTGAAACGCCTACTTCTTCTTTTTACCTTTCTCGTAAAGCTTAGCCGGCAAGTACTCATCCACAATGTAAGTTAAACCGTAGCGGCTGAACGCCTCTTGCTCCGCCTTTCGCCTGATCTTCAGGAACGTTTTGATTTCTCTCTGCCACAGCGGGTCTCCTTGGTACCGTGGGTCTCTCTGCAGCTCGTGAAGCCGTTTGACGTCCACGTCGTCCAGCGGGTCAGTGGGCAGCTTGTAGTTGACGATGTCTGAAGCCCAGACGCCGCTCCAAATCGCGTCAGGTGTGGTCAACTCCCGCAGGTGCGCCGCGTTCGCCGAACCTGAGATTATGACCATGGCGATGTGCATTCCCCACGGGTCGCCGTCGGTGAAAATGTACACGGGCAAATTCAGCTCATCATGCAGGCGCCTGATGAAGTAGCGGGTTTGCCTGGGCGCTTGGCCAGCCGTCAAGACCAGCACGGCGTTGTGCTTCGTGTGCACGTTTTCTTCGATGAACCTGGTGAACAAGCCGCCTTTCTCTATGGCTATGACCTTGTC
>CAZJQR010000093.1:2577-8694 GCA_964548345.1 uncultured Candidatus Bathyarchaeia archaeon | reverse complement strand
TTGATTCGATCAAGACGATATTTAAGAATCGTGATGTAAGCTCTCGCCAAGTAGCCAATATGTTCAACCAATAGTGGAACCCGCCATTTTTTTAGGGCTGCTTTTCTAGAGTGGAAGTACCGCATCTGTGTATAGCAAAAGAAACGCCAATCAACCTTATTAATTATATCTCCATTTGTTGATTTTGCTTAGTATGAGCTGATTGTCAATGTAGACAGTCGACAATCAAACTACAGCGTGCGAGATGAAATGAACATTACGGTTAATTTCTGCTATGCTCTAAAGGGGTTGGAAAGCTCGTTTCAAGTTGTTCTTCTTTGCTTGGTAAGCCCTTATTACTGCTACTGTTGCGAAAAGCAAAGTAAACGCAAGCAAACTGGGAACTACAGAAGTCAAATTCAACCCCCATGGGGAGTAGTACAGTAGTAATCCCATTATGGACACTAGAGCTAGGCTCATGCCGATGCTGAGGGTTAAACGCTCTATCGTTTCAAGATTACCCACAGAAGTTTTGGCGACCATGTGGTTTTGGAAAAACGCTTTTACGAAGGAATAGCCTGGCAGGAACAAGACAAACACCACTCCCAAGACATTTCTGGCGTAGATCCATGGATAGATGTTTTCTGGGATTGTGAAAACCAGGGCCGCAGTCATTAACCCTGTTGCAATCGTCGCCCAATACCAAATTACCTCAAAAGTTTTTAGGTATTTTATAAATGTGATTAACTGAATAGTTTGATTTTCAAGTTTTATTACACCTTCAGCTTTAAGTTTCATAATAGATTCGACTATTTCTTCTTCTGCTAAACCGAAGTTCTGGTTCAACATTCCCGTAAGTTGTCTTACGGATTGAGGTTTTTTTTCATTTATAACTTCAAGTATAATTCTTGTCAGGTCATTGGGTTTTGAATTGCTTCTCAAGATTCTAGCCTTAAATTAGGACATCTTAGATATGCTATATAAGAATAATGGAGGGTAATATGGTACATTTTTGGAAATTTTACTTAGCTCTACAGAATTTAACTTAATGTCAGTTGGTATTACCCAGAAAGAACGTAAGCTAACTTTGGAAAAAGCCTTTTAATACTAATGCTTGCATTGCTCTAACACGGGATGAGAAGATTCCGTATTAGTTTTTAAGAGTTTTTTCCATGAAATTTCCAAAGTATTTTAGCCAGTCTAACTGTTCTTCTGCATTTATTCGTCGAGCAACGCAAGACCAGTGAAGAAAGGGAAAAGCAAACATAATTAGTGGGAGCTTAAGAAACGGAATTGAAGGCAAAACTCTGAGTCGGTTAAATTTGTACGCTTTTATTGGAGAGGAAAGACTGGAACTAAAAGGAATAGCATACCCCAGAATGCCCACAACTTGATAAAATTTAAGCCTTGAACGGATATCTCCCTTGTAATTTCGCGAATACTCTGAAAGAAAACGCTCAGCCATTAGCTCGGCAGAATCTGGATCTTTTGGATTACTGAAAAATTTAATCATGTGATATGCGTTACCCACATCAAACGCTGGATCTCCAATATCAGCAGCCTCCCAGTCTATAAAAGTGATCTGTGAATCTTTGGTTAACAAAGCATTTGCAGGGTGAGCATCACCATGAATCAAACAGTATTTAGGACAGCAGTTGTTAGATACATTTGATTCAAGCCAACCTATTGCTAAATCAAAATCTTCTTTGAGTCGTACACTATGTTTGGTTTCAATGTTTAGAGCATGTTTAAAATGAATGGGCCAACGCCTTGCGAAAGCATATCCATCTCTTGGAGGTTTAAGTTTCACAAGTTCCAGTCCGTTAATTTCCAAATTATGAAGATGCGCCAATGATGAAGCGAAGCGAAATATACGGTCGTCATTGTTTGTTAGAGCTTTCTCAACCTTGGACATTATTAGAAATGGATAACCAAGAAATCGAGAATCGCACTCACAAATGTAAGGTTTGGGCACAGCAAAGCCAACACGATCAAGACTTTTCAGAGCCTCCCATTCTCTAACGTTCATTCTGAGGTCGCGATCGTGGATGTATGATTTAAAGATGGGATCGACGTTTTCGCTGTAAATTTTGATGACAAGATTTAGATTTTTCTTCTCATTCTTTTCAACATACGTAAGTGAGAAAGAATATGTATCATTAATAAGCCCTCCGCCCAGTCGTATAATATTTGAGACCCTAATACTACTAGCATCTCTGATTGGCAGCTGGGGATTATTATTAGACAAGACCACGCGAAGGTACGTTTCGAGTTTTCTAGAGTTCAATGCAGCACTGCTACGTATGGAGGCATTGTATCGTAGATTGTTTATAACTAACTCCCATAACAATTATGGGGTCCTCCTAACAGAATTGCAAGGAAATGTCCATCTTCACATAGCTTCTTTTTTTTGTGAACGCTTCTAAACTCCAGTGCACACAAAGCGTTATTTAAAACAAAAAGCAATAGCACTACTCTTAAAATTTCAAGTCACTTGGTGCTCTTTTAAGATGCACTTCGGATTTTTCGAATTGTGCCACCATATTCGATTCTGGCTTTTCCTTCCAAGATTATCTCATCCCGAGGTTCAAAGTTCACTTTCCAGAACTCACATCTGTAGCAAGGCGAACTAACAGAGAAGGTGTTTGTAACTACGGCTTTCCTCAGATTCTGGAACTTTGAACCATTCCATATTTGTTTTATTGAATCTTTATTAACATCACCGAGAGCAAGGTTAAGGTTGCTATCAAAACAACACCCCGTAACTTTTCCATCCCAAGAAATTATCATTGTGCTTAAGGGAATATTACAAAACGCGGGAGGATGGGCGGTTTTGATGTTCTGGTAAAGATAATCTTTGTTTTCCCAAGTATTATCAGGGAGGATTGAAGGTATAAGCTCTATTCCATCAACAAGATGAACCCATTCTCGGTAAAACTCCAACTTTTGGTCCTCAGTTTTTCCATGATCGACGATATTCAACAAAACGGTGGGTTTCTTAGCGGATCCACGCTTCTCAAGCAGATACTTGATGTTCTTCTCTATTACTGAATATTTAGAACCTAATCGAATGTTATCGTTGACCTTTCCTACGCCATCAAGGCTAAAATTAATCCAGTCTACTTTGAGCAGGACAACTATGTCAGCAATGGCTTGATTGAAAAGCATACCATTATCGGTCCAGCCTATAGCGCCAATTTTGCCTTCGTCCCGTTTATGAATTGCATATTTCAAAAAAGCCTTGAAATCAGGGTGAAGAAGACTTTCGCCCCCAAATTCCAAATTGAGGACCCCTAACTCCATATCGGAAAGCTGGTCAATACAGCTTTCAAATAAAGCCCTCGACATAAAACCAGTCTTTTTTCTTGCTTGCCAATTGCACATTTTACAACGTAAATTGCATTTGTTTGTCAGTTCCAAGAAAACCGTCTCAAGCTTTGGATTATAAATCCTCTGGAGAAAACGGTTTTTATAAATTGTTGGAAGAGTAATATACTTCAATTTGCCAGTTATAGCACCATACAAACCCTTGATACCGTACCTAGCGTAAAATCGGGAAGTTTTCTTAACAAGCCTTCTCAATTTGTGACTCGTATGAGACACCCTAACTTTTTTTAAACTGACCTATATAATAACCTTCTTTCCAACTTAAAATCATGTCGAACTTATTAGCTGCGACTTAGACTGGTTCAAGTTCAACCTATATGATTTTGGCATTAGGTGTTGAAAGTTGAAGTTATTCCGTGTATAATTTTAATCCGTAAATGGCTGTAAGCAGTTTCCAAGACTATTTCGCTTTTTGGCATGGTCTTTAAGAACAATTGCATTTAGAGTCTTATTCGGCTTAAAGTTTACTTTCTGTCTTTAGTATTTTGAAGCAACAAACAGAAATGCCCCAGCTGTGGAGAGTAGTCGGGTTATTTCTTTGACTTGGGGATTTAATAAATGTCCAGCTTTCCAGTAGACCTTAGTAAGCATCCTTAACGGAAAAACTAAAGCTTTGGCCAAGGGTTTTGGCAACTTTGGAAAAAGACCCATAGAAGCTTGAGCTGTCAATACGTCCCATGATGTATTTGGAGAAATATAGTCAATGCTGAAGCCTGCATGCTCTAAGCAGTTCAACAGACCATAATGAGTGTGATGGTAAAAACTTTGACCATGGAAAGGTTCAAGAAATGCGACCGAGCCGATAAATCTACTGCCATGTTTCAATACTCGGTAGGCTTCATCTATTGCTACAAAAGGAAAACGTAGATGCTCAATAACCGCAAAACTAAAAAGAAACTCGAATGATTCAGCCCTAAAGGGCAGGGCGTGGGCATCGCCTAATAATGTTGCCTCTTGTGAATCATAATCTAGACCCACGTACTTAAAGCCCATTTGTTCAAAGTTCGACCTATGTCTCGTGTCACCGCATCCTAAGTCTAGCATCATACTTGCCTTCGACGAAGGACGAGGTATGTAGCTTGCCATTTCCTTTGAAAGGAAGGTCGGTTTTCCAACATCATTTTTACGTTTCAGATTCAAGGGCAGTACTTTGAACAAGTCTTCATTAGGTGTATAATTAGAAGGAGAAATAACGAATGGAACAGAAACCTTTTTTTCTCTTTTTAAACGAAAGTCAATCTGTCCGTTTTCTGTTTCTTCAAACTGAGTATTACATGAAGTGCATTTAATACCCGCGTTTGTTTCTACCAGAAGGGTACTTGAGCATTGCGGACAGGCTAGAACGCTCTTTAGAAACTCCATTTTTTCAGTGTTCACTATTAACATCATTCCAATCTTGCAGACTATATAGTCCTACATTATTTAACATTACAAATCACATAAGTTGTCCATATTACACCCTCATAGACAGGTCAAATGCCCGTTGTAAAGTAAAGTTGAGGAGCAAAAGGGTATTAAATCTTCTGGAATAGGAAATCTGACAGGTTGTTGAAGGAAAACCTATCGATACAAAAATAAACGGAAAAGCACCGAATAAAAGGTTTCTTTCAGACTATTAAAAAATCAAACATTTCTTGCTAGGTGAGAAAGCATTCTACGCGTTTTCCACAAAAAAGCTATCCGGGTTGATTCTGCAATATTTTGGACTGCAAAATTCAGGTTAGTTTACGTATTAATCAATCGAAGTTTCAATCTTTCCATGTTAGTCATTAATGGATTTGCGATTTCTTTTCACGTAACTTTAGTATTGCCAGTGCGAAATTCCTTCTGATATTCGCATTTCTTTCGACAAAGGTATCTGGGCACCATTAAATTTGTTAGCAAGATTTATCGGCTCTCAAAATCAAAAATTATTTTGCAGATATTATCAAACATCTTGCGTCGCTCTTTCTCAGCCAATGAAAGTGCTTGATTTCGGTTTTCTTTCCCCATTTTTATTAGAATCTTTTTGTCAAATTCCAACAATTGGTCCAGCTTAGCTGCCAAATCGTAACTATCAACATAGGCGTATTCATTTGGTAGCAAATCTCCTCGAACACCAAGTGTATCTGAAAAGACCACTAGCCCGGCCTCGGCATAATCATATTTTCTTTCATTGGTTCCGGCCATATGAATACCCACGTTTATGCCAATCCATGATTTGCTAAGTAGCCTTAGGTAATCCAATTTGCTCTGTATAAACTCATGATATTCCAGAATTATGTTCTCGGGAACTTTTGGAGGTTTCACTCCTATCAAATAAACTTTAATTTGCCTATCAAGACATGCCAAAGCTTTGAAAATCTTTCTCAAGGAGTGCTCAGCTCTGAATCCCCAATGGTCTCGCAAAACTATGCTTATACTAGGCATTTCGTCTTTTTGACATGGTTCAAATTCCTCGGTTGGATAAATATTGGGATAAAAAACTGCTTTTTTAGCTCCCATTTCGAGATATTTAAGTCTCTCCATTTCGCTACAAGCTACAACCAAATCCACATTAGCGATTGCATCTCGCTCCAGACGGAACATTAATTTTCTTGCGATGAAATTATCTTTAAAACCATATTGGTTGTAAGCTATATCTTGAGACACATAAATGATAGACCCGAGAAGTCTTAGCTTCTTAAGTTCAAGGCAATTTAGGCTAACAAACTCGTCGATCAGAAAAACTTCGCGGAATTTCATTTTTTTAAGTATGGACATTAGCAGACT
>CAZJQR010000093.1:2108-2567 GCA_964548345.1 uncultured Candidatus Bathyarchaeia archaeon | reverse complement strand
CGTGCTGAAGTGCCAAAACGCAGATATAGAGAGCGTCTAAGCATTGCCAAGAAACCGTGTGCAGGAAGTACACGTCTAAACTCTGTTAGCGACAAACGCCTCATTAACGCATTACGAAATTCCTCTGGGCTTCTCATCATCAAAAGTAAATAGTACGTTATAATTCCCCTAATGGAAGAGGGTAATTGAACATAATTGTTGCACCATTCCTCTCTAAATTTTTCACTCTCATTCTTGAAAACATAAAAAATCTGTGCTTCATTGGAATTCTTGAGGAGATGCACAATAAAATCTGTCTTCAGTGAAAGCCTTACGTCTTTTCTTACTACAAATAACATCAAGTCGACTCCATGAGAATTGACTATTGAATTTTCCTTTGATTGACCATTATTCAATTTCAACAAAAAACATGAGTTTAGATTTCGCTTTCGCGCTCAAGTTCGTGGGAATGGCTTGCAT
>CAZJQR010000093.1:0-2098 GCA_964548345.1 uncultured Candidatus Bathyarchaeia archaeon | reverse complement strand
ATGTTGCAACAGGAAGAGCAAGATGTCCTTGGCCATGAAGCGCCGTCCTTGTTTCAGGACCCAATCGAATATTTGAAGATAACAAGAAAGGCGTTCATATAATCCAAGTGGAACCCGATTCACGGACCTAAAATATTCAATGCAATTCTTCCAGTGTGGGAAATTAGTGCCACCCTTTTTGAACCACCAAGCTGTTTCCCTTCGAAGGCGATCCATTGTGTTTTCTCGAACCCGGCCATAGAATATTGATGTGTAAGAATCAGGATGTTGCCTGAAGAAAAACAAACATTCGGGAATTTCATAAATTCTACCCATAAGGCTAAGTTCCGCAACAAGATTCCTGTCCGCTCCAATGTAGCTTCCATGAAGTTGACTCTGGGCAAGCAAACTCTTGCGATAGACCCCTTGAAAAGGAGTCGTAAGATAATACATTCCCAGCAAGTCACGAAAGCGTTCATGTGGCTTTGGCGAATTTGTTTTCCGCAAGAGACCTTCATTGTAGTAACCCAAAAAATTGCCATCTTGGTCAATTCTGCCGGTTTTGCAATAACATCCAACAATTGAAGGATCCTTATCAAGCATGTTAACACATTTCTCTAAAAACTCGGGAGCAAACACATCATCGAATGCAGCCCATTTAAAGTACTCGCCCGAGGACAATTCAAAAGTGCGATTGTAATTCTTGGGCGCACCAAGATTCTTCTTATTACGATGATAGTGCATGCGACTGTCCTTGGCTGCATAATCGAGGCAAATCTGCTGGGTATGGTCTGTAGATGCATTATCCGAGACAATTAGCTCGAAATCTTTAAACGTCTGAGCCATGATAGAGTCTAATGCCTCTCTGAGGTATTTCTCACCGTTAAAAACTGGCATACCGATACTTACGCGAGGCTTCCCACGGCTCAATTTTTTTATTTCTCCGTACATTTGTTATTTGTTTTATATGAATTAAGGTCGCTTTTACTTGTCTCAATCAATCTCAAGGCAAGATTTTAATTTTCCGAGCAGGTAAGGTGGAAGTTCCGACAAAGCGCGATATTAAAGGCCTATGATCAAACGAGTAGGAACCAGATTTGTTGCAACTCTTATCTCGTCCGTTTTAGCTGTGTATTTGTGAGCGAGCTATATCATGAAAACTCTTTCTCTTGCACACTCCTTCCACAGACGCAATCGTTGGCAGATTACATAGATGTACACGAACGGTATTAATTTGAAGTCATTTGAGTTCTTAAACTTCTTGAAGATTAAACTTGAAAATATTAAAGGTGGAAAGAGTATTTTAAGTAAACTCAACGGTTCGGCAATACGCCACATCATGAAATCTCTTTCTCTAAACCTTTTGAAAAGAAAAACTTTGTTTCTAAGAGCATCAGATCTCTTAATGAGGCCCTTTGGAGTAAGAGTCTCTTGTTGAACGAATACGTTCATATTTGGATTAAATTTTATTTTGCCGAATTTTTGAATTCGGAGAGCGAGATCTCTGTCTTCATGGAAGCTGTACCTTTCATCAAAGCCGCCAACGCGTTCAACGACGCTCTTTCTGTAGGCCATGTTGTTAGTCATGAATTCGCCGCGGTTCATTTTATAAATGTGATCGGAAAAAGTTGGCTTATACTCTTTAGAAACATTGTAGCTCTTTCCTTCCACGCCAACGCAATCCTTAAGTTTTAGTGACTTTAGCCCCTGTTCAATCCAATCTTGTGAAACAACACAGTCGCCGTCAGTGAAGAAAACGTATGCTCCTTTTGCGCACTTTACGCTAAGATTTCTACTCTTTGAAATTCCAAGCCATTTGGCATTTCTAAAATATCGTATTCGCTTGTCCTTGAAAGTCTCTATTATTTTTTGTGTTTTATCATCGCTGTCAAATTCCTCAATTATTACAATCTCGAAGTCGGTGTAAGTCTGGTTTAGAATCGAACTTAAACAATCGCATATGTACTTTTCGGCGTTTTTAACGCAAATTAATACACTTGCACTAACAGGAGGTTTTGCTCTTTTCAAAGAAGTACTTCCTCATGTTCTCTAATTACTCTAAATTGCATTAGGGTAGCGCTCTTTACATTCGCTAAAGTTTCCTTGCAAGTTTGTTCGG
>CAZJQR010000092.1:0-8747 GCA_964548345.1 uncultured Candidatus Bathyarchaeia archaeon | reverse complement strand
TGAATACTGTTCAGACGTGTCTTTGTATGGGCGCGGGGGTTTCGCAGGCGGCAGGCATGTTTCACGCTGGGGTTAAAGATAAGGTGTTCGCGGTTATAGGTGACTCCACTTTCTTCCATGCTGGCATGCCTGGTTTGCTTAACATAGCTTATAACAAAGCGAACGTGTGCGTGGTTATTTTGGATAATCATGTGGTGGCTATGACTGGGCATCAGCCGACGCCTGGTTCGGGCAAAACCGCCATGGGCAAGGACGCGAAGATGGTCGGGCTTCGTGATGTCGCGCGAGGGCTCGGCATTGACAAGGTGGAGGTTGTTGACCCATACGACATTAAGGGAACAACTAAAGTGATACGGGAGATGTTTGATTATCGGGGTCCTTCGGTGATTATTTCTGAGCGCCCTTGCCCACTTAAGATTGAGAGGGGTCCGGCGCGGGAGGTTTTGGAGGAATGCAATTCGTGTGGTGAGTGCGTGAAAGTTTTTGGGTGTCCCGCTATTTCCTTAACTGCGGAGCGAGCGGAGATTGATCCGACTCTCTGCTGGGGCTGCGGTGTCTGTGAGCAAGTTTGCCCCTTCGACGCGATAAGGAGCACGGGCTAGGATGAAGTGGGACTTGGTTTTCTCCGGCATCGGAGGGCAAGGCGTGGTTGTTTTAAGCGACATTTTCTGTGAAGCCGCTTTGCTGGATGGGTTTGATGTGGCGAAAGCGGAGGTGCACGGGATGGCTCAGAGGGGCGGCTCCATAGTCGCGTACGCTAGAATTGGCGAGAAGGTGGAGTCTCCTTTGATTGAGCGGGGAAAAGCCGATGTGATATTGGGGTTTGAGATGCTTGAGACTGCTAGGGTGCTGCCGATGCTTAAGGCGGAAGGCACGGTGGTTATGAACACCAAGTATATACCTCCCAACTGTGCGCTTCAAGGGTCAACTGAGCCTCGGAAGCCCGAGGACTTGGTTGGTTTGGTAAGGAAAAAAGCGCTTAAGGTTCATGAGGTTGACGGAGTGGGCATTGCTGTCAAACTGGGAAACCCGATTGTGGTTAACACTGTTTTGCTTGGTGCTCTTTCCGCTCTGTCAGAGAACCCGATTAAGAAAGAGACGTTAGAAAAGGCTATTTGTGGCAGGTTAAAGGAGAAGTATCATAGTATTAATTTGCAAGCTTTTCAGCTGGGTCGCGAAAGCGTTTTGTTGGGTTAATTTTATTAACACTTCGCTTCATATTAGCGAAGAAAATGGAGAAGGAATTATGCAAAAGAAGCTAATTATAGTCATAGCAGTTGCCATCATTGCTGTCGCTGGCATTGTTGCAGGCTGGCAGTTAACACAAGTGCCATCAGCTGAAGCTCGAAATATCAAAGTAGGAATCGTCGCAGGGATGCAGACTGTGGAAGGTCAAGACATTCAACGAGCAGCTCAACTTGCAATCGACGAAATCAACGCCGCTGGAGGCGTACGGGTTAATGAATGGAACACAAACGTAGACCTCGAATTGGTGCTGGTCGACACCGTGGATGATGCCGCTGGAAGCACGCCTGGTCCCGTGACCCGCGCAATTACCGATCAGGGTGTTGATCTTCTCATCGGTGGAGCTACGACTGCCGGAACTCTTAACGGTCAAATCCCAGCAATTACAAATCGTGTTCCATACATAATAACGGGCGCGTCGTTTAACCTTGTAACGAGAAGAGGCAGTCTACCTGAAGATAACGCGTTGCACATTCCTGATGCTGAAGGAATGAGTTACATGTTCCACTATTGCACAACAATTTCCGACTATAGCACGACGGTTGCCCACTTCTTAGCAGACAGCGTAAAGCCGACACTTGATTCAACCTACAGCTTTGATACCGCCAGAAAACTCAGGCTTGCAATTCTTTACCGTGACGATGGGTACGGAAGAGGAGTGAGGGACGTTACCTCAAGCATAATAGCGGAGGATAATTTACCAATCGAGGTCGTTGCAAACGTGTCCTATGGGACCACTGCCACAACTTACCAGTCGCCACTTATCTCCGTCAAAGAGAGCAAACCTGACGCAGTCTACGTTGCAGGCTTCACTGCAGACACAGCTGAGGTCGTCAAAGAAGGAATAAATGATGTTGGATTAAACTCAATTTACATCGGGGTCGAAATCTGTGAGGACCCACAATACTATTCGCTTCTGGGTGAAACTGGCTCTTTCCAAATCTTAGAATCAAAAATTGCAACGCAGTGGCAAGGGGACACTTGGTATCTGGAGAAAGTCGGGACGTACGTCGAGAACTATAAGGCAAAGTTTGATGGCAAGATTCCTGGAATGCTAGGCGCTGATACCTACGACGCAGTTTACATTGCCAAAAACGCTATCGAGCGAGCAGGGACAGTGAACAAAGCAGACGTTAAAGATGCATTGGAAACCACAGATATGCCGCAAAGCTTGCTAATAATGGAAAACGAGAAAATAACGTTTAGCACTGGCACCAACTATCACGAGATTTTGCCAAAGACTTTCATTGAACAGCTAATTTGGCTTCCAGACCCCGGAGAACTGAAGCCTCACGTAGTTTACCCTGACTCTATGCCCGGCATAAGCTCATTCAAACAAGCCGATTTCGCTTTGCCCCCAGACTATGAGCCTGGAAGCCCATAGGCTTCTTAGCTCCACTTTTTCTTTTCAGATTTATCACGTACATTTTAAATAGTCAACTTGAGAAAATACGTGAAGCTGACTAGTATGATACCTCTTACTATTTCCTCTGGATTGGCTCAGGCTCTGCTTTTCGGGGTCGTGAATGGCTGCATTTACATTCTTTTAGCGACGGGACTGAACCTTATTTTCGGCGTCATGAAATTAGTTAATTTCGCTCATGGCGAATTGTTGATGGTTGGAGCTTTCGTAGCCTACGAAGTGACAACGATAGCTGGATTGAACCCATATGTATCTATTCTTGTGTCGATGGGTGCAGTGGCTTTGATTGGAATCCTACTTGAAAAGTTCGCTTTCCGCAAGGTTCGTGGAACGGAGAAACTGAACGAAATTTTTATCAGCCTTGGACTGATTTACGTCTTTCAAAATCTTGCTACCCTCTTGTGGGTGGAAAACTACAACATCCAAATACCTAGCCCTCTCAGCGGTCTCAGCCTCCCGCTCGGCGAAGTGCTGCTAAGCTACGACCGAATACTCGCCATAGTAATTGTGATCGTAATACTCATTGGGTTAGTGCTACTAACAAAGAAAACGAAGATTGGCCTAGCTATGAGAGCAACCAGCCAAAAAAGCGATGCAGCCATGCTGATGGGCATAAACATTAACAGAGTGTACACTTTCACTTTCGCGGTTGGTGCAGCATTAGCAGGTGCCGCAGGCGCACTCTACGGAATAATTCTTCCCTTCAATCCAGCTATAGGAGCGTTACCCACAATCAAAGCTTTCGCAATCATCATACTAGGCGGACTAGGCAGCATACCAGGCGCGGTAATAGGTGGCTTACTTTACGGCATTGCTGAAAACGCAACAGGTTATTTGACGAATGGAACGTGGCAAGACGCTGTTGCTTTCGCCTTGTTAATAATAGTGTTGGTCATCAGACCGACGGGGCTTTTCGGCGAAAAAGGTGAGTAAATGGATTTCAAAGCAATATTGACAGAGGCTCTTAAATCGCGCAAGTTTCAGTTTGCGATAGTTGCTTTAGTTTTTGTAACGGTTCTCCCGCTTTTCGTGAGAAGCCCATACTTAGTTGGTCACGTCTTCATGTCAATGATTATTTTTGCGCTTTATGCCTCAAGCTGGAATCTTTTAGCTTATTCTGGGCAGGGTTCGTTGGGTCATGCGGCTTTTTTGGGCATAGGTGGCTTCGCCTCAGCTCTGGTGGCTATTAGACTTGGAGTGCCTCCAATCGTGGGATTATTCATAGGTGGCTTGTTATCAGCAGGCCTTGGGCTCCTGGTCGGTCTCGCATGCGTGAGGTTGAAGTCGTGGTTCTTGGCGATGGTTACTTTCGGTTTTTCAATAATTATAGTTACTATAGTTAGCGAGTTTGACGACGTTTTTGGGGGTATGATTGGGTTTGCCACGCCCAGTTTCCTTCCCCAAGTTTTACCCTTCTATTATGGTACTTTGGCGATAGTTACATCTTCTATCGTAGCCATTTTCTGGGTGATGAAGTCCAAATGGGGTTTCGCTTTCAAAGCTATTCGTGAGAACGAGCTTGAAGCAAAGATGATTGGCATCAATACGGCAAAATACAGGCTGTTAGCGTTCATCATAAGTACTTTCTTCGCGGGTTTGGCAGGCGGCCTTTTGGCGGAATCCCAACTTTTCATTCAAAATGATATTTTTAGCGCTGAAAACTCTTTTCTCCCGCTAATTATGGCAGTAATCGGCGGATTAGGCACCATAGAAGGACCAATCATTGGGTCAATCATAATAGTCTCCATTGACTCTTTCGCCCCCCTCGCATACCCGCTTCTGCAACCCCTGAATCCCCTTTTTCCAGGAGTGAGCACTGTTGGGCCATCATTACAATTCGTGGGCTTAGGACTTTTCCTTATCGTAGTGGTTATATTCCTCCCAAAAGGAATTACCTCTCTACTCCATAAATTATACGATTATTTGCGCGAGGACGAAACAAAAAAGGTGAAAGAAAAATGAAAGGTACCGATAATTTCCGGGAGCACTTAGGCGTCAAAGTTCTCGAAGTGAAAGACGGCTACGCAAAGCTGTCGCTGAAAATAACGAAAAAACACACGAACTCTCTGGACGCCGCTCACGGCGGAGTCATTTTTGCGCTGGGAGACTGCGCCTTTGCGGAGGCTTCGAACTATGGGGACAAGGTTGCGGTCGCGGTTCAGGTAAGCATAAACTTCCTGAAACCCGCGTTTGAAGGCGACACGATCACAGCTGAAGCGGTCAGGGTGTCCGACGGAAGAACGCTCGGGCTGTACCACATTACAATTTCCAAGCAAGACAAGAAAATCGCCTTCTTTTCAGGACTAGCATTTAAAACTAGCTGACTAGCCTTTCACGGCGGCGTTTCTTGGAATAGCCCAAATGACCTATGCCGCGGTTCTTGACAAGTCATCCTATTTGGAACATAATAGGAGCCTAAT
The DNA here is from genome assembly GCA_964548345.1 of uncultured Candidatus Bathyarchaeia archaeon. Taxonomy (GTDB): domain Archaea; phylum Thermoproteota; class Bathyarchaeia; order Bathyarchaeales; family Bathycorpusculaceae; genus SG8-32-3. The sequence continues at coordinate 3,659 of CAZJQR010000092.1, read as the reverse complement.
AGAGGTTCATTGTAGAAACTATAGGGGGTAGGTCCGTATTGGCGCGGAAAACGCCCAATAGCATGTTGAAAAATCGTGGTGCTTCCAGTCAAGCCCCGCCAGAATATCCATCCAACGAATAACCAGCAGTAACAAAAAAGTACATTCCGTAACTAAAAGTTATCAATTTACTTTCTCAGCTCTCCCGCCAAAGCTCTGCGTGTTTATCTCTGATATGAATTTTCGATGTGTGTTTTCCGAAACGCTTTTATTCGCGTAGCAACGTCTCATTCAACAGGTTCGAAGCTGCAATGACACAAACGCTAAAAAAAGAAAGATGCTCTTCACTGTTCTCTAGCTTCGGCTATTACTTTTATTACTATTTTAACTAAGCCCAGACCTAACAAAAATTTTTGAAAAGGTTTCTGGGCACAAGGATGGTTAAATTAATGAAAAATGAAAATTCCTGCAAAAAAATTGTGGTCAAATTCGGCGGTTCCAGCCTAGCCGATCACGAGAAGCTATCAAAGGCTGTCGCCGCCGTGGCAAACGAAGCCGCGAAAGGCACACGAATCGTAGTGGTAGTGTCAGCCATGGGCAAAACAACCGACCTCCTCATGAACACAATGAAAAACACTTCAAACGGAAAACTGGAGAAACACGAACTAGACGACATACTCGCCATGGGCGAACGCACAAGCGTACGCATATTCGCAGCCGCACTCAGAACCAACGACGTACATTCCTGCTACTTGGATCCACTGGACGACAGGTGGCCCATAATAACCGACGCAAACTTCTCCAACGCCAACCCACTTCTGGAAGAATGCGAAAAAAGAATCCGAGAACGCATACTCCCCATAATAGAAAAAGGCATCGTACCCGTAATCGCTGGTTTCGTCGGCAGAACGCTAGACGGCAAAATCACCACCCTAGGACGTGGCGGAAGCGACACCACCGCTTTCATCCTAGCCCAAGCCCTAAACGCCGACGAAGTTTTTCTGGTAACTAACGCTGACGGAATAATGTCTGGTGACCCAAAAATAGTTGTCAACCCCCGAATGCTCTCAGAAATAGACGTCAGCACTTTGGTGGGTCTAGCCGATTCAGGTGCCAAATTCATTCACAGCAAAGCCTTGAAGTACAAACCCCAATCCATAAACGTGAAAGTAATAAACCACGCTCACGGCAACCTGAGCCAGAAAGGCACATTAATTACAGGAGCCTTGGCAACCGAACTTGACGTGGAAATAGCCCATTCATTACCAGTAGCTGAAATAACCATAATCGGCCAAAGAGTCTCGGAAAAACCCAGAATCATATTGGAAATGGTTGAAAAGGCAGAAGCCCAAGCGTCACTGTTGGGCATGTCAATGAACACCAACTCCGTCATCCTGTATGTTTCCCAAGAGAAAAACCCAGATAAACTCATCAACGAAATCCACACTATAATACTGGGCAACGCGGAAACCATAGCCATGGCAGTGAAGAAAGACCTTGCGTTTCTGCAAACCAGCGGCGTTGGGCTGGAAGAAACCCATGGCATCATCGGAAAAATCTCCGAAACCCTAAGAGTCAACCAGATAAACATTTACGGCATCCTAACAATCACATCAAGCATACTGCTCTTCGTAGACTGGAGCGAACGCGAAAAAGCCTTACAGCTAATCAGAAACTCCCTACGAGAACCATTAACAACCAAAAAAACCATAACAAAAAGGATTGAAAACCTATGAACCAAGGTAAAAAACGACGACTAAAAAGAATCCTGCAAAAAGACAGTCGAACCGTAATAGTGCCCATGGATCACGGCGTAAGCATGGGACCCATCAAAGGCATAACCAACATGCAAAACATCATCAACCAACTGCTGAAAGGCGGTGTTGACGCAGTAGTCCTCAACAAAGGCATAGCCAAACGAGTAGACATCGACAACGCTGGGCTGATAGTGCATCTCTCAGCCATATCGAACCTGACTCCCAACGCAAACAACAAAGTCCAAGTATGCACCGTACAAGAAGCCATCCGCATAGGAGCAGACGCAGTCTCAGTGCACATCAACGTCGGCGCACCAGAAGAAGACAAAATGCTCGAAAAACTCGGCAAAGTCGCAGACAAATGCGACATTTACGGCATGCCCCTCCTCGCCATGATGTACCCACGAGGACCAAAAATCAAAAGCGAACACGACGTTGACGTTGTTGCGCACGCAGCTAGACTAGGCGCAGAACTCGGCGCAGACATCATCAAAACAAACTACACAGGCGACACCGAAACCTTCAAAACAGTCGTGGAAGGCTGCCCAGTACCAGTCATAATCGCAGGCGGCCCAAAATGCAAAACTGAACAGGAAATCCTCCAGACGGCATACGAGTCCATAAAAGCTGGTGGCTCAGGACTCTCCATCGGAAGAAACGTGTTCCAACACAAAAATTCAGCTCTCATGGTCAAAGCGCTATCCGCCATAGTGCACAAAGGCGTCTCAGTTGAGCAAGCACTAAAAATTCTAGGTGACGCCCATTGAAGGAACTTTGGGTCGAAATTGCACAAACTCTCTCTCCTCCTGAAAAAGCCAAACTGCTAAAACTTGCCGATGAACACGCCGATGTCATGTTTGAGGGCATACAAGCACACAGCCGCCAAAACGAAGGCGACATACAAGTTCTCAACAGCTTTGACGAGAATGCGATTAAGCGTCTGAAAAACGAAGGCAAAAAAGTAGCCCTGAAAATAACCATAAAAGGAAAAGAAGACGAGAACACCGCTGTAAAAGCAGCAGAACTCTCAGCAGACTACATAATCATCAACTGCCTTGATTGGCGTGTCATCCCCCTAGAAAACCTCATCGCAAGAACCCGCGGCAAAACCAAGCTAATAGCTGAAGTGTCAAACGCTGAAGATGCCAAACTGGTTTTGGAAACACTGGAGTTGGGAACAGACGGCGTTCTGCTTCAAGCGTCAAACGCTGATGAACTCATGAAAGCCGTTGCACTCGTCAAGAAGCAAACTCCAAAAATCGAGATGGTTCCTGCAAAAGTCACCGCTGTAAAGCAAATCAGCACTGGGGCAAGAGTTTGCGTGGACACCTGCGACCTCATGGCACCAGGTGAAGGACTGCTCATCGGAGTCCAAGCTGCAGGCTTCTTCCTCGTCGAGGCAGAAGTGCACGAAAACCCTTACGTGCAAGCTCGACCTTTCAGGGTTAACGCTGGCTCCCTCTCCATGTACACTTTGGCGTCCCAGCAGAAAACGCGGTACCTGTCAGAGCTGAAAGCAGGCGACGAAGTCCTCATAGTCAACAGAAACGGAAAAACGAGACCCACAAGCGTCGGAAGAGTAAAAATCGAACTCAGACCCTTAATCCTCATAGAAGCCGAAGCCGAAGGAAAGAAAATCAAGACCATACTCCAAAACGCCGAAACCATAAGGCTCATGACCGCGAAAGGGTCGAAGCCAGTGACAGAATTGAAAGCTGGAGACGAAGTTTTAGCCCACATAGCCACGAGTGGAGGCAGACATTTCGGCGTAGCCGTGCCTGACGAAACGGTGATAGAACGTTGATCACTAGAATCTGCGTGTCCATTCTCCCCAAAACCGTATTGGAAGCTCTGCGGCTAATCGAAAAAGCGGAAGCTGCTCACGCGGATTTAATAGAAGTAAGACTTGACAGCCTTGAAGAT
>CAZJQR010000091.1:0-8755 GCA_964548345.1 uncultured Candidatus Bathyarchaeia archaeon | reverse complement strand
TAGGCAAAGTCGCGTATTACTTCAATACGCATCGAATGATGCGAAAGTACGCCACAGACACCTACCTTTAAAAGGTAAGGGAAAAACAACTGTTTTTTTCTCAAGCATTTTGCTTCCAGTTTCTTGTTAAAGCAAGTTAATAGGTTGAAACAATATGAAAATATGTTACCGCAAATTAAGGGAGCCAAAAACTTAAGTAGCTAGTTTAGGCTAAAGAAAAGTAGTTTTCGTGGAATTAACGCTTTCATATGTCTATAGGATGAGGACCGCATGGAAAACGAACCAGTTACCACTGAAGATGCAAAAAAAGCGTCTACTGAAGAATTATTCAGCACTCTATCAACAAACAAGACTGGCCTTACCTCCTCAGAGGCGCAGAATCGACTCTCCAAGTTTGGACCTAACGAGATTACTGAAAAGAAAGTCAATCCATTCGTGAAGTTCCTCAAGTATTTTTGGGGCCCAATTCCCTTCATGATCGAAGCTGCCGTCATCCTTTCGGCTGTCATACAACACTGGGAAGACTTCGGAATCATTTTTGCCCTGCTGATGCTAAATGCTGTGGTCGGGTTCTGGCAGGAACGCAAAGCAGACAACGCCATCGAACTGCTAAAGCAGAGGCTAGCCCTTAAAGCACGTGCGCTACGTGATGGCAAATGGGCTGAGATACCTGCAGGAGAACTTGTTCCAGGCGATGTAGTGCGTGTTCGCTTGGGCGACATTGTACCAGCCGACATCAAACTACTTGAAGGCGACTATCTGCAAGTTGATCAGTCGGCATTAACAGGCGAATCTTTACCCGTAGAAAAACATGCTTCGGATGTTGGCTACTCGGGCTCCATTGTAAGACAAGGAGAAATGAACGCCCTAGTCGTCACCACAGGGATGAGTACATATTTCGGTAAAACCGCAAAACTCGTAGAGCAAGCCCGAACCAAGAGCCACTTCCAAAAAGCCGTCGTCAAAATAGGCGATTACCTGATTGTTCTTGCTGTAACGTTGGTAGCACTCATTTTTCTGGTCGCCCTTTTTCGTCAAGAAAGCGTGGTTAACACACTTCAGTTTGCCTTAATCTTAATAGTAGCCGCCATACCGGCTGCGCTTCCAGCTGTACTATCAGTGACAATGGCGATAGGCGCCATAGCCCTCGCAAAAAAAGAAGCAATCGTCAGTAAACTTGCAAGCATCGAAGAGATGTCCGGAGTGGACATTCTGTGCGCCGACAAAACCGGAACCATAACAAAAAACGAACTCACAATAGCCGATGTCAAACCGTCAAATGGATACAAAGATGCCGATGTCCTCTTATTTGGCTCCTTAGCCTCGAGAGAGGAAGACAAAGACCCTATTGACAACGCCATTATCACTAAGACTAAAACGCAGTCATCGGTCGCCTCGATGTTGAACGACTACGAGGAAATTGAGTTTAAACCCTTTGACCCAGTTGTTAAGCGCACTGAAGCCACAATTAAGGATGATAAAGGCAATAAGTTCAAAGTATCAAAAGGTGCACCGCAAGTTATCCTCAAACTCGTTTCAGCCGAAAAGGACCTCTCAGACAAAGTTGAAGAAGATATAAATCAATTCGCTTTGAAAGGACAACGTGCCCTCGGCGTGGGAAAAACCGATGAAAACGGAAATTGGCAGTATGTTGGTTTGATAGCTCTCTATGATCCTCCACGTATGGACTCTGCTGAAACCATAAAAACTGCTCAGTCAATGGGTGTTCAAGTTAAGATGGTAACGGGCGACCATATAGCCATTGCTAAAGAGATATCTCGAGAAGTAAATTTGGGAACAAACATCGCTCTGCCCGCAGCTTTCTTGGGTCAACATGAGAGGCTTGCCCGGAAGACAGTGGAACAAGCCGACGGGTTCGCGGAAGTTTTCCCTGAACACAAGTACCACATCGTTGAACTCCTTCAAAACAAGGGTCACATTGTGGGTATGACTGGCGACGGAGTCAATGATGCACCTGCGTTAAAAGAGGCGGATGCTGGAATAGCCGTTGCAGGTGCTACTGACGCCGCTAAATCAGCAGCGGATATAGTGCTCACTAAGCCTGGCTTGTCGGTTATTATTGACGCCATTAAGGAGAGCCGTAAGACTTTCCAACGCATGAACAACTATTCCCTGTACCGCATAGCAGAAACCATCCGAGTGTTATTCTTTATTGTTGCATCTATTCTTGTGTTCAATTTCTATCCTGTTAACGCGGTTATGATAGTTCTATTGGCTCTGTTTAATGATGTCCCCATAATGGCGATCGCCTACGACAACGTCAAGTATTCAAACAAACCTGAAAGATGGAACATGAGAACCGTTTTGACAGTATCGTCGCTCTTGGGAATCGTCGGCGTCTTCGTATCATTCCTGATATTCTATATCGGTAATGTCGTTTTGAAATTGCCTCTTGACACGCTTCAGGCCTTCATCTTTCTCAAGTTAGCGGTCGCTGGGCACTTGACTATCTTCGTAACCCGCACAAGAGGTCACTTTTGGTCTATCAGACCAGCTGGTCTTCTCTTCTGGTCGGCAGTTGTTACCAAGTTGTTAGCGACTTTGGTGGTGGTTTATGGAATATTTGTCTCACCTATTGGCTGGGGACTAGCGGCAATTGTCTGGGGCTACGCGCTTGCGGCTTTCGTGGTTACTGATTTCTTGAAGGTTTATTTCTACAAACTGCTCGATCATGGTGACATTGTTTTCCACAGACCCTGAACGAATGACTTCCACTGATTGAAGGTTCCAGGCGGTTTTTTCGGGGTATAGCGCTGGTTACCGACAATCATGCTTGACCTACGAATCGCGACTTTACAATCGGTGTGGGCTTTCCTGCAGCGCGCGCGAATCCGTCTGAAAACGCTTTGCTAGATGTCATTGAAGGAGACCCTCATGAGGGGCAATCCGACCCAACATGGTTATCGCTGTGAGTCACGGTGGAGACCTACTTCCTGAGAACCGACAGATAGGAGTAGTTGAATCAGCACGCAAAGATTTGCTGACGCCTGGAGGATTACGTACACTTTCTCCTAGGGATTCTCATTATAGAGGGATTTATGATACATATCTACCTATGAATGAAAAAGATCTGGCATACCATCAAGGCACTGCTTGGCCGTGGCTAATTGGACCCTATTGTGATGCTTTGGCAAGCATTCGCCTCTATCAAGGGGAAAGCACTGCGTCTATTCGCCATGAGATGACCCGGAACATCGGTCCACTTGTAAGGTTTTGTGTGGAAAGTCCCTATAAGTCCCTTCCAGAAGTGTTTTCTGGCGATCCTCCTTACGCGCGCTGCGCTAAGGCACCACTTCCCAAGCGTGGAGTGTTGCAGAGGTTCTTCGAATACTTGATAAACACAACATCATGGAAGAAAAACACAGTAAAATGAATTCTTAGGTTAGCGCTCGCAGTTTCGGTAGCTGATATTCAATTATTATCAGGACTTGATTCAAGAGATCTTTCAACGTAGTTAGTGTCATTTTTCTGCAATATCTTCCGGGTTTCCTCCTTATAGCTTTCAACGTTTGGCTGGTCAAAAGGATTTACGCGCGCTAGCGTTAATGGCAAATACTATCCAACTCCACATTGATGGCCGAGCAAACTTCATCCTCAGATATTAATTGAAGAAGCGCACGCGCTAAAAAGTTATAAGGCGCTTCCTGATGTTCACCTAGCATTATGGTCGTGCGCGTATATTGCCCAAGGTGATAATGACCAAAAAACAAACTATAGAAAAACAGAAAAACCTAAACCTACTCAAAACCATGCCCTTTGAAAACGGATTTCATTTTTTCACAGAACACGGAAAATATACTGGAATAACTGCTATTGGCACTATTGAGTTCGCTGAAAAACTCCAAATAATACCCATTCAGTCTGTCATGTTCCATTTTCAGCGTCAAGATTTTCAAAAATGGTTCAGAACCACTATTGGCGATGAAGAACTAGCCAAGAGAATTGATCAGATTAGAGCATTGTCCTCAGATGAAAACTTGAGGAAGGAGCTTTTCAAAACGGTTCATGCTCGCATTGCAGAATTACAATGACGTCACTAAACGAACATTTCCTCACAAATGGCTATTTAACAGGTTACTCATAATCTATTAGGTAAGTGGAAAACATGAGAATAGCATTTTTCCGAAGTAAAAGACTGGGAAGAAGAATACCTGAAAAAGAAGCAGAACGATCGCTTACTGAAGTTCTCAAATGAAAAACTAAGTCTGGAAAATGCCATGCAAATAAAAGACTTTGATGCCGTTTCGGTCTTCATCTACTCTAAAATCGACGAGCAACTCCTTCAAGAAATTCCAAATTTGAAACTGATAACCACAAGATCCACGGGCTTCGACCATATTGATGTAGAAGCATGCAAGCAACAGGGGATTACAGAGTGCAACGTTCCTTCTTACGGGGAGAACACGGTGGCTGAGCACACTTTTGCTCTGATTCTTTCTTTGTTAGATACTCAACATCAATCACTTTGATCACCAAAGTGCATGAATCGTCTTAATCATCCTTTCAATGACTCTTGAATAGTCATTGGTTATTATTTGAGCCTTGTGTGTTTTTTTCTTGTTTGTTTTTTTTGTTGAGAGAGAGTTAGTAGGAGAGAGTAGGAAGGAGAGAGAGTTAGGAAGTGTGAGTTAGTTGGAGAGGGATTGGGGATTAAATTCAATCTCAAACCCAAAACGTCTATTTAGCATGGTGTACTTTTATCTTTGTTAAAGGATGGTTAATTATGAATAATGTTCAGTCATCTGAAGAGATACGTAAGGTTGCTATGGCTTTTGACAAGGCGTTGGAAGGCAAAGACCTGCAGGCAATAGGGGAGAAGTTTGTGGAGGATTGTGAAATTGAGCTTCTCGGCGTTAAATTATCTGGAAAGGAAGGCACGAGAAAATGGTTCAATTGGATGTACAAGCATGTTGCCGAGATTAAATTCTTGCCAGTTACCATAATGGTTGATGGTAACACGTTCTTTGAAGAGTTCATTGTTGAGGCGAAATTTCATGATGGAGAGCGAGTTCGTTCAAATCAGGCTGTAGTTTTGGTGTTTGAGAATTTGGAAATAAAGAGTCTGAGGATGTATTTTGACAGGTTAGATTTTTCAAGTTCGGTGGCAAAGGATGTCATAAGCAAAACAATCGTCAGGGAACTAGTAAAGAAGTCGCTTGAAGGCTTAACATAATCTCTCGTCCAAACAAAGATGCGAGAACCAACAACAGAAAAAATCATGAAAGCATCAATAAAACATTAGGATAGGTAACAACAACAAGGAAATGAAAACGAAAACAATTTGTTCTTTTCCAATTTTAGCGTAGCGCGCACGCGTCTGGGTTTGGTGGTGGGGGTGGATTAAATTTTAATGCAAAAAAAAATTGTTGGTCGTTGGATGGCACGAGGCAGAAACCACGCCTGTGTCTGAATATTAAGCTGAAGGCGTGGTGACCTGAGAAAAAAAACAGGTGAAAGGCATTCAAGAGTTTTTTTCGTGTCTGAAGGCATGGAAAAGGGTATTCTGAAGGGGTATTGATAGTAGTGGATAGTGGGTAGTAATAATAGGGTATATAGTATATACCCTCTTTTTCTGGAGTTAAAACACGGAAAAAAGCTTGAAAAAGGGCTTGCAGAGAGCAGTATGAGTAGTAGTAGATAGTAATAGGGTATATAGTATATACCCTCTTTTCTGGCTTGCAGGTGGAAAAAAGGCGTTTTTACTACTAAACATAGAAGCAAGGCGCGCGCGCTTCTTACTCCAAGAAGAGGGAGGTAAATTGACTTTTGTCATACTATGCGGAAGGTTTCTTACGAGCGAGCCAGCGCTTGAGCAGATATCCTATTACCATGATAATAATGGTTGGAACAACGATGATAACTATATGTTGAGTAGTCACTTGCTATCACCTCTCATCAATGATTTTTAGTTTTTTCAAAGGGTAAACAGCCTCTACTTCCATTTTGTTAGTATTTCCTCTCGTTGAAAGGCTGCTGTACTTACGAAATAAAGAGCGATATCAATCGCGGAAAGAATACCTGCAATTATGAGAAAACCGGTTATATCTAAACTTATTATCCGTATTTCGCTAGCAAAATAAATTGCCATAAATGGTAAGAAAATTAGTATCCCATAACTATTAGCGCTGCGTGCGTCGTTAACTCTCGATGAAACAATAATGCTGTACAGCACGCTCATAACAACCGCAACGGGAACTAGGACCAGCAGCAAAACGCCAAATGTCCAATTTGGAAAATAATAGTAGCCAAGCTTCCCGAAAGTCACTGCATCGATGCCAACCATAAAGACTGCTGCTCCAGCATACATTGCAGCTAAAGTTGGCAACATTGCAGCAATTGCTTTTCCAAGCAAAATCTCTCCGTCAGTAAGAGGGGTAGCGAGGAGCGGTTCTAAACTCTTCTCAATTTTTTCGCCGACTATGCTATAAGAAGCAATTCCTAATGGAATATACGCCGCTCCAATTACAATGAAGAATGAAAATGAATCTAATAGGTTTGGAAGATTTGCAGCTGAGAGCAACCCTCTCCCGCTTCGTCCAGCAAACTCGATTATGGTTGGAAAGAGAACTGAAATAATAATGGGAAAAATGATGATTGAGTACCAAATATTTTTTTGACGCCTAAAAACCTTAAAATCTCTCCGTGCTATGAGCCACGCTTTTGATAATCTCATTCTGATTCCCTCACAAGCTTCAAGTAAACATCCTCCAAAGTTGAACCAACAACATCAACCGTGGTAACATGACCACCAGCTAAAACGATAGCTTCTACGACTTTCCAGTTTTGGCTTTCTGGGTCCGCTACATCAAACGATAATGTGTGATTCTTATGCTCAAGGTTCTTCAGTGAGAGCTTGCTTAGAGCGTTAAGAATCTTATCGCTTGTCTGCTCTAAGGTGATAACGGTTTTTCTCCCTTTTACAGCTTGTTCAAGATAATCAGGTGTTCCCATTACAACTAACTTGGTGTTTAGGATGGCAATTTTATCGCAAATCCTTTGCGCTTCATCTAGATTATGTGTATTCAAAAAAATTGTCTTCTTCTCTTTTTTTAATTCAAGAATGAAGTCTCTTACAGTTTTTGCAGCTTCGGGATCAAGATTTGCAGTAGGCTCATCCATGAAAAGAACTTCTGGGTCATGTATAAGTGCACGTGCAATAGCAAGTTTCTGCTTCATACCTTTTGAAAAAGTTCCTGCTAAATCATTCCTTTTATCCCAAAGCCCCAACATGTCAAGGAATCGCTTGATGCTCTCTTTTCTTTGCGACTCGGTACAATCGTATATTTTTCCATAAAAGTCCAAGTTATCATAAGCTGTCAAGTGCTCTGTAAGCCCGACATTATCAGGAACCAAACCAATCATCTTACGAATCTTCAAAGAATTCTTCTTGTCACCAATCTCATAATCGCCTATTCTTGCACTGCCGCTGGTCTTAGAAATCAGGCAACAAAGCATCCTGATAGTAGTGGTTTTTCCTGCACCATTTGGTCCAAGAAAACCAAAAACCTCTCCATCATTAACCTGTAAACTGACATTATCAACAGCAGTCAAGCCCCCGAACGTTTTGGTCAAATTTTCAGTTTCAATCAAAAATAGTCACTACTTCAGGTGGATTTTTCACTAAAACGCCTTACATATTTTTAATTAAATTGGAAGATAAAAGATTGTTGATTGATCAGAAAAAAATTCTGCCTCAGATGCAAAAAACATTAACGTAGAGGTTATGCAGTGCATATCAAAGGACTCGAAAAATTCAGGGAAAAATTACCTGCCCTTTCAGGCAAGAAGATAGCTATTTTGCCAATCTACGCCATCTGCATGACAGCCATTGCATTTGCAGTTTATGTTACCTTTGATTCATTGCCCGCTATCTTGGCATCATCAGGAATTAACGAGATCATACTCTCATTCTTTCCACTATTCGGTATAATCACTATGGAGAGCGTCGGATTTTTGTTCGTGTGGCAATTATGGCTCTGGCGAGACCGCTTAAAGACAAAGTATGGACCCACATCATATCAACGAGTGATTCTTGTTGGGTTTGCGGGGATTGTGTGGATCTTAACGGTTGCATTTAATCAATATATTCCATATTACCTGTTTGCGCAGGACTTTTGGGCATCATTACCAGTTCAAGTTCTTGGCACTCCGCTCGAAACATTTCTGGGCAGTGCTGCACCTACTATTTTTTACGTTAAAGAGGTCTTGGCAGTAATTCTCTTCTTTTTTGGATTGTTGGCGCTTGTAAGAGCCATTCAAGTTTTTGGCATTGATTACATGGCTGTAGTGTACGTTTACTTTCCTGAAGAAAGTCAAATTCAAGAAAATGAGATTTACTCGATTCTTCGTCACCCTACTTATGCGGGCGTACTTCTTATTGCTCTGGGAGGAGCTTTTTTCACGTTCACTCTTCTTTCGTTTGCGGCATACCTGATTTTGCTCACTGGATTCTACATTCACATTTATCTTGTGGAAGAAAAAGAACTGATAAAACGCTTCGGCAACTCATACCGTGAATACGAAAAGAAGGTTCCTGCGGTCTTCGTCAACCCCAAGAACATACGTACTTTTTTGAGATTTCTGTTCAGACAAAAGAGCAAGAAATTATAGTGATTTTGCTAGGCGTGCAACTTTGCTTTTTATTCTATCAAATTCTCGTGATGCTTGTTTGTATGGAAACTGGTAGGGGTCTGTTATGTGCCAAACTTCAACTTTGTCTGCACATTCTGGGGAC
>CAZJQR010000090.1:7402-8764 GCA_964548345.1 uncultured Candidatus Bathyarchaeia archaeon | reverse complement strand
ACGCCTAAGTGAATGAGGCATGAGCGAAAAGAAACGCATAATCTTCCACATGGACTTGAACCGTTTTTAACGGACAATGACCCTTTTATCATGGTTACTTCCTCTTCCTGTAGATGGGCACGTCTTCTTTACTGTCGAACCGAACAAACTGAAACCCTGCATTAATCAAAGCATCTTCTTCCTGGCTTGTTTGAGGTCGCTTAGTAACGTACTCCTCATTTGAGAAGCTACCATGTTGATAGCGATCTGTGTTCAATACGCTCTTGTGGCCTAGTAGGTCTTTTACGGCGTAGATGTCGCCTGTTTTCTCGTATTCCAGCCTTGCACGCCAATGTCTCAAGGTGTGAAAGTGAATTTTTAGCAATCTAGGGTTTTGTGTTCTTTCAGCTAGTCTTTTCCGCGCCAAATTGAAAGGTTTTCTCGCCGATACAAACGTAGGGTTAAAGATGTAGTCTCCGTGATTTTTTCTAAGTCGCTTAATCATATACAGAGTTTTCTCTCAGATGTAACGGAGTGGACAACTTTGAGAATCTTACTATTTAACAGGTATGAAATAAGAATATTAATCAAAGTTCGACTTTTTGAGATTTTAACAAATAGAAGAAATATAAATTGCCTTTAACAAAGAGAAAAAAGGGGAAAAAGGGGGACTGTGTGAGACTTTATTATGTCGGATATTCGTAACGTATAGAAGCCCAATAAAATGTATATGTTCCCTGACTTGTTGGTGGCATAACTAAGGTCAAATAGTGAGGAAGACCATAAATTTCTTCATTTGCAGGTTCAGATGTATCACCGTAGCCATTAGTTCCTGATTCAAGAGTTTTAATCAGTGTCGCTTCGTTAGGGTGTATCCAAACATCCTGTCTGTATAGATATAAAATAATTCTGCTGTCATAATTTGGATTTGGTGCACTATACCAACCAAAACTAACTTTGTTTATTTTGGCTCCGTTTGGAAGTTGAAGACCTGCGTGACATATAGCACTCCAGTCTGCATCCCAGTTTTGCAAGTATCCTCCATGATTTATTATTCCTGTAGTGTCATCAACTGGTACGAATGACGCAGCTGGAATTACGATTAATCCAGTTTGTGGTGTTCTCCCGTTTAAGTCATCTATTTGGTTTTGAAGATGACTGTCCACTGTGTTTACTTGGTTTAGCAATCCATCAATATCTTCATCATTAGAATCAATCTGACCCTGCAAACCGTCTATTTGGTTTTGCAGCCCATTAATATCTGAATTGATAGTGGTAATCTGACCCTGCAAACCGTTTATTTGGTTTTGCAGGTTAGTAATTGCATTGTTTATTTGGTTTTGCAGGTTAGTAATTGCATTGTTTATTTGGTTTTGCAGGTTA
>CAZJQR010000090.1:0-7302 GCA_964548345.1 uncultured Candidatus Bathyarchaeia archaeon | reverse complement strand
GTTTATTTGGTTTTGCAGGTTAGTAATTGCATTGTTTATTTGGTTTTGCAGGTTAGTAATTGCATTGTTTATTTGGTTTTGCAATCCATCAATATCTTCATCATTAGAATCAATCTGACCCTGCAAACCGTCTATTTGGTTTTGCATGTCTCCCACTTGACCCTCCAGGGTGACTACATTATCCCGAATGGCCTCAACAGTAGGCCACAGTTCGCCCATCTGTTCCCACAGCGAGTCTATGCAACCCTGAAGATAGCTCCCTAAACCATCCAGTTGAGCCTGAAGATTACTCAGCTCTCCCTCCAACACGACCACTCTATCCCGAATGGCCTCAACAGTAGGCCATAGTTCGTCTATCTGTTCCCACGCACCTTCTATTCGCCCCTGAAGACCGTTCAAATTAGAATGAATATCGTTTATTTGTCCCTGAAGACCGCTCTCTAAATTATCCAGTTGACTCTGCCAGTAATCATTCAAATCCGTTATTTGAGCCTGAATATCTTCTATGGTGTTCCACACGTTGGTTCTGAAAAGGTCAACTTCCTCATCAAGATTGGCTACCCACGTGTTTAGGTCTCCAAAAGCAGTGTTAAGATTCGTAATGCTCGTATCCAAATCTTCTAAGTGAGGCCATATTTCGTCAAGACCAGAGTATATGTCATCTATCTTAGACGACAGTTCATTAATCTCAATCTCGAAAGCATCTACTGTTTCCTCAAGAGCGTTTATATTCTGAGTTATTTCTGCTAAAAGTCCAGCTGGTGGTTCACCTGCATCTGGAGGTTTGTCGCCTTGAACAAGAGAAAGAGAGAACAACCCTGTGAACAAAAGGAATACACAGATAATGACTGCTAATTTGCCTTTTTTGCCTATTTCCTTGTACATGTTTTCACCCCCTTTGAAGCAGAAAATGAATTCAATCTTGAATATTTTGTATTATGTTTTAACATTTTTCAAATATTCTATGTCAATATTGTAGAATCCCAGCTGCATAGATAGGATACAAAAAAGGTTATCACCAACTCTCTTCATCACAGCGCGCGCTACATAACGGAATTTCGTAATCTCTGGGAGTTGTAGATTTGTGTTTGGTAACTTAAGCGATTAGCTCTTGTTTCTTTGAGAGTTCATCTTGCAACCCTTTAATCATCTGATTTAGCCCTTCCACCTGCGAAAGAGCATTGTCTCTTTGTCTCTCAGCAACTGCTACTTTTTCAGCTAGTTGTTTTTTTTTGGTCTCTAAGTTCTTCGATTTTTTCGTGGTCTTGTTTTATTGTTAATTTTTGGTCTTCTATTGTGCCATTTAGGGTTTGAACCTGTTTGGTTAGTTGTTCAACTTTAGAATTGCTCGCGCCAAAGTCTCGTTGAAGCTGATTAATTTGTTTTTTCAAGTCTGCTTTCTCTGATTCAGTAAGGACACCTGCAATTTCATCTTATGTTCTGAGCGTAGCAGGCGTTACAAAAGCAGCAGCATTAAATTTTAATCTAAAAAAGAGAGGGGAAAAAGGTTATGAGGGATAATAAGCATGACTCTTTTCCGAGATAAGCTACCTCACCTCGGCCATTTTTCGTGACCTCTTAACAGTCATGGTAAAAACCTTATTTTCGTTTTCGGAAAAGCTATAAATCGTTCATAACAACGAAGGCTCGAAACCGATTTCATAGAAATATAAAATGGAAAAAATTAAGGAAAAAAAATGAGTTCTAACTCGTTATTTTAGACCAACTTAATATCTTCTGGGTGGTCTTCGTTTTGAAAAGCATTCTCGGCAGTAAACTGGCCTGCTTTCGTCGGGCTTGAATGGAACTTCACATTCTTGCTTACAATCAGCGCAGACTGCCTTGTGCATCTCTCTGTCTCTATACATACGCTATTTCAACTCCTGATATTTTGCTGTGCAAAAATCGCTTTCTACACGTTACCATCCGACATGTACACCCGCGCTTATAAACTAATGGCTTCACGTTCCAAAAAAACAAGAAGAAATCTGCATCCAAACTAACTCCTCTCTATCAACCAAATTTTACGACCGCTTTTTTCGGCAAAAGGGTAATTTTTTAAAAAAAGGAAAAGGTTACGGGTGACAAGGGAAAAATCCCTAAAACGAACCGAGCTACCTCACCTTGGTCAATTTTATGCGAATTTAACTAGCAAAACAGAAATGGAATGTAGTTATGTTGAGCAGTTTCGTGGAATTGCATGGACTGAGGTTAAAAAACTTTCCCTTCCTTGGTCAACGTGTTGAACAGTTACTTGACCGCTGTTTATTTTAACGTCACTCTCAAGGGTTTGAAAAATCAGTTTCAGAGTTTATTTTATAACCTTTAGCTGATTCTTGGAAAATGGTTTCTATGTGCAATGAGTGCGTGTTCGAACGCAAAGTCTGTGATTCATGTGGAGAATTGGCCACGTTCTGCTGTCCAAAATGCAGAATCCGCTTATGCTACAAATGCAATATCGCCTTAACTCTAAGAAACCTGAAAAAGATTGATTCTTGTCTGCAATGTGGCGAAAAACTAAGGTAAGCCGGCGAAAAGAAAAAGGGAAAAACAAAAAAAGAAAAAGAAGGGAAATAGATACGCGGGTGATTTCTCCATGAGAATAATCTTCCACATGGACATGGACCACTTCTACACCGCCGTAGAACAACGCGAGCATCCAGAATACACAGGCAAACCCGTCGTCGTCGGCGCTGCCCCGAAAGAGGGAAAAGGACGCGGCGTCGTCAGCACAAGCAACTACAAGGCCAGAAAAGCAGGGGTCAGATCAGGCATACCCATCTCCCGCGCTTGGAAGCTCTGCCCAGAAGCCATCTACCTGCCACCGAACTTCCCATTATACATCAAAGTCTCCAAAGAAATCATGGAAATAGCGCGGCGATACGCAGACAAGTTCGAGCAGTGGGGCCTAGACGAAGCCTTTTTAGATGTCAGCGCTCGCGTGAAAGAATACGGCGAAGCTGAGGCATATGCCAAACGGCTGAAGCGCGAGATAAAAGAGAAAGAGTACCTCACCTGCTCGATAGGCGTGGGACCAAACAAGCTCATCGCGAAAGTAGCTAGTGACTACCAGAAGCCAGACGGCTTAACCTTGGTCACAGAAGACGAGGCGGAATCTTTCTTGGCGCCCCTTCCAGTTCGCAGGCTCCTGTGGGTGGGACGCAAGACAGAGACTAAACTCAAAAAGATGGGAATAAACACCATCGGCGACCTAGCACGCTACGACCCCACCGTGCTGGCTGTAACTTTCGGCGTAATGGGCACGCAAATGCACCTGATGGCACGCGGCATCGACCGAAGCGAGGTAGAAGCCAGAACCGAAGTGAAATCCATAAGCCATGAGGCCACATTTGAAGAAGACACCGATGACGCGGAAGCCGTGCTAAAGGAGCTGGATGCGCTTGCCGCAGAAGTCTCCAAGGAAGTGATGGTACAAAAGCTTTTTTTCAAAAATGTCACTGTCAAAGTGCGCTACCAGAACTTTGAAACACACACACGCAGCAAAACCTTGCCCTTTATGACTAGTCGCCTGCGAGACCTGCAGAAGACAGCAAGACAGCTGCTTAAAACATATCTTGAAAGGGACAGGAAAATTCGGTTGATCGGCGTCAGAGTGTCAAGCTTCGTGAAAGGAGAAAAACAAAAAACCCTCGTGTAGCACAGTTATTCCTCGTATTCTGTCGGGTCGCTTATTCCGGCTTCCTTAAAAGCTCTCTTACGGTTCACGCAAGACTCGCATTTTCCACAATGCTTCAACCGATTAAAATAACAGGACCAAGTAAGCTCAAACGGCACGCCAAGCTCCGCGCCAATTCTGAGCGTTTCAGATTTGGGTCGGCCACTAAACGGCGCTTCAATAAACATTTCGGCTCCCGTTCCTAAACTTGCAGCTGTTTCAAAAGCCTTATAGAATTCGCGCCTGCAGTCGGGATAAAACGGCTCATCCGACCCTTGAGCACCATAAAAGATTTTGTTTGCGCAGATTGAAGCCGCGTACGAAACCGCCACAGAAAGGAAAATCGCGTTTCTAAACGGGACAATTATGGGCTGGCTGAAACTCGACGTCATCGGAATATCCGCGTTACACAGCGATGTGACTTCGCCGAAGACCTCTTTTAAAGTGGAAAGGTCTATTATTTTGATGGGAGCACCGAGTTTTGTGGCTATTTTCTGGGCGCTTTCGGTTTCCTTGGTTGCGATTTGACCGTACTTGAACGTTATGGCGCTTAGGTCGTATTCTTGTTTTTTAGCCCAGTACGCCACTGTCGCGGAGTCAGGTCCGCCGCTCAAGACTACTACACATTTTTCTTTCATGCTTGCCACCATTTGAATCGTTTATCAATTAACGTGAACACTACTGCGCCGATTAAGCAGGCTGCCATTTCTGTAACTAACAACATCGGCAACGCCACTAGAAACGGCGAAATTCCAAGCTGCTCGAACATGAAGCTAAGGCTAACCGCTATGATCGCTGCAGTAACGGCTCCCGAAACGAAGTAGTTCTGCCTAAACCTTTTAGCAGCTAAGAAGCCTGCAAGACCTGCTATTATGCTCATTATCGGCATGAAAACAAGGTCCCAAGGACCCGCAAACGGGCTGAAAAAGTTCCCGACCAATGCGCCAAGCCCATAGCCGAATGATAGACTCCATTTTTTAGCTATTGCGGGTCTTAACGCTCCTGCAATTCGAAATTGTGCTACTCCAAAAGAAATTGGTGAAAAAGCTACGACTAGTGCCGCGTACAGGGCAGCGTAGATTATGGTTAAGGCTAATTCTTTAGTGTTTATCCTCAAATGCATTTTTGCCTCCCTGCTCCCGGGTTTTTTTATGGCGGAACGGGTGGGAGACACCATCTCACCCGCCAATTCTGGCAAATGAACTCTCTGATTCCTTAAAAAGCTTTCCCGTAAAGTGGCAAAGTCAACTTATTCTATATATCCCTGGCTTCAGCTCGCCCTCGATGCTGATGGCTTTCGCTTCTTTGACTTGCAACATACAATCTACGTTGTACGCGTCGTCAAAGATCTTGTAATCAATCATGTTGAGGAACGCGGCGTCAATAGAAACAGACGAGTCAGAGGCGAAAATGCCAACGTCATCCATCACGACTTTGCCGGGACCGGCCAGGCAGTCACAGTACTCTGTAATGTCCTTGGCGAAACTCACGTACGACACCTTATCACTTTTGAATGTGGAGAGCACGCCGTACGCCGCGGACGCCAGTGCCCTGCTGAGGTTCTCTTTGTCGACGAATTGGATGGCGTCCATTGGGCAGGCTTCGATGCACATGGGGCAGCGCATGCACAGCGGCGAGGTGTTGCGGGCTTTGCCCTCGATGATTTCGGGCAGGTGCATCTCGCATATCTCCTTGCATTTGCCGCAGCCGATGCATTTTGACGTGTCGATTTCCAAACCTACGGTTCGGTGCTGGCGCAGTTTGCCCGCTCGAGACGCGCAGCCCATGCCCAAGTTTTTTATGGCGCCGCCGAAACCGCTGAGCTCGTGACCCTTATCATGCGACACCACTATCATGGCGTCAGCCTCGGCGATTACGCCTGACACCTCGATTTCCTGCAGTATGCCCTTGGTCTTCACCGTCCGATAATTCTCGCTTCTCAGCCCGTCCGCCACAATGAATGGCGCCGTGTTAAACCCGTTCGTCAACGCCGTGACCATATGGTCGTACCCGTTGTTGCGTTGCGCGTGGTAATAAGTGCTGGAGTCGGTGAGGAACGGCTTGCCACCTGCCTCCTTGACTCTGCGGATTATGTCGTGGACGAAAAATGGCTGAACGTAATAGGGGTTGCCCAGTTCGCCCACGTGCAGTTTGACGGCTACGAGATCGCCTTTTTCCACGCAGTCAAAAGTGCCAGCCTCGTCATAGAGGCGATTAGCCTCCTTCAGCAAGTCAAGTGTGGTATCCCACGGGACAAAATGGACGGTCACGGCATGGCCCTCCACTTCAAAAAGTCGTTATTAGCGTATACGGGAATAGGCAACTTTCGACATGTCCTTTTCGTAGTCCACTGCAACATATGGGTTACCTCTGATGGCTATAGCGAACCCGAAACAGAAAAATCTTTAGCCGTTTACGCGCCTCATGTTTCAATTCGTAGTTTTGAAAGCCAGCCACTTAATATCAGGTGAAAACGTTTTTGGCTTTTGCATTGAAAACTATACTTAAAAACGGAGGATGAAAGAGGGTATTACAAAGCGCGTAGTGATGAACAACCAAGAAAGCTACGAATCCCACAGGGTTTAATTTAATTCCCAAGATAGAAAATTTAATCCGTCTATCATACGATAACCCATATAGCTACCTATCACTGATTGATTCAGGGCTATAGCTGAGATAACGACTGAAAAAAGTAAGGGGATCTGGCAAACGATAGCTAACGAAAACTTGCGTTTTCTTAACATAAAGGTGGCCCCTGTTATGCCAAAGCCAAAGCCTGCAAACCCAAAGAATGTTACAAGAAAAAAAGGCGGCTATGTTGTAGCCCCAATAACGGGCGGCAGTCCCCAATTTAAGAAACGCAATGCCGCCCACTATTCCAATGCAAAACGACAGGCACGCCGCGATGATTGTCAAGATTCCTGCTGAGGTTGCAAGTAACTTTCTTTTGACTACAGACGCAACGTCAGTCCATCTCCAACGAGTCCTCATTTCCAGTTTTTGCCCGTTTTCTTCAGCGAACTCCAAAACCAGTCTGGACACAAGGACACCTTTCTCTGTGAGCACGTACTGTCCGTCTTCTCTTTTTAGATACCAGCTTATTCAGGATTTTTAGGTGGTAATTCAGTTTGCCAGTGCTGAAATTTCTCAGCGCGTTCAGCAAATCCGTGTAGCTCAGGCTTTCCTTCTCGTTGAGCAAGAGTACGATTTTTCTACGGGTCTCATCCTTCAGGACTTTATGCAGTGAAGCAAGTCCATCGTTCATAACTGGCATATTAAGCATAGCTTAATTTAAGGTCTTTTGACTAAAATTTTGTCAAAACAACTTTAACTCGAAAGCAAATCCTGTATTGAAAGCTAACAGCAATTTTTTAGGGCTAAAACGTATTGAAACGGTTCGGACCATGGCGGGCCCGGTGGGATTTGAACCCACGGTTTCCGGCTCCGAAGGCCGACGCCTTAATCCGTGCTAGACTACGGGCCCACCTGAACAGAACAATAGCACGTGGCAATTAAAAGATTTACGAAAATTCTTATTAACTAACATGTCATTAAGTTTTGTTCGCACACTGCGGGCCGGTAGCTCAGCACGGCTGGAGCGTTCGACTGATAATCGAAAGGTCGCC
>CAZJQR010000089.1:0-9101 GCA_964548345.1 uncultured Candidatus Bathyarchaeia archaeon | reverse complement strand
TTCATCCAACATAACCGTAACGCCCAAGTTGGTTGGTTGGATTAAATTTTAATCCCCGAGAGAGAGAGATTGGCTGAGATGGCTTGAAGCTCAGTGGTGCTCGGGGTACTGAGCTATCAGGAACTTGAAATTGCTTATGAAAATAGAAAATGAGAAGCCACGCGGGAGTTTTTCTTGAGTGCTTACATGAAAAAGCGTGCTTGCTTTCAGCATGCTTTAGGGTAAAAGCATTTCTGAAGGCGTGATTTACGTGTGAAGGTATGATATACTATAGTGGGTGGGTAATAATGATAATAATAATTTAGGGGTAAATAGGTGTCCGAGGTGTCCGAGGTGTCCGAGGTGTCCGAGGTGTCCGTTTTTAGGGGTATTTCAGGGGTTTTTTCCTTACCTGATGGATTGAAAAAAGGCTTGAAGGCACGAGTGAAGGCACTATGAATAGTAGTATCTAATAATAATAGGGTACGTAGTACGTACCTCTTTTTTCAGGGTTCAGGCACGAAAAAAGGGGTATTTTCAGGGTAAAAAATTGGGCATTTCTTTAGCAATAATTGTTTAATGGCATGTTGAAGTATATGATGCGCCTTCAACCATAGAATTTTCCTTTATTTGCCTTTTTAAGCAACTATTCTAATGGTCAAAAGTCCTTTTTGGTCTTTTTCTTAGCAGGTATAACGCTGTGCTGACTATCACCGCGACTGCGGCTACAACCCAAGACAGTTGAGGCAAAGAAAACATCAAAATGATGCAACTGATAATACCGAGTGAAGGAATCAAAGGATAGAAGGGAACCTTGAATTTTTCTGGAGTAAGTATTTTTCTCCTCAGTCTTATCGCAGAAAGATTCACAATCAGATGCGTCAAAAGGATTGCAAAACTCGTTATTGCCACCGTCTGTATCAAATCCAACGAAAAAGCTAAAATCGTTAGTAATGCACCCATTGCAAGAACAGAAATGTAGGGCGTTCCGAACTTTGACGAAACTCTTGCGATTGACTTTGGCAATTGCCCATTCCTTGCCATCGCAAACGCAACCCTTGACGAGCCAATCAGATTCGTCAAAAGAACGCTTGCTGTAGCGATTAATGCTCCAACAGAAACGGCAGCAACTAATGTGAAATTTCCCGTTGCACTTGCCGCTGCTGCAAGGGGCGAACCAGATTGTGCAAGAATTCTGTAGTCTTGGAGACCTGTAGCCGTAAGACCCGTCAAACCATACATTACGACAGACACGACTAAAGCAATCAAAATGGACAGCGGCAAAGTTCTTTCTGGATTCTTGACTTCTTCACCAAGCGTGGCTATTCTTCCAAAACCAAGGTAAGCAAAGAAGATGAACCCTGCCCCTTGAAGAATCCCAAATAAGCCGTTTGGACTAAACTGAGCGAAATATTGCGGATGGAATTGAAAAATTCCAATTCCAATAAAAAGACCAAGGACTCCAATCTTTATGATGACCAAGATATTGTTGACCGTGGTAGATTGTTTTATTCCAACAAGGTTCAAACAGGTTAATGTTAATGCAGCTACGACTGCAACAATTTTGAGAGAAAACATTGGAAAAATTGCCACAAAGTAGCTTGCGAAGCCCAAACTTATTGCTGCTCCAGCTACAATCTGTGCAAATAGCCACAAATATCCTATAACAAAAGCCGCAAATGGGGAAATTAACTCGTAGGCATAAGTGTATGCACCTCCTTCTTTTGGAATTGCCGAACCCAATTCGGCGAAACTGAAAGCAGTAAAAGAGGCAACTATTCCAGCGATAATGATTGAAATTATGACGGCTGGTCCAGCATAACCGATGGCTATGCCTAACACGACAAAAATTCCAGCCCCAATTATGGCTCCGATGCCTACGGATGTAGCATCCAGAAGATTAAGGGTTCTTTTCAGTCCCACGATTTATCACTCTTTGTAGTAAGAGAGAGATAGATTAGAACTTTGCTTTGAATTCCTTCGCACCTTTTTTCAGAAATGCGCGCGCCGACAATTGCTTCATGTGGTTTTACATTTGTTGTTGTGCACTTGCACCAACATTAGCTTAATACTAAGTCTAATTCCATTATTGATGCAGGTAATTATCATGTGAAAAAAAGGTCGTGCGATAGTCGAGGTTGACATAAATAAGCTTCTTGAGCTTTTAAAAAAGGCATATGCTGACGAGTGGATTGCTTACTACGCTTACAAGTGGGCTGCGAAAGTTGCTAAGAGTTGCACTGCAGACGGTGGTCATCCTAAAGGAGTATCTTGCACTCGTTGCATTCATGTTTGTTGCAATAAAGATATGAAATTGAGAGCATAGTTAAGAGGTGATAATATGCCAGAAGGAGTTCCTAAGAAAGATGGTTCTGGAAAAGGAAGAGGACAATCTGGAAAAGGTTGCGATGGGGAACCACGAAAGAGAAAAGGAGCAAACAGATAAAACTACTCCAAAATTGCCTACAGTCTGTCTGCTAGCGTAGCTCTGTTAGATTAGAATGCGACTTAACCGACCCATCTTTTGTTAATATATTATTTTAATCAGGTTTCGGGGGCAGGCTTCCACGCATTTCATGCATCTTGTGCATAGAGAATGGTTGACGACTGGAGGCCTCCACTCGTTTATGGCGTGTTCTGGGCAAGCGTTAGCACAGTAATAACACTCGCCACAGTCCCCGACTACCGCTAAGTAGACGGTTCTGTTATACTTGAATTTCTCAGATTCTTTTGACTTCAATAATAAAATCTCGCAATTAGAATATCCTTAACAAAAAAGCTGCCCGAGCTAATTTCTCTATTCGCTTTGACAGCCCGCGTGCTAACTAAGTAAAAAAGGCAAATAATGCGCTTGTTTTGGAAAATAAAGCGCCGCCGATAGGAACTGCTCATAGGTACGCGACTTTGTACTGTTTTGTTTCCCCTTTTTCTATAACGCGCGCTGGTTTCAACTTCTGCTTTCATCTTGGCCTTGAAATGCGGACAAGCTTGCCCTTTAGGGTCCACATTAGTAAAATGAAAAAATCTGCAAGTTCCATTATCAAAGTTAGCGCAATCTTCATGCTTATTTTTCATAAAATCCATTTTTGGAAGGGCACGCCGCAGCCGTCCTATGGCATTCCGCAGCCAACTCATTCTCGACACCTTACTGGCATTTTTCTGTAATTAGCGTGCGCTATATAGTTTTGTAGCGAAAGCGGAAGGCGCGCGCCAATGAAAATATGTTCCCAAACTCGAAATATAGCTTTTAAATGAAAGTCAATATAAAAAGAATGGGGGAAAGCTGGCAGAAAACCGAACCCTGACGAAGACATGATGGCGGTTATAAGTCCAATAAAAGGTTGGCTGTCCTAAGTCCAGCATTGGAGTTGGCAGACCTAAGACCAACAAAAGGTTGGCAGACATAAGACCTTAGTGCAACCCGTCATGACGGATAAGGTGTCCGCTGTTGCTTTTCTCCCGACTAATTTTTTCCAATTGCAATCATTAATTTAGGGATCGTATACTCGATTCCGATTATACTATATACGTACCCTATATTGATCTGCTTTCTAGTAAACTACCCCTCTTTGATCTGAACTGAAATATACTATGTCCTGAATCCTGTATACTGCCTTGAGTAAGTGCCCTCTGACGTGCTCTTGCCTTCTGGCACTCAGGTTGGTTGGTGGATTAAAATTTAATCTTGTGTGTGTTTTGGGGGAAGAGATGGCTTGAAGCTTGCGTTGTGGCATGACTTGTGGCTTGCGTAGCTATGGCTTGAATTGCTCGATGATTTTGGCTTTCTGAAAGGGCAAGTCTTACTAAATTTTTGCTTGATGGCTTGAAAAAAGGCGTGAAAAGGGAGGTGTGTATGAGTAGTAATAGTAGTAATAATAATAGGGTAATTAGTTAGTTACCTCTTTTTTCTGGGGAAGTATTTTCTCGTTCGTAACCCAAGCTTAACGACAGAAAGCATCAAAGGCACTTCCAATAGAGGTCCAATCACAGTAGCCAATGCTGCTCCCGAGCCAATGCCATACAGAGTGACAGCTACTGCGATTGCGACTTCGAAGTGACTACTGCTTCCGATTAGAGTAGTGTCTATGGCTGATTCGTATTTCCACCCGAGAAAATATCCCAGAGGATAAGTCCAAGAAATCATAATTGCATAGTGCAGAAGGTTAGGAAGAGCCAGATAGCCTACGAGCAATGGGTTTTCGATAATTCTCTGACCTGCAAACGAAAACAGCACAATCAACGTAACCAATAGTGCAACTATGGAAAGCTTGCCAACCGCAGGGTTGTAAAAGTCCTTGAACCACTCCTCGCCTTTCTTTCGAATTATTACTGTGCGTGAGATTGCACCTGAAGCTACTGGAAGGGCAATAAAAACAAGCACGCTGACTGCGATTAAGTCCCATGGAACGGGGATGCCGCTAACACCAAGGTACAGTCCAGCAAGAGGAGCATAAAGTGCTACCATAAGTAAGGCGTTGATTGCCGTGTTAATGAGACCTTGAGCCATATCGCCTCTCGCTAAATACATCCACCACATCACCATAGCAGTGCAAGGAGACAAACCCAGAAGAATCAACCCAGGAATGTACTGGGGACTGCCCGCAAGGAAAGTGTTGGCGAGAAAAGTCATCAGCGGCGGAGCAATTACCCAGTTGGCTATTATTGTTACGAGAAGCGGTTTAGGATTTCTCGCTGCCTTCTTCACGTCACTGAATTGTATTCCAACCACTGTAGGGTACATCATAAAGAACAACAAAACCCCAATAGGGATTGACAATTGAGCAAACTTCAGCGAATCCACAAACTGCCCAAAAGCAGGAAAGAATCTGCCAACCAGTAATCCAGCAACTATGCAGAGTGTAATCCACAGGGTGAGGTATTTTTCCCAAAGTCCCAAAGACAGCTCTTTCTTGAGGTGTTCTCGCTCCATTGTAAATCCAGTCAATCCTTATGATTTGAAAGTGTGTTGCTATTGTTTTAGGGCTGAAACACTAATGCTTACGATTGAGTTGGCTACATCTTTGACTTCTTCTTGAGTCATACCCAAGCGGTTTATGACTTCATTGGCTTCAGGCTCGCTTATTACGAAGTCGAGCGGGTAGGTTTTCTCTTGCAGGACTCTTACTTCTCGGAATCCAGCTTTGCTAATCAGTTCAAGATACTTGTCTTTGATTTCTGCTCCAGCAATACAACTGGAATATGCTTCAACATTCTTCTGTACTGACTCGGGCAGTTTTTTCAATAGCACAATGTCAGAGACCATCAATCGACCTTTCGAGGAAAGGACTCTGAAGGCTTCTTCGAATACTCGCTTCTTGTTTGGTGCCAGATTGATTACGCAATTGGAGATTATGACGCCCACTGAGTTGTCTGCGACTGGTAGGTTTTCGATTTCGCCCAGCCTAAACTCAACGTTTGTGTATTTCCTTTTTTTAGCGTTGGAACGTGCTTTATCCAGCATTTCAGGAGTCATATCCACTCCGATTACTTTTCCTGTTTTGCCAACCTTCTTAGCGGCAAGAAAACAGTCAAAACCAGCTCCCGAACCCAAATCCAACACTTGCTCTCCCTCTTTCAGAGACGCCAAAGCAGTAGGATTGCCACAGCCTAATCCAAGATTGGCACCTTCAGGAACATTGTTCATCTCTTCTTCGCTATAGCCTATCATCTTGCTAACCTGTTCGTCTGTCGGAGCAGAACAGCAACTTGCTTCAGATGTGCAGCAAGAACGGTTGGTCTTGGCGACCTTTGCGTAACGTTTTCTGACTATTTTCTTGACTGTTTCTTCTTTCATATTCAAGTCTCCCGTTTGGTTACGCCTTTAAGCAATGGAGCAAGCGTTTTTGTTACTGCACCCGCCAGTCTTTCTGCTTTTATCATCATAATGCAACATACCTCACCATCCTTCTCGGACGCCACTAAGGCTATCTTGTCGTTAGGCTTGAAGTTAGCCTTTTCACGCAAGTCTTTGGGAAGAACGAATTGACCCTTTGCGTCCATAGTTATTACCGCATCGATTCTGTAAGTGTCAGCTTCACAACTCACCGTTGACCACCAAGGTAACAGCAATGTGCTTCCACACATTAAAGTTTTTCTAAAAAATCAGAAAAATCTGAATATCTTGATTATTTAGGAGAGTGCAGTAGATTCCTATTCCTTGATTTTTACCCTTTCTGTACTTTCTTGCACTCCTTGGGAAAAAGCTGAGAAAACCTACTACGTACCTTCTGAAATGGAAAAAATTGCAGATAGAGTCAAAGACTATAACATTAAATCAGATAGAACAATTATAAAATTAATCGATCAATACAACTTCTCAAAATTTACACTCAGAGTAAATAAAAATGAACAAAATTATTTGTTGCCATTAAGGAAAATCAACATTACTGACTCCAAAGCTGAAGGAGACAGACCGTCGTTTTGCCATTCTTCAGCTTGAGCAATGTTATCTGTTGTTCTGGCATCATTCACTTGACCGTTTTTTATTTTTTCTATCAAGTCTTTGATTTCTTTTATTCCCAAGCTATCCGACTCTTCTGTTATATTTCTATTTTCTATTTTGAGCGTATTTCGTTGAATGTTAAGAGGTGGCATAAGAGGTTTATGAATTTCAATTAAATGCTGAGGAAAAGCAGTATACTCGTTTTCGGCTATACCTATCTTCTATATTGGCTTTGCTTTTGAATCCGCTACTAGCCTACATCCTCACTATTTCCAGAATCATCTGTGTATGACCTGACTCCTGTATACTCTCAAGAACACCCTGTTTTCGCCCAGATCATACACGCCCGTCACGTTGGTTGGTTGGATTAAATTTTAACCTTGTGTGTGTTTGGGGCACAAGAGATGGAATGGCTTGAAGGTTTGAGGCACTGTACAGGCTCGAGAATGACCTATGAGAAGTGAGAGGCATTCAGAGTTCTTTATTTTTGCCTGATGAAGTGTAAAAGGGTGTCTGAAGGCTTGAAAATGGGTTGTCAGTATTATCATTATTATAATAGTGTACGGGTATACGGGGGTATTTTTTTCAGGTGCAGGGCACGAAAAAGGCTAAAAATAGCGATTTTTAGGCGTGCAGGGGCTATTTCAGAGTATTAATTAGTACTGTGGAAGAGGGTTTCGAAAGCGAAAGTGAACAGGAATTAGTGTTTGCGTTTCTTGAAGTAGACTAATAGACCTACGCTAACAGCAACAATAATTGGAAGAACAAATATGAGAGATGGAAACTCTGAGATTATGTTTATTAATGGATAATTGTCTTGGTTGTTTTCGTCTATGATGTACGGCGTGTCACCTATTCCGTCTCCATCGCTGTCAAGTCCAGTGTAATTGTCCCAGTAGTTACCTTCTTCACCATTGTCCCAAATGCCATTTGAATCGTCTGTTATCACATGGTTGGTATTGTTGACGAAGTTGTTGTGATAAATAGTATTATTATAACAAATAGAAACTAAAATTCCCCGTCCATTATTTGTAATATTATTTCCAATGATGTTGTTGTATCCAGCACCATAAAGGAAGATGCCAATGTTGGTGTTGTTGGTTATTGTGTTTTCAACTATGTTGTTATACATATTTTCAAGGGCGATGCCATCGGTGTTATTTGCTATATAATTTCCAGAAACGGTGTTGTTCTCTGAAGCGGTGAAATCGAGACCACGAAAGTTATCCGTTATGGTGTTTTCCAAGATTTTGTTGTTATCTGAACCCATAACGACAATCCCGATTTGGAAACTGGATAATTTCAAATTCTTGACAGTTATATTGTTGTTAGTTCTAAGGGTTATTCCGTTTTGGTTTCCATTTCCTTGAAGTCTGTAACCTGCTCCATTCAAAACAACATTATCTCTTTCCACAACAATTGAGCCACTAATACCAGAGATTAAAGTATAGACGTTTCCGTCTCTCTGTATCTTATCTGTTCCTTCAACGCTTCCATCAGCCCTTATGTAAATGGTTTCAAAAGACTGAGATTCAACAGGCTGGATAAGTATTCCACAGAAAAGTAAACTGAATATAAGTGCTATGACAAGCGTTAATACTGTTCTTTTCATGAGCACCAAATCTCTTTTTTCCTGCTAAAATATGGGCTGTTTCTGGGTAAAAGGGTTTTTATCAAGATTTCTTGACTAACCGCCAGTTTCTTAGTCAAGATTTCTTGACTAACTCTTTTTCATAACTGTTAGCCTTCCCACGAGCTTGTGACTCCAAGGATTAAACAAATCCTTTTCTATCAAGCCTTATTTCTTAGCATTCCTTCTCGCCTCAAGTATCATTTCCCGTTCCTTTTCAGCCTTATCCTTGTCCAAAGAGTTTATTTGAATAGAAACCTTGTACTTGGCTCCAGAACCCCTGCAAATCGTGCAAAACTCCTTTTCCCCTTCTGGTATCTTTTGGACTCTCGTTATGGTGTGGTTAGGATAATAGAGAAACCTTCTGATTACAGCTTCTTTCAAGCAACCTTCACATGCCAAATCTTCATCTAAAATTTCAATCACCTCACGAAAATTGAAAAAATGAGTAAGGCTTTGTAGCTAGCTAAGGCTGTGAGCTAATCCCTTACAAGGATGTGTGGGATAGAAATTCCATAAGCCCAAACCTACCGAAAAGTTGGAGCTGAAACGAAAGAAATGGTCAGAATTATCTAAATGGAAAAGAGGTGATAATTAAGTTGAAAGAATACGAATGTGTGGAAGTTAATAGCCATAAAGAGGTTGGTAAAACAATTGAGCAATGGCAAAAGAATGGGTGGCGTCTTCACTCCTATCAAACAGCTGGCATGGGTGCGGGACCAATGGCATACAAGGTCAACCATTACTTGCTGTTTGAGAAAGGCGAGTAAGACAAACTTTCTTTGTCTGCATCGAATTCAAATACCCAGCGTGTCTTACAAGCAAAAGTCTTTAGTTGGTTGGATATGATTCCAATCCAAACTACCAGTCTTAACGGATGCGGAAAAAGTTATAGCTGAACCGAAATGAATAGGTATAATTGTGGTTGCCAATGGATGCAGCGTTGCTAGATAATCTTGTTGTTTTCTTTGCACTGGTGTTCTATGCTTTCTTGCTTGTTGTGTACTTTCTGCGCGCTCGTGAACTCTCGAAACTTGAGTTAAAATTGAG
>CAZJQR010000088.1:0-9414 GCA_964548345.1 uncultured Candidatus Bathyarchaeia archaeon | reverse complement strand
ATGATTGTCAGCCTTAATCCGAAACGCGTCGATGGAAAAGAACACGCAGAAAACATCGCAAGACTTCTAGCCAAGGACCATGGAGTGCAAGTACAAGGCATATTCGCTCCTACGCCCGCTTCAAAAATCGAAGTTCTGAAGAAAGCTGATGTAGTGATGTGTGCAGGAATCAAAGGCGTCCGTCTCGTAGACAAAGCCATGCTGAATGAAGTCAAACACATCAAGGTTCTCCTCGACATAAACGCTGTTCCAACCTTCGGAGTAGAAGGAATCGAGCTAAAAGACGACATGAGAGAAATGATGCCGGGCATCTTCACGATCGGAGCGTTAACAGTTGGCAACCTGAAGCATAAGGTGGAAAAAGAAATTCTGAGGGAAGCACGGAGCAACGGAAAAGAGGTATACAATTACAACATAGCCCTGCCGATGGCGCGGAACCTGCTTCAGAAGAGTCTGTTCCCAAAACTGACGCTGACCCTGAGCTACTCGCCCTCAAAGAACTCTAAGCAGTAACCTTGAACGCGCGGTTCACCGCAATCTCCGCCATATTTGCTGCACAGTCAGCAATCCTTTTTATATTGTCCCTTATGGAACAAATGGCACAGACTAGCTCCGCGTTTTTTTGTTTTCCCGTAAACGCTTTTGAGGCTATTTCTTGATCCAACTTCTCAATTCTGTGCTGTTTTTTCATTATTTCAACAGAGAAAGTGATGTCTTTTGAGAAGAAGGCGTTAACTGCCTTGACATATAAATCTACAGCCTCGGTTCCTGCAGTGACCATAAGTTCCAACACATCATCAGGTATTTTCTGTTGAGTCCCATCTAGCATAATTATGTGTCGTGCTATGTCCGCTGCATAGTCCGCGGTGTGCGCGATCCGGTAAACAAGAGTTTGGTGATCCATGCAGTCTATCGGGTCTATGCGAAGTTCGTTTGCTAGGGCGGCGTCTTGGGCAGCATTGCGCAGTAAGCGTAGAAGGAAAAATGAGAAGTGATCTACATCGTCGTCAAGGGAAAAAACCGCCTTAGCCAAAGCTATATCGCGGTTCTTCAGCGAGGTAAAGACATCCTCGCACATGGATTGCGATATAAGATGCATCCTTTGTATTGCCTGCTCAAGTGACGCTTTTGACTCATCCGTTAAAGTTTGAAGGTAGACACCTTGAGAGTTGGATTCCATAATTCTCATGTAAAGCCTTCCAGATACGTTTCGAATGGCTTTTCTCTGCGGAATGGAAAAAATCTTTTCTGAGATAAGCGTAATGCCTGAATACCCGTTCAGAAAAGGACCAATTATCTTCTGAGTAATTAGAGTCTCATCTTCATCTTGACCGATGCGAAGAGTGATCTCTTTTGATTTTGCCTTCGTCTGGGCACGAGGGTAAACAACTAAGGAGCGGTCACGTTGAATGGCGAAGGAAACAACATCGCCTTTTTTTAATTCGTTTAGCTGCATCCAGTTTTTCGGGAGAGAAATCACCATCGATGACCTTCCCAATGACATTATTCTTCTTTCCATGATTATCCCTTCATTATTTGCGGGTTCTAGTTAATACCTCTACTAATTGTGTATATATCGTATATAAATTTCTATATTCCATAAAGCAAACCTTATTAATGGAATATTGTTCCTTTTAATGCTATTATAGTGGCTGATACACCATGAGTATTGACCGCATAGACAGGATAATTGACAAGTACGAGTGCGAAACCGGCGTTTTGATCCAACTGCTGCTTGAAATACAACATGAGTTAAATTGGATACCGCCTGAAGCGATAATACGCATAAACAAGAGGCTAAAGATACCAGTTAGCGAGATATATCGCGTGGCAAGTTTCTACACCGCGTTAAGCCTCAAACCTCGAGGTCGCCATTTAGTCAGAGTATGCGCTGGAACCGCCTGTTACGTGCGTGGAGGACCCAGAATTTTAGATTCGGTGGAGCGAACGCTGAAAATTAGAGCGGGCGAGACAACAGAGGACGGCAAGTTCACCTTAGAAACCGTAAACTGCTTAGGCTGCTGCGCCCTGGGACCAGTCGTCGAAATAGACGGGCAGTACCACGGGAAGCTCTCCCCCTCGACTGCTGAGAAGCTGCTCTCCAAATACAATTAACCCGAAGTGAAAAAAGCTATGGAAAAGTTGAAATCTCCTTCTGATCTGGAAAAGCTCAGAAAAACCATACTCGTCGAAAAAGACCCGAAAAAGCCAGCCATTGCCGTGTGCGTCAGCACTGGCTGCGAGGCTCTCGGGGTCAAAGGGGTCCTGAAAGCCTTTAAGGGAGAATTCAAGAAGCAGTGTTTGGAAGGCAAGATAGAGATTAAAGAAACTGGTTGTCTGGGCTTCTGCGAAAAAGGCCCGAGAATTGTTGTCTACCCTGAAGAAATCTTTTATTTCAGAGTAAAGGCGACCGATGTGCCCGAAATTGTGTCGAAAACTTTGATTAACAAGCAAATAATCGAAAGACTGCTCTACACGGACCCAATCACGGGCAAAGCGGCAAGGAACCTGTCCGAAATTCCCTTCTACAAATACCAAAAAAGGCTTCTGCTAGACAGCAACGCCAAAGTAGACCCCAAAAAGATAGACGATTACATCGCGCTCGGCGGCTACACAGCCTTGGCTAAAGCCCTTTACCACATGACACCCGAGCAAATCCTAGACGAAGTTAAGAAGTCCAATCTTCGCGGGCGTGGAGGCGGCGGATTCCCCACTGGTCGAAAGTGGGAGTCCACGCGGAACGCGGAGGGCGAGCCAAAATACGTTATCGTTAACTGCGACGAAGGCGACCCTGGAGCCTTCATGAACCGCGCGTTAATGGAGGGAAACCCGCACAGCATCTTGGAAGGTCTCATGATAGGCGCCTACGCGATTGGGTCACACGAGGGCTTTGTCTATGTGCGGCAGGAGTATCCTCTCGCGGTGAAAAACATGCAGATGGCCATAGAGGAGGCTGAGAAGTACGGGCTTTTGGGCAACGACATTCTCGGTTCAGGCTTTGACTTCAAAGTTACGATCCACAAGGGCGCTGGTGCTTTCGTGTCGGGTGAATCAAGCGCTTTGATGACGGCGATAGAAGGAAAAGTCGGCGAGCCAAGACCGAAATATGTTCACACATCCGAAAAAGGAGTCTGGGACAAGCCAAGCGCGTTAAACAACGTTGAGACGTGG
Source organism: uncultured Candidatus Bathyarchaeia archaeon (assembly GCA_964548345.1). Lineage (GTDB taxonomy): Archaea > Thermoproteota > Bathyarchaeia > Bathyarchaeales > Bathycorpusculaceae > SG8-32-3. The sequence goes on along the minus strand of CAZJQR010000088.1, from coordinate 6,243 downwards.
GCGAACATACCGCTCATAATAAACAAAGGTGCTGACTGGTTTGCGTCGATAGGCACCAAAGGCAGCAATGGCACTAAGATTTTTGCTTTGGCGGGAAAAGTGAACAACACTGGGCTTGTTGAGGTTCCGATGGGGATGACGTTAAGGGACATAGTTTACAAAATAGGCGGTGGAATCCGAAACGGCAAAAAGTTCAAAGGGGTCCAAACTGGCGGACCCTCTGGCGGCGTTATCCCTGAGCAGTATCTTGATTCCCCAGTGGACTTTGACGAGCTCGCCAAGCTAGGCTCCATTATGGGTTCTGGCGGGATGATTGTTATGGATGAGGATACTTGCATGGTGGATGTGGCACGCTACTTTGTTAATTTTCTCTGTGATGAATCGTGCGGTAAATGTGTGCCGTGCCGCGAGGGGCTGAAGCAGGCGAGAAAGATACTGGACGATATTGTGGCGGGTAAAGGCAAAGAAGGAGACATGGAAAAGCTCAAGGAGATTGCGGAGGCAACAAACGCTGCCTCCCTTTGCGCTTTAGGGAAAACATCTGCGAATCCCATGCTGACCACAATTCGCTATTTCAAGGATGAATACGAAGCGCACATAAAGGAGAAGCGGTGCCCCGCGTTAGTGTGCAAAAACCTAATATCATATTACATTGACCCAGCAAAGTGCGCTGCCTGTACCCTTTGCTACAGGAACTGCCCAGTGGGCGCGGTTGAAGGCGAGAGAGGCAAGATCCACATAATCAATCAAGCGAAATGCACGAAATGCGGAACCTGCTTTGAAGTTTGTCCGCCTGCGTTTAGAGCCGTGAAAAAGTTATCTGGGGAACCAGTTCCGCCGCCTATTCCCGAGGAGCAGCGGTGGATTAAGAAAGGTGGAAAAGCCAACAGCGACAAAGGAGCTGCAAACTAAATGGAAGCCAAAGAAGTAACATTGAAAATAGACGGCAAAGAAGTGAAAGCCACTGAAGGAGCCACGATCTTAGAAGTGGCAAGAAAGCTCGGCATCAAAATTCCCACGCTCTGCTACAACAGCGCTCTCGAACCTTTTGGCTCCTGCCGCGTGTGCTCGGTGGAAATCACGGACACGAGGGGAAGGAAAAAGGTGGTAACTTCCTGCAATTACCCCGTAACAGAGGGACTGGAGGTTTCCACAAAGTCTGAGAAGGTTCTGAAAACCCGCAAAATACTCCTTGAACTTTTGCTGGCTCGATGTCCGAAAGTTAAGACGATACAGGATTTAGCCCGAGAATACGGAGTTGAAAAGCCCCGATTCTGGATAGAAGACGCAGAAGAAGACTGCATCCTTTGCGGCTTATGCGCTCGCGTTTGCCAAGAACGAGTCGGCGTGTACGCCATCAACTTTGCAAAACGAGGCGTAGAGCGAGAAGTCACTACGCCGTACCACAGTTATTCTGATGACTGTATCGGCTGCGGAGCCTGCGCCCTTGTTTGCCCCACAAACTCAAAAAGAATACAGGTAAACACTTATCCAACTTTACCCGAAGACGTCGAAAAAATTGAGCAACAGTTCCTGAAAGGAACCAAAGATGAGAACTTCGGCGTCTACAGCGAAGTGTTTGCCGCCAAAAGCTCGATAAAGGGGCAGGACGGCGGAGTCGCCACCGCACTGCTTGTTTCAGGCATGCAAAGGGGTTTGTTTGACGCCGCCATCGTTGTGCAAAGGACGGACGGCTACAATTCAGAGGCAATCATCGCAGAGAATGTCGATGACATAATGAAAGCAAAAGGCACCAAGTATCTGAGGGTTAAAATGATGTCAAAGCTAGGCGAGCTAATAGATAAAGGTAATAAAAAAATCGCGGTTGTCGGCACCGCCTGCGAGGTCAGGGCAGCAAGGAAAATACAGCAAATCGTGCTGAAGGAGTATCCAGACGTAGAAATCACCATAATCGGTTTATTCTGTTTCGAAGCCTTCGACTACGAAAAGCTGAAGGAAGAGACGAAACGGCTACTGGGCGTTGACTTAGACAAGGCAGAGAAAACTCAGATACATAAAGGACAATATATCGTGCAGATCGATGCAAAAGAATACTCATGCAAAGTAAAAGAGCTGAACAATGCTATCGAAAAAGGATGCGCCTACTGCGACGACTTCACAGCTAAACTAGCGGACATTTCTGTGGGCTCAGTAGGCAGCCCAGACGGACATTCAACAGTGATAGTGCGCTCAGATGCGGGAAAAAGGCTTCTGGAGAAACTTGAATTAGCCAAGGAAGATGCCAACACAGAAGAAGTTACAAAACTGTCTATTTTTAAGAAAAAACGCGCCACGAAAAACTTTGCCCCTATACTGCAAGACATGCAAGTGCAGACCGTGCCTCAGTCAGAACAATGCTAAGTGCAGCTTGAACTTGCACGGTTCTCTCCATTTTTCATTTATTTTCTACAGAAAAACTAGAAAATTAAGAAGAAATTATACAGCTAGACTGCGCATCCCAGCAGCGCAGCGATTCTTTTGGAGGCTTCAATTATCCGTTCTTTCGGCTGGGTCAAAGAGAAACGCACATATTTTTCCCCATGCGCCCCGAAGCCTATTCCAGGCGTAACCACCACACCGACGCTGAGAAGCTTAGCTGCAAAATCGATGGAGCTTGACTGGCAGTTTAGCCAAACGTAAAACGTGGCTTTCGGCTTGTCGCACATGAAACCCAGCTTGCACAGGCGCTCCACAAGCACGTCACGTCTTTCAGCGTAAATCCTGTTGTTTTCCTTTAGGAATTCTGGCGGCTTATCGCTCTTGTAGGTTGCTAAGGCTTTGGCGGCTACGTTTTGGATATAAACGGGAGGCCCAGAGTCGATTTGCGACTTGACCTTGGCGAGCCCGCTGATAAGCTGCTTGTTACCCACGGCGAAAGCTATGCGGTCGCCCGTCATGTTGAAGGTCTTTGAGCATGAGTGAAATTCAACTGCCACATCTTTGGCGCCGTCGATTTCGAGTATGCTGGATGCCTTGTAGCCGTCGAAACTTATCTCTGAGTATGCGTTGTCGTAGCAGAGGATTATGTTGTTTTCCCTTGCGAACTCCACTGCCTGCTTGAGGAAATTCTTGTCCGCTGTGGCGCTTGTCGGGTTGTTCGGGTAGTTCAGAAACATCATCTTCACTTTTTCCGGATGCACTGCTTCGAAGTCTGGTTTGAACCCGTTTTCCTGAAGCAGCGGCATCGCAACCGGCACACCGTCGTTTAGTATGGTGCTGCCGTTGTTGTAAACAGGATAGCTTGGGTCAGGCACAAGAACATAGTCACCCGCGTTCACGAACGCTCTCGCGATATTCGCTAAGCCTTCTTTCGAGCCTAAAAGGGCGATAACCTCGTCTTGGCTCACGTCCACGCGGAACCGTTTCCTGCACCACGATGCCACGGCTTCCCGAAAGTCTGGCTCGCCCTGGCTAAGCGAGTAATTGTGGTTCTTCAGGTTAGCCGCTTCTTCTTTAAGCGCGTCTATCACCACAGGCGGCGGCGGAAGATCAGGATCACCAATACTCAGCGAGATAAGGTCAACGCCCTGCGCCTTTTTCTCTTTCATAGCCTTCTCAATCTCGGCGAAAAGATACGGCGGAAGCCGCTTCACTCTGTCAGCAACTTCAAACATTTTGGTTTCACAACCTCTCTTAGAACATTGTTCCTTCAAAAACTTTCTCTGCAGCCCCATTCAGAAGCAAGCGTTCTGCATATTCAACGTACAAATCGCCGCCCCGCAGGTGAACGCTGACTTTACCGTTGAGCTTCTTGAGCAGGTTTCCAGCAACGACCGTTGCACAGGCGCCTGTGCCGCACGCTAGGGTTTCGCCGCAGCCGCGCTCCCACACCCGCACTTTCACCTCGTTTTCACTCAAAACTTGAGCGAACTCCACGTTCGTTCTCTTGGGGAAAACGCGGTGGGTCTCAATTTTTGAGCCGACACGCTTTACGGGAAAATCGTCTACGGCGTCAACGAATATGACGCAGTGGGGATTTCCCACCGAGAGGCATGTGACTTTGTATGCTTCTCCGTTGACCTGTAACTCCTCGTTTACGCAGGTGCCTTGCCCAAACATCGGAATCCTGCTTCGCTCCAGAACAGGCACGCCCATGTCAACCATCACCGAAATGACCACACCGTTCTCAACCGTCAACCATGTCCGTTTATTCCCAGCCAACGTCTCCACGACCAACTCGTTTTTCCGTGCAATTCCGTTTTCATAGCAGTACTTGGCGAAGCAGCGGATGCCGTTCCCGCACATCTCAGCCTCGCTCCCGTCAGCATTGAAAATCCGCATTTTCACATCCGCCACGGCAGAGTTTGACACAAAAAGAACGCCGTCCGCGCCAACCGAAAACCTCCGCTTACAAAGCTTCAACGCTAACTCAGCCGCTTTTGCATCTGTTATTTTTTCGTCTCGGTTGTCGATTACGACGTAGTCGTTGCCTAAGCCGTGCATCTTCCAAAACTTCATGCCGTTCACTCCGCCATTCGCTGCCCAGACATCAGATCGCCCAGCGTCTCGCGCTCCCTGATTAGGGCGCACTTGCCTTTTTTAACCAGAACCTCCGCCGCTCGAGGTCTAGCGTTGTACTGTGAACTCATAGAGTAGCCGTAGGCTCCCGCGTTCAGAACCGCCAGCAAATCGCCTTCCTGAATCTTCGGCAGCAGCCTATCCTTTGCCAGCACGTCGCCTGACTCGCAAACTGGCCCGACGACATCATACGTCTCTTCATCAGGTGCATCCAGCTTGTTTGCAACGAGCATGTGATGGTATGAGCCGTACATGGTGGGTCTCACCAGTGTGTTGAATCCCGCGTCAACACCGACGAACTTCTTGAAAGGCGTAGCTTTCACCGTGTTTGCCGTGGTCAACAGGATGCTTGCGTCGCAGACCAAGTAGCGTCCAGGTTCCACACAGAAGAACGGTTCGCCAAGGTCGTACTCAGCGGTTTTGCTATTGTACAGGGACAGCACTTCCTTAGAGAAATGAGCCAGGTCTAACTCTTCCTCCTCTGGCTTATAGGGCACCCCGAGTCCGCCCCCCATGTCGACGAACTCGAAGTTGATCCCGACTTCGTCATGCACCTTCTTGGCTACGCTCAGTAGCTTGTCAAGCGCCAAAAGGAATGGCTCAACGTTGAGAACGCCTGAGCCCACATGCATGTGAATGCCGAACCGTTCTACGCCCGCCTTCTTGGCTTTCTCGTATGCTTTTAACGCGTTGCTTTCCCATAGTCCAAACTTCGTGTTTCTGCCCGCAGTGATGCAGTGGTCATGATGCCCAGCACCTATCTCAGGGTTAACCCTGACAGACATAACAGTGGGCACCGTGATTTTCAGTAGCCTGTCTAACTGCGACAGGGAATCAACGTTCACGGTCACATTCGAGTCCGCAAGGAATTTCAACTCGTCGTTTCTGACGCTTGTCCCAGTGAACAAGACTCGCTCTGCCAGAAAGCCAGTGGCTAATGCCATGGAAACTTCACCTGGGCTGACCGCGTCTAAACATGCCCCTTCGGTTTCCAAAATCTTCAGTACAGACAAGTTGGAATTTGCCTTTGCAGCATAGTAAATCTTGACCTTTTGGTTGTTGTGAGCCAACGCGGCGCGGAGACGCTCGTAGTTGTCTCTGATTCGGCTCTCGCTTACCAAGTACAGGGGCGTGTCGAAAGTCTCCGCTAATTCCATGGCGGAAACGCCGTCGAAGTAAAGCTTTCCTTCTTTGTTCTCTAATGGCTTCTGAAGCCGAAGTGTTTTCACCATAACAGATACCTCTCAAGAGCGGGTAGCGACGTTTAGGCGATTCCTTTCGCTACCATAAGCTCGGCGCTCAGGATGCCTGCGCCTGCGGCTCCGCGGATGGTGTTGTGTCCCAAGCACAGGTACTTCACGGTCATTATCGAGTCTTTTCGGATTCTGCCGACCACGACGCTCATGCCTTTGCCCTCGTTCCTGTCGTAGCGGGGCTGAGGCCTATTCGGCTCCTTCCGCACCACTATTGGGTTTTCTGGAGCAGAGGGGAGTTTCATTTTTTGCGGTTCGCCCTTAAACTGGCTGAAAGCTTCCTCGACTTCCTCCACCGTGGGTTCACTGTCCAGCTTCGCGAACACTGATTCCAAGTGCCCATCGCTGACGTTGACTCTGTGGCAACTTGAGCTGAGAGCGAAGCCCGCGGGGCATATCCTGTTGCCGTCGAACGCACCCAGTATCTTCAGGGGTTCGCACTCCATTTTCTCCTCTTCCTTAGAGATGAACG
>CAZJQR010000087.1:0-9612 GCA_964548345.1 uncultured Candidatus Bathyarchaeia archaeon | reverse complement strand
TCTATTTGTTCGGAACTGCGCCTCTGGACCTTATAGACTGGTTAGTTATTCTGCCATTCTCTTTTTCAGGCTTGCTAATTTTGCCTGAGGTTTTCTATGGCAGAAAAATCTGGAAATGGCGGTAAATCCAAGAAAACCTTAATATGCAAAGCAATTCAAAAGAGCAGTTCCTAACTTAAAGATGCGTGATAAAATATGAGTGAAAAAATGGCGAATCCTGCACCACTTGGACTATTAGGCTTTGGGCTTACAACCGTGTTGCTTAACCTGCACAACGCGGGCTTGTTCCCCCTTGACACCATGATCCTAGCGATGGGCTTAGCTTACGGCGGGCTAGCGCAGGTAATCGTGGGGGCAATGGAGTTCAAGAAAGGCAACACCTTCGGAACAGTAGCGTTCACGTCGTACGGGCTTTTCTGGTGGTCTCTCGTGGCACTGCTTGTTCTACCCAGCTTCCATTTCGAGGGCATAGTCGCTCCAACAGAAGTGGGGATGGCGGCTTACTTCTTCATGTGGGGGCTGTTTACGTTTGCAATGTTCTTTGGTACGCTTAAGACAAACCAAGCCCTGCAATTCGTTTTCGCCAGCCTGACAATCCTGTTCTTCATGTTGACGATAAGAGATTTAATGAACAACCCCCCGCTGTTCGGAACCTTCACCTTCAACAACCTCACAGGCATCGAAGGCGTAATCTGCGGATTAAGCGCAGTCTACTTGGCATTCGCGGAAGTGCTGAACGAGATGCACAAAAAAACCGTGCTACCCATCAGCCCCGTGAACTAAAAAACCAAAAACCTTTCTTTTTATTCCATTTATAGGGGGCTATAGTCTTTTCCGAGCCGCTAGTCAGCGTCATCCAACAAACAGTTGGGTCTGTATTGGCGGTTATGAGGGCTTTTCTGGTTTAAGGTTACTCAACGCCCGATACTTTACGCGAGCGCATACCAATCAAGTCGTATCCGCGTTTGTATGATTAGAGTTGAAAATGCTTTTTTTGTTAGTTAACCTGTTTCCGCATGGCGTTATCAAGAAGGAACGCAGAGAGGCGCTTTTAGCAAATTTTAAATACAGATTGGAGATAATTATAGTTTTGAGGTTAGCATTGTGCCTAAAGCTGCTAAAGCAAAGAAGAAAAAGGCTGCTAAGAAGAAATAACGCCTTAAAGCGTCTTAATTAACTCCCATTTTTCTGTTTTCCCATCGCTAGCTGCTGCTCTTTTCAGGTGAAATATGCAGAGAAACACTAAATTACGCGTCGGGCAGTTTTCGTCGATTTGGCTGAAAAAAATCTTTTTATACCCTATTGCTAACTGTTTTCTTAACCAAACGAAGGGATTAATTATGGCTGTTAAACCAACAACGGAATATTTTGATTTGCTGAACATGGCGGTTGCAAGAGAACTCCAAGTTTCAATTCAGTACATGCTTCAGCACGCTAAGATGGAAAAGCTTGTGCGCAAGGTCATAGCTGAAAACATCCTTATAGACAAAACCACCTACGACACAGTTGGGAAGTTCCTGAAAGAATTCGCCATTGTAGAGATGAAGCACGCTGCAGACATCATGGAGCGAATTTACTATCTTGGTGGATCAGCAACGACCAAGGGAAACAAACCAATCGTCGGCAACACCCTAAGCGAATTCGCAAAGCTCGGCGCGAAGGCTGAAGAGGACGCGCTCGTGCTGTACCGCAAAATAATCAAGGCTGCCAAAGAAGTAGGTGATAGGACAACACGGCAGATGATCCAGAAGATCTACAAGGAAGAAGAGGAGCACCTGTTCAAGTTCCAAGAATACGTGAACATGAAGGATGAGCCTGAAGAAGCCGGAACAGCAGAGGTGTCAGCGTGGCGCAAGATTTTCACTGATGACTATTTTGCGTTGCTGAACAAGGCGGTGGCGGCTGAAATCTCGGCGATACTTCAGTACACGAACCAGCATGAAAAGGCGGCTTTGCTTGCTTTACGAGGGAAGAACACGGCGTTAGAAGTTGTACAAGAAACAAACAAGGCGAAAGTGGTCAGCGACCTGTTGAAACCCATTTTCCTGGTGGAGATGGAGCATCTGGAGAAGATCACCGAAAGGATTTACCTGCTTGAAGGCGAAGCCGTAACTGAGCCAGATCCAATTCCGCAGGTGGGCAACACTGCAGACGATTTTCTCAGGCTGGACCATGAAGCAGAAAACATTGCGCTGGTGCTGTACCGGAAAATCATCGAAGAGGCGAGGAAACGCGGCGACAGCAAGACACGTCGCATGTTCGAAGACATAGTAAGCCAGGAAGAAGACCACTACTGGACTTTCGACGACTACGTACGATAAACCCTTTCTCTCTTTTTCTTTTAAAAAACAATTTTTTCTCTGTCTTGCTACTACTCTAATGCTTGGAACAGTCTACAGCTCCCTTATATATACTAAACTGCATGGAATTCGGTGGAGCGCTGTTTTCAAAATGCCATTGGTTGTGAAAAACGCCAATACGGGACCTACCCCCTATCTATTTTCCGATAAGCCCCTACCCCCTATAGGTTTCTCCATGCTATTTCTATTAGTATCCAAATATGATGTGTTCCGCGCTTGTTACTCAGCGGCGGCTGCTCACTTACAATAGGGAAATCAAAATCATGTTAAGTCGTAAAAATAATGGGGGAAAGAATTGAAGTGTCGCGAAGAGGCTGTTACTCCTGTTTTTGCCGTCCTGGTCTCAGCGACCGCACGGTGACTCCTGCCCGCCACATTTCAGAGTTGCCCATTTCGTCCAGTTCTTCCGCAAGCTTCTGCCTGTAGTCTGGTTTCTGGCTTTTCTCAAGGACGATTCGTGTTTCTTCTCCCGTAGCCACCAGCTCGTACAGCGAATCGAACAGGGGTTTTGCGCCGTCGCGGAAGCGTTTTCTCCATCTTAATGCGCCGATGCGTGCGGTTTCGCTGCAGTTGCAGTACATCCAGTCCATGCCGTTCTCGTCCACTAAGCGGATGAGGCTCTGTGTGAGTTCTTCCACGGTTTCGTTGAAGGCTTCGCTGGGGCTGTGTCCATGCTCCCTTAACGTGTTGTATTGGGCTTCCATTATCCCTGCCAAGGCACCCATCAAGACACCGCGTTCGCCCGTCAAATCGCTGTAAACTTCTTTCTCGAAAGTGGTGGGGAACAGGTAGCCTGAACCGATGGCTATGCCGAGGGCTTTCACGCGGTCCTGTGCTTTGCCTGTTGCGTCTTGGTGGACGGCGAAGCTGCAGTTAATGCCTGTTCCATCAACAAAGTTGCGTCGGACGCTGGTGCCTGAACCTTTCGGTGCAACAAGGATAACGTCTATGTCTTTGGGCGGAATGACCCCTGTTTGTTCCTTGTAAACGATTGAGAAGCCGTGGCTGAAGTAGAGTGCATCTCTTGGCTTGAGGGTCTCTTTGATTTTTGGCCATACTGCTTTTTGTCCTGCATCTGTGAGTAGGAACATTTTGATGGTTCCTTTTTTAGCTGCTTCTTCCATGGGGAAGAGGTTTTCGCCTGGTTTCCATCCGTCTGCGACTGCTTTGTCCCATTCTTTCTTGAATATGCCTTCTTTTTCTTGTCCTATGATTACTTTTATGCCATTGTCTCTCATGTTTAATGATTGAGCTTGACCTTGAATGCCGTACCCAAGTGAAACGACAACTTCATCTTTCAATATTTTTTGGGCTTTTTCCACTGTGACCTCTTGTCTTGTGATGACGTTCTCTTTCACGCCACCGAAATCTAATTCAACCATAGTAAATACCTCAAACTAGTGTTATGTGACGCACATGAGATAATTAAGAATTACCTTAGAAAGGCGAGTAGCACTTCAAGATGTGTGGTTCTTGCTAGAAGTGTGCGGGAGTGGACAGGCTTGATTTTGGAGATTTGAGAAACTGGCTATGTGGTGACTGTGTAGGTAAATTTGTTGCCTTTGGTGGTTTGGAATGTTAGTTGGTCGGTTTCTTCTCGGGTGAACGTTTTTGCTATTCGTAGGATGGCTGTTTCTCCTTTGTCGATTTGGTTTGAGCCAGCGATGTAGATTACTGTTGCTGGTTGAGAGTTTACTGTAACGCTTTTTAGCTTCACGCTTTGTATTCCATTGTTGTATAGGGTAACGTCGATGTATGTGCAGTTTGGTCCCCATTGATGGTTTGTCGCGTCCAGTTCCTCGGTGTACATGTTCGAGGTGGGTAAGCCGTTCATCCACGCTAAAGTGGCTAAAGAAACTGCGATTGCTATGCACAGCAAAATTGCGGTGGAAGCAACTGAACTTAACGCCTTTTTGGTGCTGCGTGGAAGCATAACTGGGCCTTAAGAGAAAATTAGTGATATTATTTATGAATTCAAAATCAACATTGTGCGTCAGCAACGGCTTCCATGAGCACTGCAGGCTGCTGAGGTAAACTGTGATGTGAATGATTCTTTATTTCAGCGAAAATCCGAAGGTTGAATTCACGTAAATGGCTTTATTAGAATGAAAAGAATAACTTCATGCGTTAAATTTCACAGAAATTTTATATACCGTTTTTTCAAGAAATCGTCATTAATGTCCTATTCTGGGAAAACTGTTCTGTTGCAAAGCCTGAATGTTATCGCTTTTGCGGTAACGGTTATAGTAAATGGGCTTGCGAGTTCGCTTGCGTTAAAATGCAGAACCACCGCTGAAGTTTCGGATCAGTATTTCACTTTGGTTACTCCTGCGGGATACGTTTTCTCAATCTGGGGCGCGATTTACACGTTATTGCTGTTTTTCGCGGTTTTCCAGGCGTTGCCAAGCCAGAGAGAAAAGCCGTTTCTCAGGCAGATCAGTGGGCTCTTCATTTTGAGTTGTGTCTTCAATGTGGTGTGGCTTTTTCTTTGGCATTACGACCAAATCGTGCTTTCCGTGGTGTTGATGTTTGCTTTGTTGGCGATATTAATCGCGATTTACTTGCGGCTGGAGATAGGTAAAGCCAGTGTCACGTTGAAGGAGATGGTGTTTGTGCATTTGCCCTTCAGCGTCTACTTGGGCTGGATTACAGTGGTATCCATTGCTAATGTTGCTTCAGCGTTGGTTTCGATTCAATGGGACGGCTTTGGTTTGGCTAATGAAACTTGGGCAGTGCTTGTGATTGCAGTGGCGTTGCTGATTACTCTTGGGGTTATAGCTACACGGAAGGATGTGGCTTACAGCCTTGTCTTGGTTTGGGCGCTTGTTGGCATAGCCGTTAATCAGAGTGCTTATCAAAACGTCGTGCTGGCGGCAGAGGTAAGTGCGATTGTCATAATCGTTGCGTTGGTTGCGGTTCTTGTGTTGTCTAAGCTGAAGAAATGAGGCTTGCAACTGAAATCGCAGTCGTCTATACCGAGATGCCAAGTGTAACTGCTTATCGATAATGCCTGCAATGTTATGCTCGGGGCAGTCTTTAGCCCCCTTATATATACTAAACTGCATGGTTTTCTGCAGGAGCGCTTGCGTCTGTTGTTTTCTACATGCTATTGGTTGCGAAAAACGCCAATAGCGGACCTACCCCTTCTGTAGTTTCTGCATGCCCTTTCTATTAGGATCCAAATACGCTACTTTCTTAGATCATTCGACTTTCAATAGTGGCTAAGAATCTGAGATTGTTAGAAACATGTTTTCCTGTAGTGTCTGCCAACCCAGAAGATTTAAGTTTAATCAGAGTATTGATGACTTTACCGTTTAAAGGTCGCCGTCCAGTCGGTTGGGGTCGTAGTCGAGCTTGGTCTAAGATTCACGCCCGGGGCGCGTGAGAACCTGGGTTCAAATCCCAGCGGCCCCACCACCAAACCCAAGCGTTTCTAATTCAGTTATAGGCGAGGATGCTTTAGCCCTTCTTCTTTCAACGTGAAACTTTAATTTGAAATCGCAGCTCAAGCTACTCGAGTAGAATAAGCAATAACATGATGGCAACCCCGAGCGTGATGGATACTACCTGCAAGGCTGCTTTTTTTGGGTTTGGCTCGTCTTTTCGCAGCTCAGGAATCAGGTCTGAACCTGCAATGTAGATGAAGTTGCCAGCCGCGAAAGGTATCAAAAGTGGGATGAAACCTTCCAGAGTAGCGCCCAAAACCAACGCGATAACAGCACCAAGCACCGCTGTCAGCGCAGTGAGGAAATTGAACCGAAGCGCTCTTGCTTTGTTGAAGCCGCCGTGAATCAGGACGCCGAAGTCTCCGAGTTCCTGAGGAATCTCGTGGAAGATAACCGCAAGCGTCGTGGATACGCCGACGGGAATGCTTGCCAAGTAGCTGCCGCCGACTATCAGCCCGTCTATGAGGTTGTGCACCGCGTCTCCGAAAAGGTTCATGTACGCGAAAGAATGAGGGTGCTCGCTGGACGTTGGTATGTGGCAGTGTCTCCACTGAAGAAATTTCTCTATAGCGAAAGAAGAAAGGATGCCAAAAAGAATTAACACCGATACGGAGGTTCCAAAGCCGCTTTCTTCTATTGTTTCAGGGATGAGATGAATGAACGCGTCTCCAAACAGGCCACCCACAGAAAAGCTAACTAGGTACAGAAGTATCTTTTTGAGCTGTTGGTCTTTCAGCCACAAAACCAGCACGCCCGCCAGTGAGATTGCACTGATGACGATTACGCTCGTTAAGCTTAGCAGCCACGTTATCATGTGCAGTGGTGTAGCGAAACATGTTTATTAACTATTCCGTATTTTTTAATAAAAGCTTATATGTTGAAAGCCTAGTTCTTAATAACCATGAGCATCGTAAGCCTCTCCATCCCGAAAAACCTACTGGAAAAAGTAGACCAATACGCCAAAGAACAAGGCTTCGCGAACCGATCCGAAATAATCCGCCAAGCCCTAAGAGCATACATGTCCGAAAGCAGACGACTCGGCGAACTCCAAGGAAGAACAACCGCCATCATAACCATCGTTTACAAACGAGAAGCCAAAAGAAGCCAAATAACAGATCTCCAGCACAACTTTGGCCCCGCTGTCCTAACATTTCTTCACACGCACATCCAAGAAGGATACTGCGTCGAAATAATCGTAGCCAGAGCAGACGCCCAAGTAATCCAAGCCCTAGTCCAAGCCCTGAAAGCCAACGAGCAGATATCCGAAGCCAAAGTCACCATACTGTAAACAGGCTGTTAACGCTCACGCAAAACCTTAGGCACATAAGCACATCGCGGGTCAGACCCCAAAACGTCACCCGTATAGAACTCCGCCGCCGTACGGCACCCCCCGCAAATCTCACGGTACTCACACACTCCGCATTTACCCTTCAAACTGCTCTTGTCCCTGACTTTAGAGAAAAACTCAGATGTCTGAAGCTCATTCCAAATGGCTTTAAGCGGCTTGTCCTTGATGTTTCCGAACCTGTGCACATCGTTGAAGCTGCATGGTATGACATCCCCATTTTCCGCAATGCTCATGAACTTGCCAAAAAAGCACCTGCCCAAAAAGAAGTGATTAAACCACTCGTCAAAATCTGGCAGCCCCCGCTGCTTCGCCACGCGGGCATAGAACGGGCAGTAAACATTGATTTCAGGCTTCCCCTTGTACACTGCCCCCAAATCGTAAAGCTTGTTAAAAGCCCACTCATACTGCTGCGGCGACGGACCCGCCTTCAAGCTGTTTTGGTCTCGGCTGTAAGGAATAAAACCGTGGTAGATGACCCACCGCGCACCGTACTTCGCCGCCAAATCAAGCACATGCGTAAAATCGTCAGCGTTAACGTTTGTGCCTGCTCCGCCGACATTGGCGAACGTGTACACAAGACAGTTCAGCAGTCCCGCGCCTGAGAGCCGCTCAATCGCAGAAACCGCCTTCGCATATGCCCCTTTACCCCGAATCAAATCGTTCACTGCTTCCGCGCCGTCGATGCTCACGGACACCTTAACCTCGTTCTTAACAATGCGCTCAAACGCCTTGCCGTTAAGCAGGTGGCCGTCGGTTATGATGCTTGCGTTCAAGCCAAGTTTCCTAGCGTACTCGATTACGTCGAAGAGATCTTTGCGCAGAAGTGGCTCTCCGCCGCTTATCCCGAGAAAAGTTGCCCCGAAATCGTAAATCTGGTCTACAATCCGCATGGCGCCCGCAGTGTCCACCTCATCGGGGAAAGGTGATTTCCCAGCGGAAGCACAGTGAACGCAATTGCTGTCACACGCAAAAGTGCATCGCCAAGGCAAAATGTACAAAGGTCCGTTGCGTTTCAGTGCATCACGCTCCAATAAGCTTCTGGAAAAATGCTATTTAACCCTTCGTGAAAAACCACGCGAAAAGCCCTTTTCAGTGGGTTCATCAGAATCTGTACATGTTTCCAACGCTGTTCCATACGAAAGCCTCAGGAAACGCTTCAGCCATGGCGCACATCGCTCTCCACCCCGTGCAATGCGAAGGCACAATCAGCTCAGGATTTATCCGCCGCAACTCTTCAATGGTCGGCTGGATTCTGGTCTCGAACTCTTTTCCGGCAAGGTGAAACCCGCCCATCACCGCGTAAACCTTCTCTGTTCCCGTGATCTGTTGCGCGTAAGCTACGGTGTTGATTATGCCTGCGTGGGCGCAGCCCGAGAGAACCACCAAGCCTTTACCTTTGATGTTGATGGTGACTGCGCGTTCATCCCGAATCCACGGGTCAGGCTGCCATCCGCCGTTCACGAACGCTTTGTGTTGCGTGTAGCCTGTTTCAAAGCTCGTTTTTCGAGGAATCTCACCCGTTACGCAAACCATGCCATCAGTGGTTAGAGACGGTTGTTTCGTGCTGACGAGCTGAGCTGGACTTAACTGCGCTTCAGCTGGGAACTCTGGATATTTGTGAACCGCTCCCTTGGAGTTGGCTGAACCTCTATTTTCAAACATGTCTTCATGCACGATTATGGGCAACGCAACCTTGTTAACGGCTTTGACCGCTGATACTAACCCGCCGAAATGGTCGTAGTGCCCATGAGATAGAACAATGCACCCCACTTCGCTCAGGCTTATGCCCATGCGCTCAGCGTTTTCCACAATTCTCTCGGGACTTCCGCCCGTGTCAAACAAGACGCCGTTTGATTTGCCCGCATGGAAAACCCGCGTAAGCATTGAAAACCCGTGCTCGGCACAAGGCAGCTGAATATGCGTTCTAGCCCATTCCTGACCGTAACGTTCCCGCGCCCATTGCCTGAAAGACTGCACGTGCCGCTTGTTGACAGTGGAGAGAAAATCCACGGAGTTGTCTACAAGGCTTATTATCTCTGCGGCATCAGCTTCCATAGGCTTAATCGGTTTCTCGCTTGCTACACCCATAATGACGCGCCTCTAGAGCGTGCCTCTGTAGTAGCTCGTTGTTGGGCAGCCCACGCATTTCTGGGTTTCGTAACGGTTGCAGGGAACGCAGTCCACGCTGCAGGGCGTGACAGTTTTTTCTTTATGCGCTAGGTTTTCTCTTATTTGAAGGAACGAAGAGAAGTACATGTCGCTTATGGGGTAGAATTCGGACCTGCGTATTCCTCTGCTGCATCTCAGCGAGCACTTCTCCGTTGATATGCTTTCAAGGGTTTCCTGGTTTTCCGCCACCACGAGGGCAATCAGGTTGTAGCCGCCTATCGTTTTGAAGATGTGAACCACTCGCGGGCAGTCTTTGAATCGTTCAATCAGGTTTTGCATTGCTTCGGCG
>CAZJQR010000086.1:0-9717 GCA_964548345.1 uncultured Candidatus Bathyarchaeia archaeon | reverse complement strand
TGAGGGCATTTTGGCTGATAGTCAGAAGAAGGCTGAAGCGGAAGGCGTTCATGTACAGACGTTGTTAGTTGATGGCCATACGGTCGAAGAGATTCTCAAGGCGGCTAGGGAGGGCAATTTCAGTTTAATTGTTATCGGTGCTAGGGGCTTGAGCAAGATGCAGGAACTGCTTATGGGAAGCGTAAGTGACGGAGTCACAAGACTTGCACCTTGCCCAGTGTTAATAGTGAGATAGCTTAAAGCGCACCGAACAATATAACAACAACACAACATTATAAGAACAAAATGTTCCAACAATTGGACTTATAAGCTCTTGTTTGAAACTAGTTATCTGCTAGGCGGTTTGCCTGTTGAACGTGGACGATGAAACAAAGCTTGAATACGCGCTTCGTGGGAAAGCGTGGAAAGTCTACTGGTTCCTGCTTAAGAACGGCAATCCCGTGAGCGTGCGGGAAGTCCAGCGTGCCCTACACTTCAGCAGTCCAAGCGTGGCGCACCATCATCTTGAGCAGCTGCGCGAGTTGGGTTTGGTTCAGAAACAGGACATCGGCGGGCACTACGTGCTGGTGGGTGAAGTGAAAATCGGCGTGCTCCGCCACTACGTGAAACTTGGCAAACTGCTGTTTCCAAGGTACTTTTTCTACGCCATTTTCTCAACCGTTTTTTACGCGGCTTACCTGCTGTTTCTGGTGCAGGATTTTTTCATGCGCGAGAACCTGTTCATCATCATTTTCGGTGCCATAGTCTGCGCCGTTTTCTGGTACGAAGCGTATCGTGTGTGGACTATGCGCCCGTTCTAAAAACTGGAACAAGGTGTTCTATGGCTTAGGATAATATCAAACGGCGCCATACGCTTATAGCAGGTGAACAGAGTGGTTCAGAAAGAAATCCGAAGAAAAACGCGAGTTTACGGCACGGTAGCAATGCTCTCAGCCATAATACTGGTTACATTAATCTACGTTTTTGGTTCATCACCAGTGATATTTCCACCCGCCGAAGCTCCATCTGTATCGGCGATGAAAACCTTTTCTTCTTACGAACAACTCAGCCAGTACCTAGTTGAGAACTCGCAAAGCTCTTCCTATTACCGTGGAGGACCATTGGACACAGAGTTTTTCGGTGAACCACCTCCGGTACCAGCACCAATGTCTGTTGATTCAAAGGCTGCAGATCCTCCCAGAGCGATTCTTATTCAACTACGAATATTCAGGTCGCTGGGGTTGACGAAGCAGACATTGTAAAAACCGACGGTAAGTACATTTACACAATCTCTAGCACTACATCAGGTGCATACTATACAGGATACTACTACACCGACGTGAATAACACAATTTACATCATAAAGGCTGATCCCCAAGACCCACGGGTTACATCGAAAATACGTCTTGACAACAACACTGTTCCAGCTGGACTGTTTCTCAGTCAGGACAGCAATAGACTCGCCGTTTTAGCAAGCCGATACCAAGTATACACCTATGATTCTCCTCGCTCAGATGTTGCAATGCTTATGCCGTATCACAGCGACGTCTATACTTACATAAATGTCTATGATGTGTCAGACAAAGCTTCCCATGTTCTCGCCAGGAATCTCACCATAAGCGGAAGCTACTTCAACTCCAGAATGATAGGCAACTACGTTTACGCTGTTGTCAGCCAACCGGCAGACGTCCTCGATGAGGCGGTTGCTCTTCCTAAAGTCTATGAAAACACAAAGGTGTCGTATGTTGAGCCGTCGAGTATTTACTATGCTGATGTGGTGGAACCCACTTACTATACTTTCACCACTTTCGTTGGCGTTAACATCTTAGATGACGCACAGCAGCCCACGAACATGACCATAATGATGGGTGGCGCTAGCACCATGTATGTTTCTTCAGACAACATGTATGTGACATATCCGACTTGGAGCGAAGGTCAGTACACATCAATCTACAGAGTTCGCATAAGTGAAGATTCATTGGTTTTTGAAGCTAAAGGTAGCGTGCCAGGGTATGTTCTTAATCAGTACTCCATGGACGAACAAGGCGGATACTTTAGAATAGCCACAAACTGGCATGGGGAAACGCAGATGAACAACGTTTACGTTTTGGACATGAGTTTAGCTATTGTTGGCAAACTGGAAAACCTCGCAAAGAATGAAAACCTTCATTCAGTCAGGTTCATGGGAGACAAGTGTTATCTGGTGACTTTCAAGAAAACTGATCCATTGTTCGTTATCGACCTCAGCCAACCAGCCAACCCTCAAGTCTTAGGTAAGCTGAAAATTCCTGAATACTCGGATTATCTGCATCCTTACGATGAGACTCATCTGATTGGGGTGGGCAAAGAAACAGTTGAAGCTGAAGTAGGTGACTTCGCATGGTATCAGGGGTTGAAACTTTCACTCTTTGACGTTAGCAACGTAAACAACCCACGGCAACTTGCAAAATATGTCATTGGAGACCGAGGAACAGACTCACCAGCGTTATCGGAGCCTAAAGCATTTCTATTCGAGAAAACAAAAAATCTGCTGGTGATTCCAGTAAACTTGGCGGTAATTGACCAATCAGTCCAGCAACAAGGCTCATGGGCTTCTGGTGAGATGGTTTGGCAAGGAGCTTATGTTTTCGAACTGACTTTAGACGGCGGTTTTGGGCTCAAAGGCAAGGTTACACACATCGATGAGACAATGCCAATACTTACAAGAGAAGGAAACGTGGTAACTGGAACTGCAGCCTACTGGTCCAGCCAAGACTACTTTGTAAACAGAGCCTTATACATTGGCAACACACTTTACACTGTGTCCAACGCCAAAGTCTTACTCAACAATCTAGACACCATGGCGTTAGCAGAAGTAAACCTGCGTTAGCAACCCTTTTTCCTTTTTTTGTTTCCGATTTTGTTAACGTGAGCAGCATGGACTCTGAATTTGTTTAAGTAGCACGGCTGAGACTCTTGCGCGCAGCAAAACTTGTGCCCCTTATAAATAGACTAGCGCGCGCTAACTACGGTCAGTCAACAGACTATTATAGTTGTTAAGAATGCAATCAACACTTGCTTTTTCACTGCATTCCCCATTAATCAATAATGTCGCCGTGCTCTTATGTTTTATTCTGGTTTTGTTTAGCAACACTTTTTTTTATTTTTTTATTCGCATTCTGGTTCTATGTGAACCGTAACTACGGCGTCAGCGAAATACTCGACTATTTCCTTTTCAATCTGTGACGCAATCTCATGTGCTTCCGTCAACGGCACATGCTTCGTGAAGCAGCAATCGATGTTTATGTACCGTTTCCCATCAGCCGCGTAAGTCACCGTTCTCTTCAAGCGCAAACTGGTCTTAACTTTCTTCGCCAACTCGTCAATGAGCTTTTTCAGTTCATTCTCGTCTATCTCAGCTGCGCGTGTATCCGTGCCGCAGGGTTCCACGTGCACCGTCACGTTCTCAAGCTGCTTTATCTTCGTGTGCATTCTGTTCTCGATTTTGTCAGCGATTTCATGCGCCTCTTCCACCGACAGCTTTGGATCAACGTACGCGTGTAACGTGATGTAGAGTTTGCCGCTTGCGTAGACGGTTGCCACGTCATGCACTTCTCTGGCGCCTTCAACTGCCGCCAGCTTCTCCACAAGCTGCTCCATCCTAGGCTCTTCATCAGAAGGTTCTATGTGGATGGTCGCGTCCACGTTCCCAAACGTCGCTTTCAAGTCCGCCTCGATTTTCGAAGCCAACGCATGCGCGTCGTCAAGGCTCATGCTGTTTGAAACCTGCACGGTGGTTTCGATGAAGGTTTTAGCGCCTGCTTTTCTCACCCGCAAGTTTTTGTTTTCTTGGACTCCGTCGTGCGCGGCGATTTGTTTTCTGATGTCCTGCACCGTCTCTTTTGAAGCGGTGTCGCTGAGTTCCATTATGCTAGCGCGTGCCAGCCTGACGCTTAAGAAGATGAGCATAAACCCGAGGAAAATCGAGGCGATTGAGTCTCCATAGTAAAATCCTAAAGTTGCCAAGCCGAATCCTAACAGCGCTATGATTGTTGAGCCGAGGTCTGAAATGGCATCGTAAAATCCTGCCTTAACCGACGTGCTCTGGCTGTGCTCCGCACCCTTGAATATGGTTACCCTGAAAAGGTCTATGAACAAGGTGTAGCCGATGGCGAAGAAACCCGCCAGCTCTAACCCTTCCTTAACCTGTATGCCCTCGATAAGCCGAACTGCGGCTTCATAGAAAATCAAGACGGCAACGCCCACAAGGATTATTCCAGCTATCAACCCGCCTATCGCTTCAAACTTTTCATGCCCGTACATGTGCTCCTCGTCTGGCGGCTTAAGCGACGCGCGGGTCGCCACAAAAAGCATCACCGTTGAAAAAACGTCAAGCAACGCATGCAAGCCGTCGCTGAGAATGGCTAAGCTGTCAACAATTAAGCCTAGGACGACTTCTACAAGCACCACGCTTGCTATGGCAAAAGCAGAAAACTTCAGAACTCTAAGCTTGTGGGCGCCCTCTGGATAGTCTGGCATCAACAATCAGGCTATAGCTCGGAGCAAGGGCGATTTAAGATTTACGGGATAGAAATCAGCCATTCACCTTGGCAAAACGCCTTCTTTACTGTCAATAATAAATAATGGGTTACCCGATTGCTTTTGAACAATGAAACTGTCTTCAATTTTCCGCGGCAAATCCGCCGTGCTGAGAGGCAACTTCTTAATTTTAACCCTGAGCTGGGTAATTATGTACTCTGCAGGTCCTATTCCACAAACTTACGCCAGCCTCTACTACCTAAGCTTAGGCGCCAATGAGTTCCTATTATCAGTGATTGGCTTTGCCGGGTCTATTGCAATCGCGCTCGTCCAGTTCCCCGGCGGCTACTTAGCGGATAAACATGGCAGAAGATGGCTCGTGTCCACAATGACCTACGGTTTGGCAGTTGGCGCTTTCTTTTTCATTATCGCACCTTCTTGGCCGTTCATAATGCTAGGCATGATAATACAGAGCGTATGCGCCATTTACGGACCAGCTTTGATGGCAATGGTTATTGATTCGTTGCCGCCTGAAAACAGAGGCGCAGGCTACAGTTTCCAGTCGGTTATCACAAGCCTCGTGCTTTTGCCCGCTCCGCTTATTGCGCAGTATCTGGTTTTGACGTTTAACTTTGACTTGGGCATGCGCGTGGCTTACACCATTGTTATGGTGGCTTACTTTGCAACTGCAACGTTACGGTTGAGGCTCAAAGAGACGTTGCCGCCTAACGACACGGGCAGCCGCCCTAAAATCTTGGAAGCGTTACGGGAGTACCCTAAATCCGTGAAGGAAAGCATAGGCGTCTGGCGCAAACTTTCGAAATCCGCTTTCTACCTTTTTCTGGCGAGCATGAGCATAAACGGCATCGTAGTAGCCTGCTACACCTACTTCGTCGTTTACGCAATCTCGGTTCTAGGCGTCACAGAGTCACAGTGGGCGCTTGTTATGGCTTTCATGTACTTGACCGTCGCCATTCCCGGGATACTAGCGGGACTAAGCATGGACGTTTTCGGCAGAAAACGCTTCTTAATTCTGGGTTATCTGCTGTACATCCCCGGCATGATTCTCTTCGTGATTGCTGACTTCAACCTGCTTCTGCTGGCTTTCTTCTTTTACGGGTTAGGCAACATGCTTCAGCTTGTTAGCTATCAAGTTTTGATGGGAGACATGATTCCCAGAAACTTAAGAGGAACAGCCACCGGCTGCATCCAATTCTTCATGTATCTGGTTCAAGGCTTCCTCCAGATTATAGTTGGTTTTCTCTACGCGTTCGTGTCGCCTCAACTGCCTTTTCTTTTGTTGGCTGCTGCAGCTGTGCCCTTTGTCCTGCTCGTGGCTTTCAAGGTTGCCGAACCAAAAGTCAAAGAAGTATGAACCTAATCAAGACTGAGCAAGAAGCAGACTCGATAAGCAGCACCACTTCGGGATGTATAAGACACCCAAACATGGTAA
Organism: uncultured Candidatus Bathyarchaeia archaeon; assembly: GCA_964548345.1. Lineage (GTDB taxonomy): Archaea > Thermoproteota > Bathyarchaeia > Bathyarchaeales > Bathycorpusculaceae > SG8-32-3. Next base: position 3,767 of record CAZJQR010000086.1, on the reverse strand, counting down.
CCATCCTTTCACGTCCTTTGCTTCTTTGATTCTTGTTGCAGTTTGTTCTGGTAGTTGAGAAAGGTCATATATTTTGCTAATCAAGGTTCTACGGTCTTTGTTTCTCCTGCATTCTGCGGCTATTACTTAAACATGCTATATGCGGCTTCATTCTGAACCATTCTTACTAGTCTCTCGTTAAACAGTCCTAACGCCACTTGAAGGGCAAGGTATTGAGAACAAGAATTGAAATCGCTGAAGAGCAGGCGCCTTAAGTTTTTAGCCCCCATAAGTTGTGGGTAGACATGCTCTCCTAACTTTTTGCGGTAGGTAGTTCCCGCGTTCTTCCCTTCAACTGTTTCTTGAATAATGGCCAGTGATGCTAACTGGGCAGATTTATGTGCGTAGTAGATGCCTTCTCCCAAAAGAGGATCTGCAAACCCCGCGGCGTCTCCTACAAACAATGTCGATTCTCGCACTGGGTTTTCAAGAAAATTGCCGTATGGGACAGCGTGCCCTTGAACCCGTGTTTCTGAATAGTTAGATAGCCCCAGTGATGAAAGGAATTTGCGGAATGAACTTAACATGGTCTTCCCGTTTTTTACGTTAAGGCCGCCCAAGCCAATTTTAACGCAGTCTTTGTTGGGAAACAGCCATGCGTATCCCCACTTTACATATCCATAAAAGATTTTTGAATAGCAATCAGCTTTTCTCACTTTCTCTTTTTCAACAAACACTTCAAAAGCTGTAGCTAAATCACGTTGCCACAAATCAGAATTTTGCCTCTCGAAAAATGCTTCTTTTCTCACTCGGCTGTACACGCCATCGGCTCCTATGATATGTTTCGAATGAAGATTTTTGCCACCTGACGTTACCACTTCATTTTTGCGATAATCCGTAGAAACAGCAATTTCACCTTCAAGAATTTCAGCACCTCCTTCTTTTGCCTTTTGGAGAAAGAAATTGTCATATACGCTTCTGTCAACATAGTAAAAAGGCATGCTCTTATGATGAACTTTGGCTATGCATCTGTTCCGAAAGAAAACTTCAAAATAATTGGATTCAAAGTTAATTATCTCCTTCTTTAGAAGAGATTCAACAGTTTCGTTAAACAAGGAACAGATAAGACGGATTGTTTTTTGAGTTAGCAGCCCCGCGCACAATTTTTGTCTAGGAAACCGAGCTTTATCAACAATAATTACTTTCAAACCTGCCTTGCTTAGAATATAGCCAGAAGTGGAACCCGCTGGTCCGCCACCAACTATGACAACGTCGTAAGTACCCTTTTCATCTGGCTGCGGCATAGTTACCTGTTCTTTTCTTTGCTTTACTTCCTTAAAGGCTTTATACATAAGCTTGACAGCTATCTCTTCACACTTCAGTTCAGGTTCGAGAAAGCTTTAACCTGAAACAGATAGTCATTTAGGTGTGAACACAATATTTAGAGGAAACGGTTGATGCAGAATGGCTTTGGTGAAGATTCGCGAGGTCCTTGACGGATGCCACGAAGACAAGAAAGTTGGCATTAGAGGATGGGTTTACCGTAAACGGGAAGGAAAGAAGCTAATTTTCCTGGTAGTGCGCGATTCGACAGGCTTCATCCAATGTACCATCAAGAAAGGCAGCTCCGCGTGGGATGAAGCAGAACGCTTGACAATCGAGTCTTCTTTGATGCTTGAGGGCACAGCTAAACCTGACGAGCGTGCGCCAGGAGGCTACGAAATCGCAGCTGAATCCATCTCCATTATTGGTTTAGCTGAGCTTTTTCCGATAGCTAAAGACCAAAGCGAACAGTTCATCCGTGACGTACGCCACCTCTGGCTACGCAGCCGCCGAATGAAATTAATAATGAAGATTCGAGCTGACGTTCTGGAATTCACCCGCGGCTTCTTTAAGAGCCAAGATTTCACAGAGGTTTCTCCGCCCATGTTCATTTCTGCCGCTGTTGAGGGCGGTTCAACTCTTTTCGGCGTGAAGTATTTTGACCAGAACCTCTATTTGACGCAGAGTTCACAGCTTTACCTCGAAATCCTAATCTACTCCTTGGAGAAGGTCTACTGCATCGCGCCGTCGTTTCGCGCTGAAAAAAGCAGAACCATCCGGCATTTGACGGAGTACTGGCACATCGAAGGCGAATGGCCCTTCGCCGACATGAATGACCTGATGAGCTTTGAAGAGAAGCTTATGGTGCACATCTGCCAGCAAACCGTTGACAAGTCCAAAAGGGCGTTCGAAGAGTTAGGTGCCGACATCTCCAAGCTGTCTTCGGTTAAAACTCCTTTTCCAAAAATGACGTATACTGAAGCGGTTGAGCTGCTCCGCAAAAAGGACGCGGCACTCAAGTGGGGTGACGACTTCGGCTACGAGGATGAAAAGACCTTAGCGGAAGAGTTTGGGAAGCCGTTCTTTGTTTATGACTATCCAACTGCTATCAAAGCGTTTTACTGCAAGACTCACCGTGACCGCCCTGAAGTTGCCATGTCCGTGGACATGTTGGTTCCGAGAATAGGCGAGGTATCCACGGGCGGCGCCAGAGAAGAAGACAAGGAAGTGCTGATTAAGCGGATAAGAGAAATGGGCTTGAAGGAAGAGGATTACGATTGGTACTTGGATCTTCGGCGGTACGGTACTGTGCCGCATGTGGGTTTCGGTTTGGGCTTGGAGAGGCTGTTGGTTTGGATGCTTGACTTGGAAAACGTCATAGACGCTATTCCGTTTCCGAGAACCACTAGAAGATTCTATCCTTAGACCGATTACGTGTAGCCTGTGAAGTACTCGCGTTTCAGCTGTGTCTTAGGTAAGCCTAGTTGCTCGATGAGTTTCCCCATTATCTCCACCATGGCTGGGGGACCGCACGTGTAAAACACTGTTTCCTTGTAGTCTGGTATCTCCCTTTTTATCATGTCTGTAGTGATGAACCCTGTGGCGCCCTTCCATCCGCTGTCAGCCTCGTTCAGTGTAAACACGACTTTCAGATTCTCATTCTGTTCCTGTATCGCTTCTAGTTCCTTTCTGAACGCGATGTCACTTTCAGTGCGGTTGCCGTAGAGCAGCGTAATCTTCGTGTCTAGGTGCATGTCACTGCAGTATCGGCACATCCCAATAAAGGGGGTTATACCTATGCCTCCTCCGAGAAAACCTATTTTTTCATACTCACCCTCAAACGTGAATTTCCCGTACGGCGCGTCTATTCTCGCCCAGTTGCCTTTTTTGAGCCCTTTTAGGGCGGTGGAGAAGTCGCTGTCTGACAGTTTCTTGGTGAATTCTATGTGTGTTTTCTCTGTTGGGCTGCTGGAAAAGCTGAAGTGTTTGCTTAACTCTTTCCCATCAGCCTTTAAGGTAATGAAAAGGAATTGCCCCGCCTTGTAGTTCAGCGCGGCTGGTCGTGGGAACCTGAAGCTGGTTACGTTGTGGGTGCGTGGTATGATTTCTTTCACGTTAGTTTCAAAGTTCGTAAAAATCCCTCAGTTAGTTGTTACGGACGGTTCCTATAAAATATTGTTGTGATTTTTCTGGTCAGGCTACGCTGTTGGTTGCGTCTATGATCTCGCCGATTCGGCTTAGGTTATTTATAAAAACGTTCAATCGATACAGGCTTCTTAACGTTTTAACAATCTGTTTCAGTAGAAAGCTTGGACGATATACGTGTTGGAAAAAGGCGTCGTGCATTATCTGCATGATATCGTCACGGGACACCTTCGCATAAGGGTACACTTCGGAGACGGCGACTCCTTTCTCCCACCATTTCTCTGGATCTATAAAGCCTTTAGCTACAAACTCGTTCCAGA
>CAZJQR010000085.1:0-9717 GCA_964548345.1 uncultured Candidatus Bathyarchaeia archaeon | reverse complement strand
TTCTGGAAAGCTGGATTGAAGAGGCGAGCGAGAACACGCTGATAGACCAGTTCCGAGTTCAGCCTGGCGACCTCTACAGGACCATTGAGAACGCAAAGTGGCTGCTCCACGCCACGCACGAGTTAGCCAAGCTCTTCGGAAACAAGGCGGTTCTGCCCCTAGCATCGGAGCTGATAGAGCGCGTGGCAAAAGGCATAAAAAAGGAGCTGCTGCCCATCGTCAAGCTGGAAGGCGTAGGGCGCGTACGCGGGCGCATAATGTACAACGCAGGCTTCCAGACAATTGCCGACATAAAACACGCGCCGCTTGAAGACTTGACGAACCTGCCTCTGATCGGGCCTCGGTTAGCTAAGAAAATCAAGGAGCAGGTGGGCGGCTTCGTCAAGAAAGAAACGTGGGAGAAACTTGAGAAAGGCGACGAGTGGAAACAGAAGTCGCTGGCGGATTATTAGCTTAACTTTTTGCGAATGCCTCTGCCTGCTTAACCGCCGTGCCCACATAATTCTTCGGGTTCAACGCGTCATCGATTTCTTTCGCGCTCAGCTTGCCGCTGACAAGCGTGTCTTCGAGTAGTATTTCGCGGAACTGCCGTTTTTCAACCTCGCTCTTTATTGTTAACTTCCTGAGCAATTCGTGGGCTTCTTGCCTGTTCACGCCCTTCGCAACGAGCGCCATCATAACGGCTTCCGACATGGCGCGCCCCTGCGTTAAATCCAAGTTCCGCAGCATCCGCTGTTCATCCACCCGCAAGTTAGCCACAATGTTACTCATCAGGAGCAGCAGGTAGTCAACCAGAATGCAGGACTCGGGAAGAATAAAACGTTCAGCCGAAGACTGCGTCAGGTCTCTCTCGTGCCACGTGACAACGTTCTCAAGCGCGGGAATGCTTAGGCTTCTGACGATTCGGGCTAAGCCACAGACTCTCTCGCAAGTTTCCGGGTTCCGCTTGTGAGGCATGGTGGAGCTGCCAACTTGGTGCTCTTTCTCAAATGACTCAAAGAGTTCGCCGATTTCGGGCCGCTGCAACTCGCGGATTTCCGTGGCGGAGTTTTCCAGCGAAGACGCAATAATGGCTAGGAGGCATACGAATTCGGCGTAGCGGTCTCTCTGCACGATCTGCGTGGAAATCTCAGTAGCACTTATGCCCAGCCGCTTCATTACGAGTTCCTGAATTCGCGCCGCGTTTTCGCCTAAGCTGGCTTGGGTGCCAACGGCGCCGCTTACCTTTCCAGCTACCACGCGGTTGTGGCAGTCGTTTAGCCGCTGGATGTGTCGGGAGACCTCGTATCCCCAGACTGCGAATTTGAAGCCTAATGTGATTGGCAATGCGTGTTGCCCGTGGGTTCTTCCAATCATGACGGTTTCTTTGTACTTGGCAGCCTGTTTCTGCAAGATGTCCCTCAACGTGGCTAGTTTTTTCTCGATTCTTTCTGAGGCAGCTTTTAGTTGCAGGGCGTTGGCGGTGTCTACGATGTCGTAGCTTGTAGCGCCTAAGTGGACGTATGCGCCGCTTGAGCCGCTCACTTCAGATAACGCGCGAACCAAAGACGCAATATCATGCTTAATCTCCTTCTCAATGGCTTTCACTCGCTCCACCTTCACGTATTTGGTGGAAGCCATAGCCGCGATTTTTTCCGCGTCTTTCCGCGGGATGTCGCCGACTTCAGCGTGCGCCAAAGCCAACGCGGCTTCAACGTCCAGTAATCTTTGGACACGCGCTTCTTCCTCGAAGATCTTGAGCATCTCAGGGGTTCCGTAGCGACCAGTGTCTATAGGTAAGATAGGCAAACCATTTTCCCTCTACAGAAGGATACGCGGATTAAACATTAATGTCTTACCACAACAATACCTGAATAACGCTGGACGGGAAGGTGGCTCGGGCATGAAAACGACAATTGCGGTGTTGGACAAAAAAGATGGCAACACAAAACTCAGCTTCTATGATAAGCAGCATTGCGTACGTTTAGCTGATGCAGCCGTCGTCTTTGATGGGCGAGTTTACGCGCCGACTCTGGGCGCTTCAGGCGCAGAAATTATCGCCGAAAAGCTTCAAAACGCAGACCGCGTCAAGGCAAGCAAGGCGTTTCTCAAAGAAGTCGAGGGTGACTTCTCATTTATTATCGCCGAGCCCGAGCGTATCATTGCGGGAAGAGACCCTGTTGGCGTTCAACCTCTGTACTATGGTGAGAACGAAAATGTGGCGGCTCTTGTCACCAACCGAAAAGCATTGTGGAAGCTCGGGATAGGTGAGGCGCTGTCGTTTCCGCCTGGAAACTTGGCGCTTGTCAGCCGAGAAGGCTTCAAATTCAAGCCAATTAAAAAGCTTGCTTACGCCCAGCCAAAACCTGTAGCCATGCAAGACGCCGCGGAAGCTTTGCAGAAGTTGCTGGAAAGGTCTGTTTGCAGGCGAGTTTTGGGCACTCGGGAAATTGCCGTTGCTTTCTCTGGGGGATTAGACAGCAGCGTTGTGGCGTTTCTGGCGAAAAAGTGCCATGTGGATGTCCGCCTAGTCCATGTGAGCTTGGAAAATCAGCCTGAAACCGAAGCGGCGAAGAAGGCAGCAGACGCGTTGAATCTGCCCTTGCAGGTTTACTTGTTCAGAGAGGCGGATGTTGCAAAAGTCATCGCTACGGTTGTGGAGCTTATCGAGGAGCCTGACCCCGTCAAGGCAAGCATTGGGGTGCCATTTTACTGGACGGCGGAAAAAGCTGTGAAGGCAGGTTTTAAGGTGTTGCTGGCTGGGCAGGGTGCGGATGAGCTTTTCGGAGGCTATCAGCGCTACGTTAACGAGTACTTGCTGCATGGCGAGGATGCGACGAGGAAAACCATGTTTGATGATGTGGTTCGGATTCATGAGAGCAACCTTGAGCGAGACGTGAAAATCTGCCGCTTCCACGATGTGGAGTTGCGTTTGCCGTTTGCGTCGTATCAGGTCGCCGAGTTCGCTGTGGCTCTGCCTACGGAATTGAAAATCGAACGGGACGCAGGTTCGCTGAGAAAACTGGTTTTGAGGAAAGTGGCGGAGAACATGGGTTTGCCCGCTTCTATAACGGAGAAGCCTAAGAAGGCTGTGCAGTACGCTACGGGGATAAATCGGGCCCTCAAGAAGTTAGCGAAGCAACAGAAGACAACAGTAGCCGAATACGTAAACAGGCTCTTTCTCAGCCAAAAGAGCGGAATTGATGCCCATGAGCCTTCGTTGGTCTAAGAGTGCTCTCAGTTGAAAAGTTGCGGAAGGCTTTCTCCGAATAATTCATAAACAGCCCCGTATCAATTATCCCGTTTAGGGTTGTTGAGTATGGAAAGCTGGGAATTGGTAATTATTGGGGCTGGTGCCGCTGGCTTAGCTGCTGGAATCTACGGCGCTAGAAGCGGGTTGAAAACGCTTATAGTGGATGAAAACTTTGCTGGGGGCACCACCGCGGACGCTCCGGTTGTGGAGAATTACCCTGGTTTCTCGCAGATAGCTGGGGGCGAACTGGCGGAGAAAATGGTGGATCACTGCAAAAAAGTTGGGGTAGCCTTTCACGAAGTGGAAACGGTGACGGGCTTAGACCTTGCGGGCGAACGGAAAATCGTGAAAACCAGCAGAGGAGAGTACGAGGCTAAGGCTGTCATCGTCGCCACGGGTTCTCATTACCGTGAAATCGGGGTGAAAGGTGAAAAGGAGTTCCGTGGGAAAGGCGTAAGTTACTGCGGTGTCTGCGATGGTCCTTTTTTCAAGGGCAAACGGGTGCTCGTAATCGGAGGCGGTAACTCTGCCGCCACGACCACGCTTTATCTTTCTGGCATTGCTGCTGAAGTGGTGGTGACTCACCGCAGAGACGCTTTTCGCGCTGAAGAAGCCCTTGTGAAGGATATAGCTTCCAAAGGGAACGTGCAGGTTTTCTGGAACACCGAAGTCCGAGAAATAAAAGGTGAAAAACTCGTCAATACAGTCGTCGTGTACCACAACAAGGAAGGCGAAACTAAGGAAATTCCAGTTGACGCTGTTTTCGTCCAGATTGGAGAAGCGCCTAACAGTCATATCGCTAGGGATGCTGGTGTTCAGGTTGATGATGCTGGCTACATTAAAACGGATATTTTCCAGCGAACCAGCATGACAGGGGTTTATGCTGCGGGTGATGTGACGAATCATCCTGTCAAGCAGATTGGCACTGCCGTTGGTCAAGGCATCACTGCTGCCCTTGAGGCGTACAGTTACATCCGACAACCGTATTATCGAAAATAGAGGGAAAACATTACTTCTCCTTGTTCTGGCGATCTCGCCCGCACAACCCTCTTTTCTTCTTCACTAACTTCAGCCATGTTTTATGAGATAGGTCTGCAGCGCGCGCAGGTCTACTTTTACGATTCGCCCAACCAGCATGGAGCTTTCGCTTACTTGTGGAAAGTGCCAGAGACAGAATTTAGAGTTGATCCGGATCCAAACTGGTACTGTTATGAAGTCTTCACTGGGGACTACGTATACACAATAGAGAATGCACCCGCGGTTTCCGCCTCACTTTCTGGATCAAGTGCAAATTATGGTCCAAATGGCGAAATATTGCAATATGTGCTTAATACGCCAGGTCACTGGCTAGCCTTATGGAACAACACTGCGATACCCGAGTTGCTGGCAGGGAAAGACTACTATGCTTGGATGTGGAGACCTTACGGAAAAACAGTTGATGGACGAAAAGGATACGTTTGGAATGTTAGCATACCGGAAGACGTTAAAGGATCAGTCGTTCACGTACTTGAAGACAGAATAATCATTCAATCAGGCTTATTGAATTTGATTGGCTACGGCGCGCGCTACGATTGAGGCGCTGCAGGGTCTCCTCCAAGTGGGTTTTGAATATGTGACTGATTTTCAGGGTCAAAAGGTTCTGAGAAAACGCAAGTGACGGCAACGAAAAATATATAGATACCGCAGAAACTTGAGGGAAAGGATTATATCATCCAAAAGCACTTTTCATGGTTCCATAAGCAAGCTGATACGCTTAACGTTGAGCGGAACAGTGAAAGAGGTTTCGAGAAATGAGTGAAGCATGTCTCGCTGCAGTAGAAATTAATCAGGATTTGTGTAGTCGATGTCTTGTTTGCCATTCAATTTGTCCCTATGAAGCCATAAATTATGATAAGGAAGCGGATAAGGTAGAAATTGACATACAGAAATGTCAAGTCTGCGGCATTTGCCCCAGTGCTTGTCCGGTTGCCGCCATAGAGGTTGCCTACTACGATTACGACCACCTCGTGGATTACGTGGATTGTGTAAGAAAGAAAGTTGACAGCGACACTCTGGTTTTGATGTGCCGAGGAAACTCTCCTTCCACATGCGAAACCGAAGAGATTCTGGCAGAACAAGGCATATGCGTCGATAATTATATCCCGTTACGTTTACCCTGTTCAGGAAGAATTCCAACAGACTTTATTTTTAAAACGCTTAGTTCAGGCGTGAAGAACATCGTTTCGATACAGTGTGAAGACCAGTTCTGCCGCTACAAGGAAGGCACGAAAATCAACACTAGGCGGTTCCAGCTGACACGGAACGTTCTGGAGCAGTTGGGTTATGACAAGAACGCGTTGAAAGTGGTGAAGTACTCCAGAAAAGCGGTTTACGACACCACGAAATGCGTGGGCTGCGACAAGTGCGTCTTCATCTGCCCGTATGACGCTATAACAGCTGAGGCTTTTGCCACGCCGAACATAGACGAGGAGAAATGTGTGGGTTGTGGCGCTTGTCAGCTGGTCTGCCAGCACGAAGCTATCCAAGTTAAAGGCTTCGAGTTTGAGAATGTTCTTGAGCGTTACGGTGAGGCAGCGTCTAAGCTGAAAGCCGAGAACAAGGCGCCGGCACTTCTGGCATTCGTCTGCCAATGGTCGGAGTTCCCGACGCTGGACAATCCTGACAGCGTGTTCAAGGGCAAGAACGCTATGGCTTTGGAGGTTCCCTGCTTCAAGGGGATGGACCCAGTTCACGTCATTAACGCTTTGAAGTGCGGTTTTGATGGTGTGATGGCTGTTGTGTGTTCCGCTGACGACTGCAAGCTTGAAAAAGGCAGGGACACCGCAGAACGCAACTTGGAAGTGCTGAAGAACGCGTTGAAGAAGATGAACCTGCTTGACCGTTTCGAGTATTATGAGGCGTCACCAAGGTGCGAAGGCGATTTTAATCGGGCGTTTGACGCATTTTACGCGAAGCTTGCAGCTATGCCTCAGAGCAAGGTTATGGTTGAGGAGGCGAAATAAACTGTACAAAATAGTAACCAAGAAAGAGCTTGCTCCCAAAGAAATGCTGTTCGAGATTGAGGCTCCAGACATCGCTGTGAAGGTGCAGCCTGGGCAATTCGTCATAGTTGTCATCGGCGAAAAAGGTGAGCGCATTCCGTTGACTATCTGTGGCTATGACAGGGCTAAGGGCACGGTGTCTTTCGCTTTTCACGAAGTCGGCAAAACCACGAAAGAACTTGGTAATTTATGCGAAGGTGACTGCCTAGAAAATGTTACTGGCCCGTTGGGTAATCCTTCTGAAATAAAGAATTACGGAAAAGTCCTGTGTGTGGGCGGCAGCATCATGATCGCGCCGTTGCTGTTGCAGGCTAAAGCTATGAAGGAGACGGGGAACAGCGTGACCACGGTTTTGGGCGCGAGAATTAAGGATGTGCTGTTCATGGAGGACGAAGCCAAAGCCGTGAGCGACAAGGTGTACGTAGCTACGGACGACGGTTCTGAGGGTTATAAGGGCTTGGATTTCTTGAGGGATCTGCTTAAGACGGAAAAGTTTGACCGCTGTGTTGCCTTAGGACCTGTTGTCATGATGAAGACTGTTAGCGAGATAACTAAGCCCTACGGCATTCCGACGATTGTGACTTTGACGCCCTTGATGGTTGATGGCATGGGTATGTGCGGCGTCTGCCGGGTCACGGTTGCCGGTAAAATGCAGTTTGCGTGTGTTGACGGCCCAGAGTTTGATGGGCATCTGGTTGATTTTGACGAATTAGTTACGCGTCAGCGTATTTTCCTTCCTGAAGAGCGTTTAAGTTCTGTTCTATATGAGATTGGAGGTTGTAAGTGTGGCAGAAACAAAGCCTAAACCTAAGCCGAAGATAAAGAAAGAAGCCGTTGAGATGCCGAAACAGGCGCCGAAAGATCGCGTTAAGAACTTTAACGAAGTTGCCTTGGGCTACGATGAGGCTCAGGCGTTAGAGGAAGCTAATCGTTGTCTGCAGTGCGTTAAGCCGCAGTGCGTGAGTGGCTGTCCCGTTGAGGTCCCTATTCCAGAATTCATCAAATGTATTCGCGAACAAAAGTATGCTGAAGCCATTGCTAAGATAAAGGAGAAAAACGCTTTGCCTGCTGTTTGCGGTCGTGTTTGCCCGCAAGAAGAACAGTGCCAAGTAAACTGCGTTGTCGGAAGGATCGGTGAACCAGTCAGTATCGGCCGTTTAGAGCGGTACTTGGCTGATTGGGAGCGTGAACATGGCTTTCAGATACCAGAAAAAGCTAAACCTACGGGAAAAAGAGTAGCTGTGGTGGGTGCGGGTCCCGCGGGGCTTACGGCTGCGGCTGACTTGGTGAAGATGGGTCATGAGGTGACGATGTTTGAGGCGCTTCACTTGGCGGGCGGCGTGCTGGTTTACGGTATTCCTGAGTTCCGTTTGCCTAAGAAGATTGTTCAGAAAGAGGTTAACTACATCCAGAAGTTGGGGGTTGACTTGCGTGTGGGCAACTTGGTTGGCAGGATTCACACGATTCCGGAGCTTATGGAAAACGGTTACGACGCAGTGTTCATCGGTTCAGGTGCTGGTTTGCCTCAGTTCATGAATATTCCTGGCGAGAACTTGGGTGGCATATACTCTGCTAACGAGTTTTTGATTCGCGTTAACCTGATGAAAGCGTTCAAGTTTCCTGACTTTGACACACCGCTGCGTATTGGGAAGCACGTGGTTGTCATAGGGGGCGGCAACGTTGCGATGGACTGTGCGCGGAGTTCGATGCGGCTTGGCGCTGACGTGTGCTTGCTTTACCGTCGTTCTCGTGAGGAGTTGCCTGCTCGGCATGAGGAGATTGAGAACGCTGAGGAAGAGGGGTTGGTGTGCAAGTTCTTGGCTGCGCCGTTGCGCTTTAATGGTGATGAGAAGGGCTGGGTTAAATCCATGGAGTGTCAAGCGATGGAGCTTGGTCCGCCGGATGCTTCGGGAAGGCGCAGGCCTCTTCCAGTTAAAGGTTCGGAGTTTACTATGGAGACTGACACGGTTATCATTGCTATTGGGCAGACGCCTAACCCGATTATTCAGCGGACTACGGAGGGTTTGGTTGTTAATCCGAGGCACGGCACTATCATAGTGGATGAGAATGGCAAGACGAGCTTGGAAGGCGTTTACGCTGGCGGTGACGTGGCGACGGGTGCGGCTACGGTTATCAGCGCGATGGGTATGGGCAAGAACGCAGCTAAAGCCATAAACGAGTACTTGATGAACAAGAAGTAGGCGCTTAAGTCTCGTTTTGAGGCTTTAAGCACTGTTTAGTTTTTCTATTTCTTCCGCCAGCAAGGGTAGGAAGGTGCCGATGTCTGAGACTACGCCAACTGCTTGGGTTGAGCCTCTGTCCAGCAGCTTAGTTACGGAGGCGGGGTTGATGTCGAGGCATACGAGTTTGACGGTGGAGGGCAGCATGTTTCCCACGGCTATGGCGTGCAGGGTTGACGCCAGCATAAGCACCATCGTGACGCCTTTAAGCTGTTCCTTGTACTTTTGCTGTGCCTGTACCATGTCTGTTATGACGTCTGGAAGGGGGCCGTCGTCTCGGATTGATGCGGCGAGGACGAACGGCACTTCTTTTTTTACGCATTCGTAGATTATTCCACTTTTGAGCACGCCCTGTTCTACTGCCTTCTTGAGGTTTCCTGCTCTGTAGATGGTGTTTATGGCGACTAGGTGGTTTCTGCAGCCTCTGACTGCAGCTACGCCTTCTTTGAGTGATATGCCTAGGGATGTTTTGAGTATGTCCGCTTCTACGTCATGTACGGCTAAGGCGTTGCCTGACAGGAGCGCGTCTACGTAGCCTTGGCGGATGAGGGTTGCGAGGGCTGGGGCGGCGCCTGTGTGTACTATAGCTGGTCCGGCTACGACGGCGATTTTTCCGTCTGTTTTTTTGAAGTTGTGGAGGTCTTGGGCGATTTTTTTTATTATGGTTATGGCTGGTTTTTCGCTGGAGGCGCCGCTGCTCATGAAGCTGAATATGCCTGTGCTTTCGCGGGATCTTTCTGGGGGTTTGACTTGTATGCCTTCTTCGCCTACGACGATGAGGTCGCCTTTTCTGATGTCTCGGATGGGTTTGCAGGCTGCGGTTTTGGCGTGGGGATTTACTACGATGACTTTGTCCATCATAGTGTTTTCCGCTGGGATCCATTGACCGTTGAGGTAGATTTGTGTGGGATTGTTTGTGGTGGAGTAGAAGTTGTCGGGGAAGACCATGTCGGCTGGGGCTGGGACGAGGGTTGCTTCGGCGATTTTGAATGCGAGGGCTCCGAGCGGGTATATCTCTCTTAGAATGTCTTCTAGGTGCGCGGGGGTTTGTGCTTTTACGAGTATTCGGGCGTAGCTGGGGTCGGTTTTGTGTTTTCCTACTTGGAATTCTATGGTTTCGAAGTCTCCGCCGAGTTCCATGATGCGGTTCCATATTTTGGTGAGGATCATGGAGTCTATGAGGTGGCCTTCGACTTTGATTTCT
>CAZJQR010000084.1:0-9886 GCA_964548345.1 uncultured Candidatus Bathyarchaeia archaeon | reverse complement strand
GAAAAATCTACTGGCTAAAAAAAGGCTTAGTTAATTAGTTAACCCTATTATTATAACGCGCGCTTTAGCTGGTATCTATTTGGATTTCTAGCAGTTATTAACGGCGTTCTCAACGGTGTTTTTTCTTATATGATTACGTCTTATTTATCCAAGCACGGTATCAAAATCGAGTTTGTGTGTTTTTTTGTGGGATATGTGAGATATAAGTAGTTAAGAGAAAGAAAGAAGAAGAGAGTAAAAGTAAGAGGATAAGAGTAAGTAGGAAGTTGGGTTGGGATTAAATTTTAGTCCAAACATACTTTTTTAATATCAGAACAGCCTACCCTTACAGGGAGAGCACCTTTGCTCTTTGGACACAAAAACACACGTCAAATAGAACTCCACGTAGACTTAGGCGATTTGCAGAACGAAAAAGAACATCTATCCAGCTTTCTGCAGTCAAAACTCAAAGTTTCCGTTGCCCCAGTTGAGAACAAGCTGATCGTGAAGTCAGAAAACCTGTCTGCGCAGGAATTGCAGCGGGTAGTGACCAAGTTTGTTTACCACCGAAACTTCAGCCACACTCACTGGGTCTCCGTCAAAGGAACAACCGTCAAAATAAACAGGTTCAAGGACACCGCCAAGAAAACAGAAAAACACAAGAAAAGCATGCCCCACCAAACCGCTATACAAAGCTGGGGACTATAAAAGCGTGCGCTAAATGATTTTTGATTATCTTAAATATTCGGCTGTCTTATTATTAGTTAGGGGAGTGGAATTGCAGAGGAATGAATCCTGCTTCAGAGACTTCCCAGACCAGTGCGAAGGTTGTCCCGAATACAGAGTAAGACGTTATGACTCGGCTTTGCCGTTGATTTCAATGTTAAGCATGGGCATGCCATATTTGTCGCAATACAAGAACGCTGTTGTCAAAGAATGTAAGCTTCATCACAAGCGTAAGGTCGAGCCTTTGGAGTAGAAGGTATTTCGAATATTTGCTGAGTGAAGGTACAGCGTGTTTGTTCTCCAAATTAAGCCTGCATGTTAAACCTTAATTTTGCGCGTGCGTACTCGTTTCCGTGCGAACCTGTACAGAGAGGTATGTTTAGGTATAGGTATGTAGTGACAGAGTGGCAGACAGAGACAGTGAGACAGGTCGCTTTATCGAGAAGCCCTAATCTCCTCTTTTTGTGATTTTAGGTTTCTCTGTTTTTTACCCCTCATATAGTACTGACTATATCCGTTCTATCCATCCTTCTCCTGCCATTGGCTAACGTTGGCTATTCCACCTAAACCCACGTTACCATAGCCAGACGTCTCCGTTTGTGGTGGTGGATTAGATTTTAATCCCACACAAAGTGATTGCGCGTTACAAATTTTCATTTATTTACAAATTGGCGGCTTAATCGTTATACCCAAGAGATTGAAAACTTCTTGCATATAATTTAGAGCTTTATCTGGACTTTTAAAGTCATTAAAAGGAGTGTTTGTGCACAATTCAAAAATAACATCAAATACGGGATTAGCACGGAGATGTTTCTTATTTAAGCCTCTCACCTTTTTGCGACCTTTAGGCGATTTTCATAACTTAAAAGACAGGTTCAGCCTAATTTAGCAAGTTTAGCAATCAATTAGGAAAATCTACTGTTTCCAAGTATTCCAATATATGCTCTCTGATGTAAGTTCCTGAATTATCAACGAACATATCATCAATTTTGTTTGTTCTCCAATCTATGAAAATCCGCAACCTAAGATACTCTGAGTTGAGGTGTCCATTTACCCTGTAATCTACAGCTAAGCTTCCACTTCTATCAACTTGAACAACTGAATTAGGATATTTCTCAAGAAATTTCTGAGCTTCCAATGTTTGATTTGTTATTGCTATATACTCTTCATCACTAACTCCATTATCATAAAACGTTCTTGGCTTGTAGTAATCATAGAGGGCGAACAGTGCGTATGAAACAGTAACGACTGCAATTGCCCAAACCACCGTCAATATGGCAAGTTTCTGTTTATTCATTGGTTCTGCTCAATTCATAATAGATGGTAACTCATTGAAGAGGCTTTTGTTTTAGCTATAAACGCTTTTTGCCTTCCCGTTTCATCGCCAAAGGCTTCAAGCGTGCACTGTCTAGGCTGGATTCGCAAATCATATATGTAAACTGAGGAACTGAACGATAGAGTGAAACAGAAATGAGCATCGCTACTGTTCTCAAACTTGTCGCGTGGGGAGTTATCGTAGCAGTTGCTTTGCAAGTCATTTTCTACTTCGTCTTTCAAATAATAGGCTACGATTCCTATTTGCTGAGCATAACCCTGATAATATCGGTAATAGCCGTTTTCCTGCTTTTAGCTGGATGGATGACTCTAAAGAAAGCAATTAAGTAATTAGATTTTGGAATTTGACCGTGTTATTCGAAGCAATAGACCTGCGAATATGCTAAACAAAGACAAACCCCAAACAACAGAATTGCCAACGGCGTAGTCGATGTCAATTTGACCTGAACTGAAACTCGTTCCACGAAACAAGTTTATGAAAGATTCGCTTGGTGACAAAAGAAAAGAAACAAGCAAGATAATGCCGATGAATATCATTACAGACCCAAACTTGAAACCCTTCAGAATATTAATCTTATGGTAAAGAATCGCCATCAAACCTGAAATAAGCCCAACATAACCTATCGGCAGATTGTAACCCGAGAGATTGCCTGTAATGTATGGCTCTGAACGGGAATGATAGACTCCAAAAGGAATGAGTAGCATTGCCACGATAACCGTACCATAAATCACTCGCAAAATCTGAACCATTTGAACCGTGAAAAAAGGCTCATTGCTGGCTTAATAAACTTGCTGAAAACATGCGCGCGCTTACCGAGAAATTTACAAACAGCATAACTCTGGTACCTGTAAAATTTCATAAAATTTTACTCTTTTAGTGCATGAAAAATAATATAAGATGTACCAACATTAGTAACTATGGGTGGAATCAATGAAGGATTCAAATCAGGCTCTTGTCGTAGCGGGTGTTTCTATCCTGACTGGTATCGTATTTATTGGCTTGTCAAGAAGCAATATTCCTTCTGCAAATAACCTATTTCTTAGCGCACAAGCTTTTTTTACCATGGGGTTCTTATTTTTCGGTTTTAGTCTCGGATTGCTGGCAGCAATCGGTTACATAGTCAAGATAGAAAAGAAAATACCTCAAACTCCACTGCCCCCTTAGTTTTAATCACCTTGAATTAATTTGATACAACTCGGTATATCAATCAATGTTGCAAAAACCCGCTTTTAGCGCGCGCTTTTGTCTGCTTGAAGACGCGTCATACCCATTTCCTGAGAAAGGGGGCTGTGAAGGAGTTATTCTTTAGTGTTCTTTTCTCTTCGTTGCGTGAGAAGTAACGCTGTCAAAGCAGCTCGTCATTCCAGAAAATGCTGGATCTTGGAGGTGGCCCGGGCCTCATCGGGATGGCCATCGTTGATGCGCATTCAACGATGAAGGGCGTGATCTTTGATCTTCCCCCCGTCGTTAAGGTAGCCAAGACCTTCATTAAAGAGTATGGGATGGAGGATAGAATGGAGGTTCTTGGTGGAGATTTCAACGGTGATGCCATCGGTGAAGGGTACGACGTTGTTGTAACGTGTAATTCCCTACAGTTTGCCCAAACGATCGATTCGGTCGTGAAGAAGATCTGTGATGCCCTTAATCCAGGCGGTGTGTGCGTGTCAATGTTCGGGTTTGGGCAAACGCGCGAACGAACGAAACCGGAGAGTCTTGTGCTTGGTCTCCTCTCGAGGGCCTTGATGGGTCAAGATACCGGTATCGATCAGGGATATATTGCAGATTCCATGCTTCGCGTTGGGTTCAAGTCCGTCCGTTCAAGAATCGTGACCACAGATTGGGGTCCAATGGAACTTGACATCGCCCGAAAGTAGTTTCCCGTAATGCGCGTTTACTTCCTTTTGCATTTATCGCAGTATCTGTATAAATCAAGACGTTGCCCTATTGGTTTGAATCCAAGTTCTCCGATGATTTGAGACCATAGCTTTCCGACGCTTTTAGTTTCATAATCAGATATTTCTCCACATTTTAGACAGATGATGTAGCGCGCGCGACTCCTAGAGCTTTTTTCTTTTCTCTTCAAGCTGTCTATATCGCCTCTGTCTCTGCTCTCTCTCTTAGACACATACAGAGACAGATATATCACAAAAAATTCAGAACACCTATCGATAGCGCGCGCGATTGGATTTTGGAAAATAATTATTTATAACCATGAATGTGTGTTGTATTGAGGCGCGTTTATTGCGAGATATCAAGAATGTACAGAAATATCTTTTTCCTTTGTTGCTTTTAGTGCTACTGGTGTCCTCAGCATCAACAGCTTTAGTGATATACGATCTCAACAATGACAACGTATCAGCACCCGATGTTAACGTTGGCGTAGCTTTCTGCGGCAACACCACAGCGGAAGCCGAACTGCTCATAGACAGGGTGAAATCTTACACGAACCTTTTCATCTTGAACGCGGCTGGCAATCCGATAAGCAGGAACCAAACCACGATTGAAGAGATTTGCGACTACGCTGTCGCTCAAGGCTTGCAAGTAATAATCAACGTTGGATTCAATTCAACTGTCAGCCCCTTTATTCCGAACCGCATCTGGTTCTGGAATCTGTCATCGCTTGACGGCATAAAGCAGCGTTGGACTGAAAGATGGGGCGACAAGTTTCTTGGAATGTACTACAATGATGAACCAGGTGGAATTCAGCTTGACGGAGACTGGGCGACCTATTTCACTTGGCTTGGCGCCTTGAATGAAAATCCTCCAGATGCATCCAACAGGATATTTCCCAGTGTCTATGTAGATGCGATTCATGAGTTATACGCAATTTACGGGAAGATTCAGGAAGTTAACGGCTCCACGCCTGCGGATTATGATGCTGAAGCTGAATTCTTCGTGAAAAATGTCGTCCGAGATGACCCAGGATTCAGCTCGCTTAGAAACGCGGGGTTCAAGACGTTTACGTCAGATTACGCATTATACTGGTTCGATTATTTGGGAGGGTACGATGTTATGTTGGCGCAGATTGGTTGGAACTGCAGTGTGGCACAGCAGATAGACCTAGTCAGAGGCGCTGCTCGGATGCAGGACAAGGAGTGGGGCGTTATTATTACGTGGAAGTATGATTTTGCGCCTTACTTGGATGCGGGCGATCAGATTTATAATCAGATGATGACTTCATATTATGCTGGAGCGGATTACGTTGTGCTTTTCAACTATCCGATTCTCGAAGGCAACGACTATGGTTTGATTACTGACGAGCATTTCATCGCGTTGGAGAGGTTCTGGAACGACGCCTCAAAAATGGAGAAAACTAACACGAACGAGGCGGAAGTGGCGATGGTGCTGCCGAGAAACTACGGGTGGGGCATGCGAAGACCCTACGACAAAATCTGGGGATTCTATGGACCTGACGATAAAACCCTACTCATCGCAACACTGATGAGCAAACTTTTGGCGCGCTACGGCACAAACATGGACATAATCTACCACGATCTAGTGTACCCTGTCGGCAAAGGCGGCTACCAGAAAATCTACTATTGGAACGATACAATCTAAACCCTGGAACCTGCACTTTCTTTTTCATAGAAGTGGCTTCGTGAGATTGGGAGGGCTATGGACAAAACCGCACAACAATTCCACGAAAGCGCGCGCGTTTGTTTTAGAGGTAGTTAGTTTTGATATTTTCTAATCATTGTTGTTTTTTTGTTTTCTTTTTTTTGGGGGGGCGCGCGCGCTTATAACGGCTGAACTCGCGTCTCCCTATCACGGCCTGACAAACCTCACCATAAACAAGAAAAAACTCCGAAACGCAGCCCTAACCATGGGCCTACTAGCCCTATTAATAGTTGCCATCAGAATAATCAACATTATTACCAGCTAAAACACGAAACACGGACGGCTATCAAAATGCCATCAAACATTAGCCAAACAAAAAATGAAATCAAAGACCTCATAGTTGAAAACGTAAAAAAGGAAAAACCCGCAACCACTCAACAACTAATTGCTTTAGTCCAAGAAAGCACCGGGCTCTCCAAAGAAGAAACAGCTAAACTCCTCATAGAACTGGAAAACGACAACCTACTAATCTTCACCAAAAAACAACAACCCACGCTAACAAACATCAAAAACTACTTAGATTCCAAGAATGCGGCTTGGTTCTGGATAACTATTGCACTTTCAATAGCCACAGTGACAGCTGTTTTCACTATACCCGAAAATGCCCCAACAATAGTTTACGTGCGATCGGCACTGGGCTTGGTTTTTGTGCTTTTTCTGCCCGGCTACGCATTTATGAAAGCTCTTTTTCCATCAAAAGTTCCAATATCTACAAGCAGCGAAAACATGGACACCATCGAACGCGCCGCACTAAGCTGCGGAATGAGCCTTGTCCTAACACCAATTGTCGGCTTAATACTGAACTATACTCCCTGGGGAATACGCGTAACACCCGTAACACTCAGCCTACTCGCGCTGACAGTAGTCTTCGCCACAGCCGCCATCCTAAGAGAAGATCAAACACAAACTTCACTCATCAAATAACAGAAAGAAGCACAGAGCAGCCGACGGAAACAAAAAATGAATAGAGACAAAACCACAGCACCAAAGCCCTCGTAGTATGTGCTTTCGAAATTAAGCGTGGGCTCGTAGGAAAAGCTGCTTCTTCTCCTAAACACTTCACCACCCAAAGGGACCTATTGCCCTTTCTAGGCTCAGAGCCCACTGTTAGTACCCCAACAAGTCTTTTCTGCTTCTTTGTAATTGTCACGAATCTTATGTTAAATGGATAATTCATCGCGCGCTTTATCGAAACGGGCGGCGAAGGAGTAAACGTCAAAGCTGGAGCACCCGCAGCCGCGGTCCAGGTCTATCGTAACGGTAAGTTGACGACGAAGATACTTCCGTCGCTTAACCAGCTTCATGTAATCAACCCACGTTCTTTCCAAAATCTTCAACCGTTCACCCAAGCTTTTTCCCTCAAGCTCGGCATCAACCTTGGCAACTCTCGCCTCCTCCGGCTTACGCAGGTAACCGCGAACCTTACGCTCACAATACGGCCTGATCTCAGCCATATCCCGCTTCACAGTGCGTTCACTAACACCCAACCGCCCAGCAATATCAGCGCAGCTCAATCCCCCCTCAAACAACCGCAAACCCGATATTTAACGACATTTATTATCAATCTCCAAATTTCCATTGCCTTCCACGACAAAAAAACTTCTTGTCACACTCAACCTTCAGCCCGCGTCACCCTAAAATAACACCAAACAAACACACAAACCAAATAACAGGCAAAAATACCCGCGGAAAGGAGGTGAAATAAGAGTGAGTAAAGACCAAACGATAGGCGCTCTAATCCTTCTGGTATGCATCCTCATCGCAGTAGGCTTCGTCGCCCTGCTGTTCTTATACGACCCTTACATCGTCTCGTTCCTAAACATCGGAGCAGCCGCAGACGTCCGCTTCTGGCTCATCGCAGCCCCCGTCTCCCTTGTATTCGTCGCCATACTGGCCATAGGCGCATGGATAGGCTTCACTGTGGCCACAACTCCAACGCCAAAGCCGATAGAGGAAATCGAAACCGAAAACGAAAAAACCCCGCCTTAATTTCCCCCTTTCGTAGCTGCGTCACCCTTTTTCATCTATTTGTGCCGTTATCATTCTCCTCCCAACTGGAGGTGACGAGCACCTAAACCTAACTCTAAACCTAAACAAACGTTGCCCAACCAAACATCAATTGATTTCAACTCTAAACTTCAAGACGAGACCCGAGGATCAATCAGCAAACTGCTCTTCAACTATTTCGTCAATTACACCCATTTCAAGGCCTTCTTCATTTACAGTTGACTCATCTTCTGAACTATGAACACTTGTCTTTTTTCTAGACGCTGTTTTGTCGCTCGTCTGCCTATCGCCTACAACATAAAGAACCCAGCCCAGCAAAAAAAGAAGTACAAAAACAGGAAAAAGCAGAATCATTAGAACACGGCTTCGCACAGCAACCAACCAAAAACAGATTCTACCTTCAAGCTTAAGGAATTTATGAATCCTCGATACTTAATTCGCCGTCAAAACGGTTTTCGCATTATTCTCCAACGATTTACCGCAAAAAAATCCCCGAGAGAGCGCGCACGCGTTAAATTATTATCTTTCATTTCAGATATTACTTAGTTGAGGGCCGTTTGGTTGTTAACTATTGCCATAATCGGAAAAACTAACACTGGAAAAACAACCTTATTTAATGCAGCCACTCTTCTAAACGCAAAAATATCCAATTTTCCTTTTACCACAAAAAAGCCTAACGTAGGCATCGCGTACGTTTGCGACGTGTGTGTTTGCAAAGAAATAGGGGTAAAAGACAACCCGTTAAATTCTGCATGCATAGATGGATGGAGATATGTTCCGATAAAGCTCGTGGATGTGCCGGGATTAGTTAAAGACGCTTGGAAGGGTCGAGGACTTGGAAATCAGTTTCTCTCCGCTATTGGACAAGCGGACGCGCTTATCCATGTGGTGGATGCCTCAGGTTCAATTGACGCTGATGGCAAAATAACCCAGCCTGGAAGCGGCAATCCTGTATCGGATGCAGTTGACATTGAGATGGAAATTTATCGATGGATTGCAGACATAATTGAGCGAAATAGAGAGTCAATAATTCGCGAATCATCTTCCTCATCTCTGGCAGAAGCTATTACAAAATCCTTGTCGGCGATGAAAGTGCATTCTTACCAGGCGCTTAAAGCTATAGAAAGAGCAGAGCTTAAAGAAGTTCCTTTTGTAAACTGGACCTCCGACCAGACTATAAAATTTGCAGCGTTTCTTCTGCCAATTATCAAACCAACGATCATAATAGCAAATAAGATGGACATCGCCACTGCTGAGAAGTATTTTGAAATATTAACCGACTACTATGGTCGCAATTTAGTTGCAGCATGTTCGGCTGAAGCAGAACTGGTGCTGAGAAGAGCAGAGAAAATGGGTTTACTTCAATACACGCCAGGTCAAGAGAAGTTTCAAATAAAGGAAAATGCGAAACTAACCCCGAAACAACAGGCAGCTCTCAGCTACATTGAAAATAGAGTCATGGCAAAATGGATGAATACCGGTATCCAACAAGCCCTTAACACAGTGGTTTTCAAACTCTTAAAAACTAACATGATTTACCCTGTCAGCGACGAGCACAATTTTACAGACCATCACATGAATGTGCTTCCTGATGCGTATTTAATGCCAGATGGATCAACGCCCATTGACCTAGCTCGAAACATACATTCAACACTTGCCGAGAATTATATTCTCGCAATCGACGCTAAAACAGGAATCAGACTTCCTAAAGATTACCATCTAAGACATAAGGATGTACTAAAAATAGTAACCCGCCCTAAAGCGAAACAAAAATCGCGACTTTAGCCTCGCAGCACTCTATCCAAGAAAAAGTTCAATTTGTAAAACTTATCCATTATCCGGCAGAAATCCACTATTGCGCGCGAGAAATGGCGCGATGACAAAATAGCTGAAGCTGAACAGTGAAAAGGTAAAATAGAATCTGCAAGGATTGTTTACGATTTACGTAATGGAGAGCGTGAGAAGTGACTGGAGCGGTCTAAGGTGACTAAGAAGAATATGGTTTACGGAGTTGACTTCTGGATTGAGCAGATAAAGATGGAGCGAGGTTTCAGCTATCGCAAGGCGAAAGGCAGACACGGGCGCGGGCGACCCCCGGGGAAGCAGAATAAGTCTTAATTCTACAAATTCAGAAAATGTTTCAGTAGGCGTGAAGAGAAGGAAGGGCGACCAACGCTGTTGGAAAAGGAGCTTCTACGTTGAATACTCGCCATATAAGTC
>CAZJQR010000083.1:0-10108 GCA_964548345.1 uncultured Candidatus Bathyarchaeia archaeon | reverse complement strand
ATTTTTTATTTCTTCGTAGCTTTTACGCGCTCTTTTCTCCTCGACAATGTCAATCTTGTTTTGAACAATGATTATGTTCTTTATGCCAATAACTTCTGCCGCTGCCAAATGCTCTCGTGTCTGTGGTTGAGGGCACGGTTCATCAGCAGCTATCACCAGGATAGCTCCGTCCATTACAGCGGCTCCTGAAAGCATCGTCGCCATTAATGCCTCATGTCCTGGGGCATCAACGAAGCTTATGGCGCGGTCAAAAACGGCTTTTGAGGCGCAGTTGGGGCAAACAGGTTTAACCGAATAGTTTCTGGGCGGCTCACATTTGGAGCACTTGTAGATTGCCATGTCAGCGTAGCCCAACCTTATAGTTATACCCCTTTTCAGTTCTTCGCTGTGCCGCGACGCCCAAACGCCAGTTAACGCTTGCACTAACGTTGTTTTCCCATGGTCCACATGCCCTATGGTACCGATGTTGACTTCTGGCTGTTTAGGAAGGGCTTTACTTATGCTGCTCATCTTCTTATCCACAAACATTCATGAATTAGTGAAGGATTAAATTATGGAAGTTAATAAGTTTTAAGCAGTCAGCTTTGCGGTTCAAAACTAAGCTTCCGGGGCAGACTGTTCTGTTTTGCTCTCAGTGGGCTTTTTGGGTTTTTCTGTGATTTTCGTGTTAATCTGAACAATTTCGTCCGTTATTACGTTTCCTCGGACCGTCTTTCGTCGTCGTTCCCCTTTGTCTTGAGGATTGAAGCCAACTCCACCGCTCAACACAACGTTTCGGCGGACTCCACCATGAACATTTGACCTCATAGGAACGCCATCTCTGTCTGAACCGCCCGTTATCTGCAGTTTGTGCGCTGGCAAATCCACCACGGCACCATCTACTGCCTCTCCGATTTTCCTTCCGATGAAAGGGGCGGCACGTGCTTCTTCAAGCTCAACTATCTTTGACGTTCCAGACTCAGGGTCGGACACTATTACCTTGAACTTAGCCATCTGATGATTAACTCCAGCGAAATATGAAGTTGAGCATCTCTCTATTAAGGATTTATGAAAACTTTCCTCAAATTTTTCTACACAAAAAGTAAGAAAAAAGAAGCGTGTCTCGCTTCTACTCTACGTGGACTCTGAACAGGTCGATGTCTTCCCGCATTGTAGGTGTTACCTCTAGAAAATCTCTGACTGCACGTTTTACGTCTTTTGCCTGAGTCACATATCTTCCCACAATAATAATGTCGGCGCCTTTTTCCAAAGCTTCTTTTGCGGTTTCCGGCACTATTCCTCCTGCAACTCCGATTAAGAACCGCTTGTCACGGAATGTCTGGCGCAGCTCTTGTATGAGGTTTAACCCTAAGGTTCTTCCTGTTTCCTGATCTATTCCCCTGTGCAGTATGACCATGTCTGGAAACTCTTTTAGCTGTTTCAGTTTTGCAACAGGGTCTTCAACATTCAGCATGTCCACGGCACCGTATATCCCAAGCCGCTTCGCTTCGTGTACAAACTTGTCAATAGTTTCTGGTGGCGCTAATCCTGAGGCAACTACAGCGTCTGCCGTGTCTTCGTAGGCTATGTCAACTTCGACTTTTCCGACGTCTAAAGTCTTCAGGTCTGCAAGTATAAACGCGTCTTTTGTCACCTCTCTCAGATCACGCATTACTCTTGTTCCGTAACGTTTGATTAACGGTGTACCTGCTTCTATGATTATTCTGTCGCTTCCAGGGATTTGTGCGATGACTTTCTTTGCTCCTTCTAGCGTTGGCGCATCAAGAGAAATCTGCAGGTAGGGCGGTCTCCATAAACGTGGAACCTTGAAGCCCATTATCGGATGTTTCGCACGGTCCTTGTCATAAAGCATCTTCTCAAGCGACGGGTACTTCTTCAAAGCTCTGCTCAGCGCCAGTTTTGTGGCTCCATAATTGTACTGGTATATCCTGCGGTAATCGCTCGCTTGCGGATGAACGAACACGCTACACACAATAACCCAGTCATCCACCTTATCCTTCGGAATAATCTCTTCCTCGACAGCATCTGCCACAGCCTTCGCAACCGCGGCTTGGGCTGGGCCGAAAATTTTCCTCGCGTCTTCCATGTTTTTAACGGTAACCTTAGGCACAAGCAGCGTGTGTGGCTTAGGCGGAAGATTAGGTCTTATAACCGCCAGCAAAGGCGTATGGCCAACCGACAGGTTTGACAAGCCGTTGGCAAATGCTTTCCCAACTGGTCCGTCTTTGTCACCGATCAAGAGGTCGACGTGGGCAAGTTCGTTTCCTTCGCCTAAAAGAGCTTCACCGATCAGATACACTTTTTCCAGTTTTTCGACATCTCCATCCGGGGTAGGTGTCGGTATGCGGTCTAGAATCTCTTTGAAATCGACATTAAACTCTTTTAGCCATGTATATAATGTGTCTCTGTGGATGTTTAGCGCTTTTGCGGTTCCCGATATTGTCGGTTTTGTCGGCTTGTGCCGTCGGGAATCTTTATACGCTATGTCTTTTGCGGCGGCTTCCGTCAGGATTCTTACGAGTTCTTCTCGCGTTTCAGGTTTTTTGGTGTCTGTACCCGACATTTGCTGTTACCTCTGCAGTTCTTTTTGTATCCTATAGTATATAAGACTGTCGGAATGAGTGTGCTTTTTCGCAAGTATTATGCTTGGCCTTTGAACGTTTTGTCGTGTTTGCTCCAAAATTGTTTTTCTAAAGGCAGGAGCTCTGTCGCTGCGGTGCGTTGCTTAGTGGCTATCTTGGTTTTCTCGGTAATTCTTTATATTTTAGCGTATACTGAATGTTAGCATTCAGTGTTCATGGTGATTAGATGTCTTGGACTGATTGGGCATGCTTGGGAATAGTCATATTGGGATTTGTACTTTTTCTTTACGGCGCCAACTTTTATGATGCTGTTATCGGATGGGTGGGTGTTTTCCTTTTCTTTGGCGGAATCCTAGCTTTTCTTGTTCTTTACATTTACGGGGAGTTGACGAAGAAAGAGGACGTTCAGAACCCGTAGAGCTCACCATATTTTTCCCTAAGATACTGCAAGTATGGTTCCGAGTCAAGTTTTTTTCCTGTTATTCTCTGTATTAGGTCGGCTGGGTCGTACAGGTCTCCGTAACTGTGGACGTTTTTGGCAAGCCATACCCCTATGCCTTCCAATTTGCCTTGGGCGATTCGATGGTGCCAGTCTTGTATGTCTCCTGCGAGTGCGGCGAGCAGTTGTCCGCTGTAGATGTTGCCTAATGCGTAGGTTGGGAAGTAGCCGTATAATCCACTTGCCCAGTGGGTGTCCTGCATTACTCCTTCAGCGTCGTTTTCCACCGTCGTGCCTAGTTGCTCTTTGTATTTGTGGTTCCAGGTTTCCGGCAGTTCGGCGACTGCTGTTTTGTTGGTGAAGAGGTCTTTTTCGATTTGGAAGCGTATTATTACGTGTAGGTTGTAGGTTACTTCGTCGGCTTCGATGCGGATTTTTGAGGGTTTGACCTTGTTTATGGCGTGGACGAATTGGCTTAAGTTCACGTTGGCGAGTGCGGGCGCGGTGATTTGTTTCAGTTTTGGCAGCATATGTGTCCAGAATTCTTTGGAGCGTCCGATGATGTTTTCGTATAGGCGCGATTGGGATTCGTGGATTCCAAGGGAGCATGGTGAGCCTGCTGGTTGGTATTTCCAGTTCGGGTTTAGGTTTTGCTCATACAACGCGTGACCTGTTTCGTGGAGCACGGAGAATATGGCGCTGGCGTAGTTGTCGGGGTGGTAGTGTGTGGTTATGCGTACGTCGTCGTAGTATCCGCTGGTGAACGGGTGCTCGGTTTCGTCGATTCTTCCGCCTGCTGTTGGTGAGTTGGTGTCGTAGCCGAGTTCTTGTGCAAGTGCTTGGGCGATTTTGCGCTGCTTTTCCACTGGTACGCGGGTGTGAAGTATGTCGGTGTCGATTTGTTTATGGGTGTTTTGGATTTTCTCAAGTAGTGTTGTGAGTCCTCGTTGGAGCTGGTTGAATGTTGCCGTGATGGCGTCAGCGGTCATTTTTGGTTCGTAAATGTCTAAGAGTGCATCGTAGGGTGTGACTGTTTCCTTTACCTGCATCAGAATTTGTGCTGCTTGTTTGCTTAACGCGACAAGTTTTTCCAGTTCAGGCTTGAACATAGCGAAGTTCTTTGCCTTTTTGGCTTTTTTCCAAGTGTTGACGGTTATGGCTTGCTGTTTGGCGATTTCGGCGACGAGTTTTTCCGGCAGCGCATTTTGTTCTTCATAATTTTTTTTGATTAGGTAGACGTTGCGTTTTTCCAGTTCGCCGAGAGCGTCGTGTTGTGGGCTTGTTGTTACGGCGTTTACAAGCTTTCCGATTTCAGGTGCCGTACTCATCTTGTGGCTGATGCGGCTTAAGAGGGCGAGTTGCTGGCTGCGTTGTTCCACAGCTTTTGGCGGCATTTTGGTTTCCATGTCCCAATGGATTATGGCTTCGGCGGATGACAGAACAATCAGGTCTTTTGTTCGAGTCATGAGCTTTTTGTACGCCGAAAAAATATTGCCTGCCATTATGGTTTGCCTTCCATGTTCCATAGTGGACGCTGGTTGCTTATTTACTGTTCTGTGGGCTAATGTGCTCTCGGAAACTATAGCCCCCTTATATAAAGGCTGAATTAAGTGTAGAACTTATGTTTGAAAGCTGCAACAAAGCATTGTTTTAAGCTATCAAAATTGGCAAATACTTATTCAAGCAGATCTATGTCTAAATGTTTCTTTGCTTCGTCAATTATTGGGCCTCTCATAGGGAATCCTATGGCAACGTTACTGCCCCTTACCGAAAGTAAAAGGTCGCCTGGGCTGATTCCATAGGTCTTCAGGGTTTCCAAAGGAACTATGATTGTGCCATCCTCGTTCAATTTAATCCAGCAATAAGGTTTGCCGTTAATTTCTATTGCTCTTCCTTCCGGTTCTTGAAATTCGGCTAGTTTGGGGCAACTATCCAGTATGACGGATAAACGTGAGTTCTTCAAGACTTCTTTCGTTGTTAAACTGAATCCTCCCGAACGCTTACTACCAGACATCAAAATGGCTTCATCGCATGTCGTCAAGTTGTACTCTTCTTTTGCTTCATTTGGAATTGTAATCTTTCCTCTGTTGCTTACTTTTGACCAGCCATACACATACTTTCCGCCTTTTACAAGTTGAGGCATAAACCTTTCACCTTTCCACCTTAAAATTTGGGCATGAGAACGCCAGCTAACACGTGCGCAAACGAATATTCATAAATTCGCGCATCTTTTAAAAGTTAGTATAACCATTGCATTCCCTGAAGTTGAGTACTTTGTTCTTTAAACGCAAAAACAAGTTAAAAGTGGATTTAGGTGAACTACACGACGAAATGGAAAGCCTCTCCAGTTTCCTGCACTCAAGTCTCAACGTCGATGTCACCTCAAAAAGTAACGAGTTGCTCGTTGACTCGGACAAGTTATCCTCACACGAGCTTAAGCGAACAGTGAGAAAATTCGTATACCATCGAAACCTGAATAACATGTACTGGGTCGACTTGAAAGCAGGTGTTGTCAAAATCAACAAGTTTAAGGACGCTAAGAAACATAAAAAACGCAAAAAGGAAGGAACCGCTCCAGCGATAATCACGCATGGCTGGTAATAGGCGCCCGTTCATTGGTGGCTTAGCTTTTTTATGCGCCCAACTTTTGCCATATGTTCAGAAATCGCCTAAAATTAGCCAGAAACAAGAACTAAAATTGTGGTGCTCCGGCCGGGATTCGGACCCGGGTCTTCGGCTCGAAAGGCCGGAATACTTGACCGGACTATACTACCGGAGCGCTCGCGTTTCTTGTGGAGCATCATGCAAATGTTTTTCCACTCGAATAAACCTTACCCTTTTAGAAATGTGCAGGTCATTAAAATTTGCCCTTTTTGGAGAAACCCTCTGCTGCAGATGTGTAGCGCGCGCGCTATAAATTGAGCGCCTGCTCCGAAGATTTTTTCCAGTCCTCCTTGCAACTCAACGAGCTTTTCAGGGATTTTGTCTCTTGACACTTTAAACTTGTTCTTTATGTAGAAATATACGGACTGCCTCGCTGATTCACCCAGAGAATTCATAGCTTCATCGATAGCGCAAAGCAGAAAATTATCAAAGACCCCCTATTTCTTTTTCAACCTTATCCCTTCCGTACGCTTCTACACTGCTGATCGGAGTAAGGCACCACCGCTTTAATCACTGGACGCAGGTTCAGGCTTTTGCTTATAGCTATCGAATTAAGGTCTTCTGGTTGGAGGTCAATTAGTACCGTCACTTCGCCACTGCTCTCTAAGCTAAGATGTGGTTTCAAAAGCACCTTGATTGCGCCACTGGGCACTCTAAGGTCCGCAACCGTGTCGTCAGGATAGGTTGCGTTAGCAGTCAAAACCTGCATCCAAATCATAGTGTAGTTTCCCGCAGGAATCTCGGTTTCAGAGAGCGTTTCAGACACGTTCTGCAGCGATAGCAAATCGAAATAGAATGGTTCACGTTTAAGTGTCAAGTTATACCAGTTCTCGTCTTCGCCTTGTATTTTCACCCAACCTATTGTCATATTTAGGTGGAAGTTCGACGGGTTTATCCATTATTTGGACTGTCAGAACGCCTTTCCCCGATACTTGGAAAACGTTGCCTCCAATAATAAATCCAGCAATAATCAGCGTAGCGACTAGAACACCTGCAACTCCGAACAAGCCTAATTGTCTAACCCTAGTTGACATATTGGTTTTTCACCCTCCACAGCAATAGCATACCCACATTTAATACATCACTTTTGAACAGCATGGTTCAAAAACTTGAACACCACGCTCAAAGAGGCGCATAATGCTGCTTAATATGATATTTTCGCCGTTGTCGGGATTCTGCCCAGAATCTTCGCCGTTGCCCGTTCTACTTTTTCGCGGTCCGCCGCGTTCGTGTAGACACGGAGTATGTTTATGAACCCTTTCAGGTTTTCAATTATTTTTGAGATGTCGCTCAGACGATACGGCGTTTTCTTGCCTGCTTGGCTTCTGCTGAACACAGGTATCTCCATAGACTCCATGAACACCGCGTGGTGATACGGCACCGACGGCACGGTCGGCACATCAATCACCACCGCTTCCGGCTCAACTCCTGCCTCCTTGGCGATTTCATTCTGCATCTGCCGACGATACGCCTCGCGCCCAAAAATGTTCGACACAATCGTATCCTTCTCGTAGAAAGTTCGCTCGTACGCGCACTTTAGCATCCGCCTCTGCTCCAAATCTTCAATTATCGCCTTAGACGCCTCACACTTCTTCAGCGCGGCCCAAACCGTGTAATCATCCATAGCCAAGTACTCCTTAGGCGTCTTGAACGCCGTCAAGCCGAGCTCCTCGTCAGCCTTCTCCATAGCCATAGCCAGCATGATCTGCGCCGCCCTCCCCACACGATGAAAATAAATGCTTTTGAACGATTCAATCCGAGCTATCATGAACGCTTCTAGGGCTGACAGCGCGCCGAACTCCACAGCCAAGTCCTCCCCCAAAACGTCCAAGGCGTGAATCAACCTGAAGACGTCGATGAAACCGTACTCCGCGCCTGTGTGAAACGTGTCTCTTACAATGAAGTCCTGCTTATCCACATCCACGGCGCTGCTTATTATCTGATCTAGAAAGGCTTTGCCTGGCTTGTGAAGCTTTCCCACCGCAAGCTTCCCCACCTCTTCAGGCTTATACCCCATCTTCGCTATCTTATCGCTCAACTCGCCTTTCTCAATTATCCACGACGTGACATCCTCATGCGTCTTCTCCAAATCCTTAATCAGCAACTGCTCAAAAACATGCGAAAACGGACCATGCCCAACGTCATGCAGCAAGCCCGCGACCCTAGCCAAATCCATCTCCTCGTCTGTCACCACTCGGGAAATGTTAGGATTCTCAACAACCTTGCCCGCCAAGTACATGACGCCGACGCAGTGCTCAAACCTAGTGTGGTTCGCGCCAGGGTAAACGTACTCCGACCCCGCCAACTGCCGCAGCCTACGCAACCGCTGCATAGGATACGAATCAATAATCTCCTTCTCCGGTTCAGTAACGTACACGTAACCGTGCACAGGATCCTTAATCTCGCCCCAATACGCCTTAGGCACTCCTGACGCCTCCACCTTTTGTAAGTTATATTTATGAGTCTCCCTATAATGTGTAACGCTAAGCCAGCGCAAGGTGGAAAAAAATGAGCAAAAAAGGCGTTTTCATCTGCATCGAAGGACTAGACGGCTGCGGAAAAACCACACAAACCAAGCTGCTCGCAAAAAAACTCGGAAAAAGCCACCACGCCCTCTACACCGCAGAACCCAGTCGCGGCAAAATCGGCACTTACATCCGAAACCACTGCCTTTTCGGCGAAAAACGTCTCTCAACCGTAGTCGAAGCGCTGCTCTTCGCCGCGGACCGCGTTGAACACGTGGAAAACGCGGTTCTCCCCGCTTTACGTGACGGGCGGCTTGTGATTTCTGACCGCTACGTCTACTCCTCTTTGGCTTATCAGGGCGCCGCTGGGCTCAGCTTAGAATGGATAGAAAAGGTGAACAAGCACGCTCTTAAGCCCGACTTAGCAGTTTTCATCGATGTAGACCCGAAAACCGTGATCCATCGTCTTAAGCGCAGAAGGTCTGTCATGGAAAACATTGGGACCCAACAGAAGGTCCGCGATGTCTATTTGCAGTTCGTGGCAAAGGGTGAACTAGTCAGAATAGACGGCAATCGCGCTAAGGACGAAGTGGCGGAAGCTCTTTCTGCTGTGGTTCTGAAGTTTTTGGGGACCTAACTCTTGTTGCGCGAGTGGCTTGGTTAGTCTTCTCTCCACTTGAACAGTTTAACGGCTGCCGCGAAGATAACAATCGTGATTACCCCGACCACCGCTAGGTCTATCACTGCTCCCGTGTAGTTCGCGTATACCATGACGTTGTTTAAGCCCTCAACTATGTAATACAGCGGCAATACATGGGCGATGCTCTGCAGGTACTGAGGCATGATGCTTATGGGGAAGAACGTGCCTGCAAGGAACATCATGGGGAACGTCACTATGTTTCCGATTACGCCTGCCGTCTCAGGATTCTTGGTAACCGTTCCAACGAGCATACCTAACGAAGCAAAAAGCGTCGGACCCAGAAGGAGGAAGGGTATGAGCCAAACGGTTAACGTGACGTGTGCGCCGAACGCCAAGACGCCCACAGTAACCATCAGCAGAAAGCTGGCAACTGTCAAGACGATGTACCAAAGCACCTTCGAGGCTAGCCACTCCATCTTGGTAAGGGGTGTCAAACTTAGCTGCTTGAACAGTTTTGTCTTCTTGTATTCAGAGGATATGTTAACGAGAGAGAACATTGGGCTGACCAGTATGGAGAAGCCGATAAGTCCTGGAATCATGAAATCAACGTACTGAGTTTGCTCAGTATTAACAGTCGTCGACGATATGCCTATGACCGTCGAACCATTAAAACGTTGCAAGTTGAACAAGTTTGCCACTCCACCGACTGTTCCGCTTACAATTCCGCTCGTGCTTGATGTAGGATTACCGTAAACTGTCACATCCACCATTTGACCAGCCAAGTAGTCCGCAGAGAAACCTGCGGGAATAAGAATTCCATCAGATGCCGAATGGTCCGCGAGGTATTTTGTGAAGTTCTCTGAAGAATCCACTAATTCAACTTGGATCGGCCATGTGTCACTAATTTTTGTGCCGTCAGGAGCTGTACCGTTAAGTGCCTGCACAAACTGTGTGGCCACATCCATTTGGGGCGACGGAAACGGACCAGTGTCCTGATTTTGCGTGTAAAATGTTATGGTTCCTGAAGAGTTGCCTGAGAAAATAGCGCCGAAAATCAAAATAAGAATTACCGGGAATATCAGACCGAAGAACAGCCCAAACTTGTTTCTCAGATACCCGAGACTAAAAACTCGGAAATCTGAAGCGATTCTTTTTGCACTAACCATTTTCTTAGCTCTCCGTTAACTACCTGAATTATTAGGTTTGTTTTCAACTATCATTTCGCCGTGTTCATCGACCATTCCGCTTACGAGCTTGATGAACACATCGTCTAAGCTGTCACGGCGCGTGTGAATTTCGCCCCAATCCAACTTTGACT
>CAZJQR010000082.1:5605-10120 GCA_964548345.1 uncultured Candidatus Bathyarchaeia archaeon | reverse complement strand
GCTAAAAATCGCACCTATCCTCTTCTAAACGTTCTTCAAAAACAGAATTATCAGTATTAGTAATTCCAAAGATAAAGAACAAAGAAAATTAAGATTGGTTCAAAACCTTTTTAAAAATCCGTTGTTGCTCCTTGAATACCCGTTGTGTCCCTTATGAAAAAGGAAACATTAAAAGTGAATGAATTCGACGAGGCGTTACTGATCGCCGTAGATTAAATACTTCAATAACTCTAGGCGACATCTGCACATAGAGAGAGCAGCATTAAATTTTAATCCCCGACGACGACATAGAAGTCACGGCTGGGTTCTTTGTGATTCCAGAGCCTGGAGTCATAGCAGGCTTGTTTGCTTGCTTCTCAGCGTTAGGCCTGTTTCTTGTGCACAAGCGCAAACGACTATAAACCCGTTCAACCTCCCTTTTTTGTTTTTTTTAATAATTAAGCTGCTTCACGCAGAGTGAATATAGTGTGCTGCATGATTGGCTTGTATGAGAACTCGATGAAAAAATGGGTTTACGGCGCTTTTGCCAAGTTTTTTTGCTGTTTTATTTGTTGGGATTTGCTGACCTCTAAGAAAAAAGGGAAGAAAGCTGTGTAGAGAATGGTGACATCACCACAGAAAACGGTTGCGAGATAATCCCATAAGTTTTGGAATAATCCGTTGTGTTCACTTCCTTTTCCTGAACAGCTTATGCCCTTCAACTTCAGCATGATATTCGAAACCGACTTCCATCAGCTTAACAACTTCTTCCAAAGAATCAGGTCAAATTATGGTCACACGCGCGCAAAAGAATTGATTTACTCTTGGTAGGCATAATAATAATTTAACTTAAATGGCACTGAAGTCTTGGACAGTTCCAATTTGACTCATAATTCTATTTATATTTCTAGTTCACTATGTTTTTGTATTAATGCAAAATCAATCTGTTTTTTGTCTTTATAATACCTGCCGTGTGGGGAATTCTTCCATTATGCCTAACTTGAATCTAAAAGTTATATACCCAACTGATTTAAAATTCATAACAGCTATTTTAGGTAGCAACCCTGAAATTCAGACATTGGGATCTGAATATGATTAGAAAAGTGCTCAGTGGTCCTTTGCAGTATCTCTCCAAACTTACAGCACTCAGAACACCAGGCCTGAAATTTGCTCTGCTAAAATTTGCGGTAATTGTATTTGCCGTCGTTGCAATTTACTTTCAGGATTTAAGTTTGGTATTTGCTGATTCTCTCCATTACGAGGGTTACAGTTACATCTTGCTCATTCCTGCGCTGGTTACTTATCTGCTTTTTAGAAAGAGGCGTATGCTCGCTGCAGCCGTTTTATACGAAGATAAGAATCGTGAAGACACAAGGCATTTGCCTACACTTGCCGGTTTTCTTCTGTGTTTAATCGCTTTAACACTTTATGTCTTTGGGTCACAGACATTTTCTCCATTGCAGTATCACCTTATCTCTCTGCCTATGTTTGCGGCAGGACTTACCCTAATCTTTTTTAACCCAATAACCCTCCGTCAGGCATTTTTTCCAATAGTCTTCCTCTTATTTCTCACTCCGCCACCAGTGACTTTTCTTAATAATGTCGGATCATTACTGAGCGTAGGAAGCACCGAGACAGCAAATACAATAGCAAACTTCTTAGGGATTGAATCCTGGATATCGATCGAATCTGGGACACCAGCCATAAACCTGATACGTCCAAATAACCAGCCCCTATTACTCATAGTTGATGTAGCATGTTCCGGCATCTACAGTCTAGTAGGATTTGCGCTTTTCGCTACTTTCTTAGCTTACATAGTTCGCGATAAAATTTGGAAAAGAATCGCTATAATGATAGTTGGTTTTCCCCTGATTTATTTACTTAACATA
Organism: uncultured Candidatus Bathyarchaeia archaeon; assembly: GCA_964548345.1. GTDB lineage: Archaea > Thermoproteota > Bathyarchaeia > Bathyarchaeales > Bathycorpusculaceae > SG8-32-3. The sequence continues at coordinate 8,252 of CAZJQR010000082.1, read as the reverse complement.
ATCCGCATTACCACAATAGTTCTGATAGGATACCAGTGGGGCGCAGAAATAGCCTTAGAACTTTTCCATATTCTAGGCGGTTGGATTCTTGTATTTTTGGGAACCTTGCTGCTTCTTGTAATAGCAGAAAAAATCTTCAAGACGCAAATCTTCAAAAAAGCGAAGGTAAACAGCCAAAACAACCTTACCCAGCGCTCAAACATAAAGCTTCATGCATCATTAGTGAACAATCTCAAACGGCCAAAAAAGAAAGCCCAAGCTTCCAACGCAGCTAAAATTGTGGTTGTCATTCTCGTAACGTTGTTGATCGTCTATATTCAGTCTCCCGTGTTTAGTTTGACTAGCGGGCCAGCTCCCATCATGATTCAAACATCATACGGGCAGCAAGGAAATCTGGAGCTTCTCCCTCAGATCGAAGATTATAGTCTAAGGTTCGTGTACCGCGACACGGATTTCGAACAACTTTCAGGACAGGATTTCTCTTTAGCCTTTGCGTACCACCCAGAAAAGCCAGGTGACTTAGCGGTCGACGTTTCGTTGGAAGTCGCAGAATCAACCGTTGTGCTACATCTTTGGGAAGTTTGTCTAATAACCTGGGCAGTTCCGAAAGGAGATCAACCAGTAACCGCGTTAGACCTCAGGGACATTAGGATACAAGAGGATCCTCCAATAATTGCGAGGTACTTTGCTTTTCAAGAACAAGACAAAACCCGAATCCAACTTGTACTTTACTACTTCACAACTGCATTGCTTGAAATAGATAACACAATTCAAAAGAAACAAGTAAAATTGAGCTTTATCACCTATTTCGACGATCCAGAGGACTTGAATATAATGGAATCTAGACTGTTACCTTTTGCAGAAACTACGGTAAACTATTGGGGGACGCTGAAGAAGTGGAACATAATCACAGCAGCAATATTGCAGAACAGCCTGCCACTGACATGTATTGCCATAGCAATCTTGATAGGACTTCTCCCTTTTAGTTGGATTCAAAGGAGAAGGTACTTCAAAGAAAACGCCTCAGCATATCAGAAGCTTCACCCAGATAATCGGCAGATTTTAGACGTAGCCCGAGAAACCGAAAAAAAGAATTTGCCCACATTCGAAAACATAGCTGAAACCTACGAAAAAACGATAACTCAACCGGTTAATAAACATAAACTCCTGAAATACCTGGTTGAATTGGAAGAACTTGGAGTAATTCGAAATGAAATAATATGCAAGCAGGACGAGCCAGTTTACATTTGGAAAACACAATATTAGCTGTCGCTATCAAATGATCGGTCACAAGGGCACTCTTTGTACATTTTGGCAGAAACATGTTTTGCATTAAATTTTAATCCCGACGACGACGTTGCGGTGAGTCGGGTATGAGGTGAGTTCAGGTTAGCTGGAGTGCTATCAGGACTCCAATATTAGAGTCCAAGGTCTTAAAGACGAACTTTATTTCGAAATTAGGGTTTAATAGAATCTTCTTCACATTTTCCGGAAGAATAACATCAAAGTTAGGCACTTCTAATATCATTTTATAGGGAATTCCGCTCTCGATAATATCCGTGATTTCGTCCAGGCAATATTCAAAGATATTCAGCGCGCGCGCTATACCATATTCACTCTGAGTGTATGCGGGTTGATTAACAAAAAAAGGAGGTTAAACGGGTTTACAATTGTTTGCGCTTGCGCATAAGGAACAGACCTAAACCAGAGAAGCAAGCGAACATACAAGCAATTACTGCTGGTTCTGGAACAACAAACAATCCCGCTGTTACTTCTACGTCGTTGTCGTCCAAAGCATCAGCTTCAGCGTAGTACAAGCCGTCTCCGTCGACGTCCACTATGATGTCGTATTTCCCTTGCTTAAGCGGGTCATCCCACAAGAGTGTCGGCTGAATGTCTCCGTTGCCATCTGAAGTTACTGTTGCTGTAGAGTTTACAACACGCGGCGGAATTGCCATGCCGTCAACCCAAGTCACATCTTCAACCAAATATACATCATAAGTTGTGGATGGCAGATAGCCAGCTCCCACCACATACAATTCATTGCCCACTACAAAATAGTCTTTCTTCACCCCATTTTGATTACAACTCTCAATAGTCGATATCAGAGAGTAGACCTGAACAAAAGTGGTCTTAGAATCAGTCACGTTAGCACCAAACTGATCAGCACCCCAAGCCTTAGCCACATTAGTCGTGTTCTGCGTTAACACATGAGTAACGTTGTAACCAACCCAACCGTTAGGCTGAAGATTAACAAAGTTGCCAACAAGCCCAAACGTGTCATCAATGATCGCCCCAGTCAATGGCACTTCACCAGTGTTAGTAGCGTTGTATAGGTAGCTGACAGGCGTCCCAGGCAACACTAAAGTTTTACTAGGTGTCACAGTCAACGAAATATCCACGCCTGAGTAGACTTGGACGAATGCAGAATCGGAATCTGTTGCGAGGTTCTTGTACTGGTCAAAGCCATAAGCCGTAACCAAATTACTCGTGTTCTGCGTTAACACATGAGTTACGTTGTAACCAACCCAGCCTCCAGGTTGTAGGTTAACAAAGGCGCCAACAACTCCAAATGTGAAATCAGTGATGTTGCCAGTCAATGGCACTTCACCAGTGTTAGTAGCGTTGTATAGGTAGCTGACAGGCG
>CAZJQR010000082.1:0-5505 GCA_964548345.1 uncultured Candidatus Bathyarchaeia archaeon | reverse complement strand
CCAGTCAATGGCACTTCACCAGTGTTAGTAGCGTTGTATAGGTAGCTGACAGGCGTCCCAGGCACAACCTTAGTCTTACTAGGCGTCACAGACAAATGAATGCTCGCGTTCTCTTGTGTGTGTACTTCGTAAATAGCGATTGGCGCGAACAGGACAGCAGTTAAAGCTGCTAGCGCAAAGCAAACTATCACTTTTGGTTTTTTTAGTTTCGTATTGCTCCTTTCCTTCTTCAAATCAAAGCTGATTTATAGTGTTTTAATTCAGTATTAAGTAGATATGAAACAAAGGTATAGAAGAAAATTCTATGTCTTGGTCTTCAGGTTTTCCAATTTTTTGATTTAAATGACAAGAACGTTAGTTTATTGGGCTTTGTTTGCTTCCATGAAATGCGCATCAGAAAACGAAACACCACACAGCCCCCACACACTTCGACAGTTCGAAGTCACAAGCAACTATCACCAAAAACAACAACCAGTTAACCCCACTAACGCATGAGAACAATTCAGAATCCAGTCCACAAGACACCCGACCCCACTAAAGAAAGTTGTGCAAGTGAAGTATAACATTATTCACAGACAATTAGGGAACTCCAATAAAAATCGCGCGAAAACCACTTTTACCTTGTTAAAAACAAAGACCAAATAAGAAAATCTTTCATAGTTTAAACTCTTTCACATAATACACTCCTTATTTTTCCCATCCTTCAGTCATTTGCATTCCCCCGACTGCCTTCTGAATATATTTTTCATATACCACTCAGAGTGCTTACTGCTCTCTGAAATAATTCTCAATCCCCGACAGACCAACGTCGTCGTCGGGATTAAATTTTAATCCAACCAACCAACCCAACGATTGAGGAAGATAAGAGCATGCCATAAAACGAGGACTTGAAACAATCTACACGGTTCAGAAATGGCTTATTCAAATAAGGTTGAGCAAAATTGTATATTTCTTCTAATTGATATCGGTTTTGGAGAGCTTTGATGAGCAGTTCTCTAAAGTATTGGGTGCTTAAATTCCAATTAGAAGCGCCTCCCTAAATTCCAATTAGTCTTGTTTCTTTATGCTTTTTTTGGAGATTAAACTGGCCAGAGTGATTGTTGTGATTATTGTTAGAAGAAATATGAGCGAAGTGTATTCTGGGATTTGGGGGGTAGGTAGCGCGCGCGCTTTTTTCTGTTTCGTTCCCGTTCCCCGTAGAGGCAGAGACACTCTACTCTTTGGTTGGCTTCTTGCAAATATTTTTATTTTGACTATATCCCTAACATCGCTTCTTCTCAGAAGAAGTCGGAAAGCTTTTTTGTCATATTCTTCGTAAACTACAAAAAATGCTCCATCTATTTTATAATCGCCTTCATATTGATTATAGAATCTCGCGGTGTCTTTCAAGAAAGATGCAAAATCTTCAATTGAAGGCTTGCCCTCAATGAAATTATAAATAAGAGTAATTCTGTTATCATGCCAAAATCCACCTTCTAATTTTCCAACAAGACGTTGACCAAACTTCTTTTTCCATTTGGTAAAAGAGTAATCCTTCCAATTTCTCTTAAACCACTTTTCATATTCACTCAATGAGGATGTTCCCCAAATGGCTTTATGTTGTAAAGAGTATCGTTGTTATGCTATAAAATTTATGTTATTTCTAATAGTCCAACTTTTCTGAAGATAGATGAAATATTTTGACGAAGTTAAGAGCGCGCGCTACTTTCTCCTATCTCATTAGCCAGGTTGTTCAAATAAGTTAAAATCAAATCTTGATTCTTTTCTATTTCAGTCGCCATTGCTAATCACATGAAATGTGCTTTATGCCGGGTATTATATTATTAAAACTATCTAAAATTAAAACATCTGTTACTAACAAGAGGAAAACAATGAGTATTTTGAGGAAAAAAGGAAAAGAAAAACTTCGCTTTAAAATTATGAATAAGGCAGTTTCAAATCTTGATTTTAAATATTTTAACCGCCTTTTCTTAGCCTGTGTAAATGAGAATCCAGATGTAGCTAAAAAACTGGATAGAATCTATAAACTCATTCAAATCTATTATTACTATGAGGCAAAAGACCCTGATGTGGGATATAATCTAAGAAAAACACTTGACGACCCAGAAATAATTTATGATTCTCGACCAACTCCTGCACTTGCTCAGAGTAGAAAAAATGTTGGGTGTATTCTTGTTTTTGTTAAGCATTTGAAGGAACTTACTCAAAGAAGAACCGATGTTTCAAACATCGAAAACTATCACAAAGATGGACTTTTTGAAGAATTGTGTCATTTGGTAGAACACAATGGCGACAGCAGTATTCATCCACAGAGTTATTGGGCATTATGGAAACGATACGTTGATAGGAACTTGCACAACTTTGGGAATGAAATAATAGCAAGGCTCGATACAGACCGAAATCATTATGAGGTTTATTCTATGATGCTAAGGGCTTATCCCAACGATTGGGTTGAAAGATACTCGAAGTACTTTAGCGTTCAAACTCCAGAGAAATTTAATGAACAGTACGAACAATCAAAAAAGACTGTTCCACTAAACATTGTCTTCGGAAGATTAGTTACTGACTTCTTGCGAAGTATCAACGTTCTGTATGTTGCTTGGAATGCCAAAAAAGAGAAACTATCGGAAAAAAAACCAGAAATTACTTGATGTGTTGATTAAGACTGGAGAGGATGATGCTAAAAATAAGAGACGGTTAATTGAAAGAGATATGAGCGCTGGTGCATTAAGTTTAGTCGATTCTTTAGACGAAAAAATATTCGCTACCCCTGAAATCTTTTTCGTGACTGTTTTAGACCTTTGGAAGAATCTAAAATTAATATAACGCTTTTTCCACACCTTCAAGCATAGGAAAACCTTAGAGCGTGCCTTTCAGCAAAAAAAACACACCTGCTACTTCACTCCCATACTACTCATGCCAAAAATAAAAAAATCAAGCCACTAACACGTTGAAATTTTTTTTGCATTAAATTTTAATCCCAATCCCAAACCCAAACACACAAAATCTAATTCAAAATGTCTTCTGCAAAACTGGACATAAATGTCAAAAACAAAGAAACTCTTAAAACAATAATCAGCATTTCCTAACAACATAAGGAGATTCTGAAGTTGGTTAGTTTTGGTGCAAGATTTGTGAATCTGCCTTGTGAAATGTTTAATGACGCAAAATATTTTCTGGAGCAAGCAAAGAATCTTGGAAAAGAGCCTGAGAATGATTGGTTACGTTGGCGGTATCTTAGGGCTTCAATAATTTTCTCTCTGATTTCTCTTGAGGCGTATACTAACACGTTCATTTCTGACTATCTTCGCAATGTTGAAAAGCGTCCCAAAGAGGCAGATGCCTTCGACAGAAAAAAACTATTTCTAACTCAAAAATTTGAACAAACGGTTCCACAAGTTATAGGTGCGCATATTGACAAAACAAAATCAGAGTGGAGCGACCTTGAGACAGTAAAGGAAATCAGAAATAGACTTGTCCATTATAAAAGAGGAAAAGAGGTCTACAAAGATAGCGACTTTTATGGTGTCAATATCATAAATGCTGAAAAGGGAATATCAATGGTAAGAGGCATGATAAAGCAATTAAACACTCTAATCGGACAACAATACCCGCCTTGGCTTGACAGACCTCAATCGTGGACTATCCGATAAAACAAGAAAATATCGTTAAGAAATCTTGACTAAGAAAAAACAGGTTAGTCAAGAAACCTTGATAAAAACGCTTTAATCACATAGGAAACTATTGTTTTTACAGTGGGAGTAGTGAACAGAAAGCTAATTGCCCTTTTCATAACGGCGATCTTATTGATCACTTCAATAGCATTGTTTGTAATTTTTTCCACAGCGCCTCCAACAGCGCCACCAGTTTCTGTATCCCAGAAAAAGGGTCTGGTTTTCATAGAAAACGTGCTTCCCCTCGATATCTCAAAGTATAATGTGACATTTAAACCGCCGTTCGCGCCACCTCCTCTTAATGCTACTGAATTGATAGAAACATATTCCTTGGAGTCAGACGAAAGCACGTTAGATGTTAGTTGCACTTTCGAGAACAACGTCCTGAGAATCTGCATGATAGACGTTAAGAAAGGGTCTGTCATCAGTGACCGCCCATACGCCAGCATAATAGATGAAGCCACAAGCTTTCTCATGAAATACCAAAACTACACCCACATCTCCTCAACAGAAATGATAAACATGCTGTCCAACGTTGACCTAACAAAAAACACGACGGTAACATCAGGCAACCTTAAACTGACCGTAAGCAACGGAGAATTCCCCAAGGGAACTAAGACAACATCATTCAACTGGAAATACGTTTTTAGCAACTGTGAATACACTGGGCTGAACATCAATTTTGACAATGGAACCTTCGCTGGCTTAAGCGACACACGAGGTCTGTATACTATAGGCAACACAACCGTGAATGTTTCGATGAGACAGGCCGTAGACGCCGCGATGAAGTACATCGAGACCTACTCATACAAAATAGCAGAGGATGTCTGGATAAGCGATTTCAACGTGACTGGAACAAGTGCGGGATTATTCTCGACTGTTAGAGAGCCTTACGTTCTATATCCTTATTGGCAAGTCAAACTCTTCCTTGGCAAGACGTACCCTGGCAGCGTTGACGGCTTGCTCGTTTTCATTTGGGCTAACTCTGGAGAAGTCTTCGATTGCAGTCACTTTAAATACAGCTGGCCTCCAGAATATTAAGAGTTAAAACTGAGTTAACAGCAACCAAGGCTTGAAAAAGTTTTCGCTACTGCTTCCAAAGTGTTTATTGGTTGTAATCGGCGGGACTCTGCTGGTCTACTTCAAGAAACGCAAACACTAAGAAGAAACGTTTTTCCTCTAAATCCCCTTTCACCCCCTTTTCAGAGTACTTTTTTTACTAAAAACGCCTAAAATAGCCCTTTTTTCCACCTGCACGCCAGAAAAAAGAGGTACGTACTACGTACCCTATTATTATTAGATACTACTATTCATAGTGCCTTCACTCGTGCCTTCAAGCCTTTTTACAAGCCATCAAGCAGAAATTTTACCTTCGAACATTTCTCAGAAGCAAAAAAGCAGACGAAGCAGGAATGAAATAGGGTTTTACAAGTTCAGGAAATGGAGAAATTCCTTTTTCGCTTAATTTAGTCAAACGACGCTTTTCTTTAGGTTCAACAAGAGAAATTATAAGGTAAGCGTCAGTTTTAAAGGTAAATACACTCGTATCTGGTTTAGAAATTATGGGAGGCAGTCTCTTCCTTTCGTTAGCTGGTAATCCCAATAAAAGTCTGTTGAAAATGTCTGCTATTCGGTGTTTGTTAATCGCTCCATCAGTCAAGCTATCAACTGCCTTTGCTCTATTGAAACGTCTAATAAATATAAAATGCTTTTTGCCTAACTAGCGTCTCACTTGTTGCGTTTGTGTGTTGTGTGTGATGTGTGAGATATGTAAGTAGTTAAGAGAGAAAGAAAGAGTAAAAGTAAGAGAGGGTAAGTAGGAAAGTGTGTG
>CAZJQR010000081.1:0-10126 GCA_964548345.1 uncultured Candidatus Bathyarchaeia archaeon | reverse complement strand
GAACTGTACGTGTACCTAAAGACATTAGAGACCCTGGCGGAAAATGAAAACGTGAATTTCATTGTCGGCGTAGAAGGTGAAAATCTGCTGATACAACCAACAACACCATAACCCTTTTTTATATGGGTTCGTGACCTCCAATTAAGTACGTTTTAGGTTGGGTTGGGGATTAAAATTTAATCCAACCAACAAACTTGGGCGTTACGGTTATGTTGGATAAAGGTTGCAGAGGTTAACCGTTTCCAAAAATAGGTAACAGGGTGTATACCTGGTTCAGCATATACATGTGGCATAAGGAAGAGGGAAAGGAAGGAACATAATATGACATGTCGAAAACGAGTATACGGCTGTTCGTTCAATTTTCTAAAGTTGCCATCTAAAGTATTCATCCCAAGTCGCGCTTATATAATTAGGAAGCTGATTTCATATTGAAATTTAACGTTGATATAGTAATTGAAAAGCCTATCGAAGAAGTTTTCAGATTTGTTGCCAAGGGCGAGAATGGCTCTTTGTGGAATTCAGCTGTGAAGGATGTAAAGAAGATTTCCGAAGGACCCGTGAATGTGGGAACAAAATATAGAATGATGCGCGAACTGCCAAGTGGACGTGTTGAAAAAACCTATCAAGTTGTCGAGTACGAAGAAAACAAGAACCTGTCCATCAAGATCATTTCTGGCCCCACCCCATTTTTGTATCGTTATAGTTTTAAGCCAGCAGGCTATGCCACTGAGTTATCTTTGGAAGCTGAAGTGGAAAAAGAAGGTTTAGTTGAAGTTCTCGGTACCAAAGGTCGCATTGCGCCTGAATTTGTTCTTGCACGTTTTGTTAAAAGAGGTGTAGAAGAAAATTTCGCGCGCGCTCTAATTTATCATGGTTTATTTCGTAAGACACCTTTTGCACTTCCTCAACTCTGCGTATAACAATTTTCGCTTCTACAAAATGCTTAATATGAAGCGACAAAGTCGGCTTGTTGTTGAAAATATTTTTGTCCTTTAGAAGCTCATACAGATTGTTAAACCGTATCTTCCCGCCTAATATTACGAGAAAAATGAGTAATTTTTTGCCGTGTTACATAGTATTGATTGTTGACTTAAGTTCAGGACGTTTCAGGCTGTTTTGATAGTAAGAATAGCCCGATTTCTCCGAACAGGTTTGGAAAGAACCGCATTTTCTTTTTTTTGGTGATGAAGGCTGTGTGTTCGATTTGGATTTTTCTTTTTTTGCAGTATTCTATGAAGTCTGCGATGCTTAGGAAGTGAAGGTTTGGCGTGTTATACCACTCGTAGGGCAGCGAGGGGGTCACGGGAACTTTTCCTTTGAAAAACAGCTGGAACCTTGCGGATATGTGCACAAAGTTTGGGAATCCAACAATGGTTTTCCTGCCTACCCGTAACGCTTCTTTCAACACGAAATCGGGCTTCTTTACCTGCTGGAAAGTCTGGTTCAACACCACGTAATCGAAGGATTTATCCGCGTACTCAGACAAGCCTGTGTCAATGTCCTCTTGAAAAACACTCAAGCCTCGGGCAACGCATCGGTGAATCTCTTGCTCGCTTAATTCAATGCCCTGAGCACGCACCTGCTTTTCCGCTATGAGACGCACCAAGAGTTCGCCGTCGCCGCAGCCAAGATCCAGCACAGACGCACCTTGCCCGATCCAGTCCGCTATAATTTGGTGTTCAATTTTGTTTGGCTGCCGCTTCATTTTCGTTAACCACCGCCGTTTGAAACCGTGTTCAGGAAATGCTTGACGAGGTCTGCCTCTTCCTCAATTTCCAGAAGAAACGCGTCGTGCCCGTAAGTGCTGTTTACTTCGCAGTAAGTGGTGTCAACCCCAGCCAGCTTGCAGGCTTTCACAATTTCCTGCGACTGATACGCTGGATAAAGCCAGTCTGACTTGAAAGCTATCACAAGCACCTTCGCCTCCAAACCCCTGAAGATTTCGCCAAGGCGCTTGCCGTTCAGGATGTTGAAGTAGTCTATGGCTTTCGTTATGTACAGGTACGAGTTGGCGTCGAACCGTTTGACAAAGTTGTCCCCACGATAACGCAAGTACCCTTCAACCTCAAAGTCCGCGCCAAACTTGCACGGCTCCTTATCAGCCCTGAAACGCCTGCCAAACTTCGCCGCCATCGAAACATCACTCATGTACGTCACATGACCAATCATCCTCGCCACCGCTAAGCCCTTGGCTGGAATAGCTGAGCCGTAGTAGCGGCCTTTCTTCCATTTTGGATCAGCCATTATCGCTTGCCTGCCCACTTCGTTGAAGGCTATCTGCTGAGGCGTATGCTTCATCGTGGTGGCAATGGGTATGGCTGAGCGCATCCTATCTGGGTAAGCAACCATCCACTGCAGGACTTGCATGCCACCCATCGAACCGCCAATAACCGACAAGAGCTTTTCTATTCCCAAACTGTCGATTAGGTGCCTCTGCGCGTTCACCATGTCACCAATGGTCACTATCGGAAAATCCAAACCGTAAGGCTGCCCAGTCTTCGGGTTTGTCGAGGATGGTCCTGTTGACCCTCTGCAGCCTCCGATTACGTTGGAACAAATCATAAAGTACTTGTTCGTATCCAACCCCTTGCCAGGACCAATCATGTTGTCCCACCAGCCAATAGGAGCTTTTCCAGCGGCGTGGGCGTCTCCAGAAAGCGCGTGAAGAACAAGGATTACATTCGATTTTTGCTTGTTTAGCTCTCCATAAGTCTCGTACGCAAGCGTTATCGGACCTAATTTTTCGCCTGATTCGAGGATTAACTCGTTCGGCGGATGCGCAAAGGTGAAGTGCCTTGTTTCAGCATGTTTCAAAGGGTTTTCAAGTGTTGATATTGTTTTTCGCCTCCATAAAATCGGGTAGCGTGCCAGTGCGCTCTTAGGGGTCACCTTTCTGCTGAGGATCGCAGGGCTTGGTCTATGTCTTCGATTATGTCGTCTGGGTCTTCAATGCCTATTGAGAGTCTAATGTAATCCTCTGTTACGCCCGTTGCCGCCTGTTCTTCCCGCGTCAGTTGTTGATGGGTTGTTGAAGCGGGGTGTATCACGAGGGTTTTTGCGTCGCCTATGTTGGCCAGATGCGAAAGCAGCTTCACCGACTCGATGAACTTCTTTCCGGATTCTAAGCCGCCTTTTATGCCGAAGCCGACGAGTCCGCCGTAGTTTCCCTTCAGGTACTTGGCTGCTAACTTGTGGCTTGGATGCGTTTCTAGTCCAGGATAGTTGACCCAGCTGACCAGCGGGTGCTCTTTTAGGAACGTTGCGACTTTGAGGGCGTTTGCTGAGTGTTTTCGCTGTCGTAGCGGAAGCGTTTCCAGCCCTTGGAGGAACAGGAAAGCGTTGAACGGGCTTAAGGCTGGACCCAAATCGCGGAGTAGCTGCACTCGCGTTTTGAAAACGAAAGCCACGTTTCCTAAGCCTGGGAAATCTCCGAACGATTCCCAGTATTTGACTCCGTGGTAGCTTTTGTCGGGTTCGGTGAACTCGGGGAACTTGCCGTTGTTCCACTTGAATTTCCCAGAATCCACGATTACGCCGCCTATGCTGGTGCCATGTCCGCCTATGTACTTGGTCGCGGACATGACGGTTACGTCAGCCCCGTGCTCGATGGGTCGGACTAAGCCTACGCCCACAGTGTTATCCACAACAAACGGGACGCCTGCGTCGTGAGCTATCTGCGCGATGGCTTCAAAGTCGGGCACATCCAACTTCGGGTTTCCGATGGTTTCAGCGTACACGGCTCTTGTTTTTTCGTTGATTGCTTTTTTGAACTCGCTGGGTCGTGTGGAGTCAACGAACCGGGTTTTTCTGCCTAGCTTGTGGAACGTGTAATGAAGTAGCTGGTAGGTGCCGCCGTAGAGGTTGTTGGCCGCTACGATTTCGTCGCCTACTTGCGTTAGCGATAGGAGCGCTAAGGTTTCTGCTGCTTGTCCGGAAGCAACGGCTAAAGCGGCGGTGCCGCCTTCGATGGCTGCGACTCGTTTCTCGAAGATGTCGGTTGTGGGGTTCATCATTCGGGTGTAGATGTTGCCTACTTCTCTTAGGGCGAACAGGTTTGCCGCGTGTTCCGTGTTTTTGAAGAGGTAGGAGGTGGTTTGGTAGATGGGGACTGCGCGGGCTCCTGTTGCGGGGTCTGGCGTTTCTTGTCCCGCGTGTAATGCTATGGTGTCAAGTTTGTGTTTGGACATTTTTTGGTTCTCCTGTTTGTGTTTGTTGTTTTGGGCAAAGTCAAGCCATAACGGTGTTATATAGGTTTTTGCGTGTTTTATTCCAAAAAGAATATTAAACCTCACAAAATATTACTGAACCATGCTGCCACAACTAGAAGAAATCGCGCAGAAAAGAAGACGGTTGGGCATAAAACAGTCCGAACTCGCCAAACTATCCGGCGTAAGCCAATCCCTAATCGCAAAACTGGAATCCGGAAAAATCGACTCATCCTACACAAAAGTGAAAAACATCTTCGAAGCACTGGAAAAACTAGAAGTGCACACAAAAATCCAAGCCGGAAAAGTGCTCCACACCGAAATCGTCGGAATTCAGAAAAACGAGCCCGTCTCCAAAGTAGTACAGCTAATGAAAAGCCACGGATACTCGCAGATTCCTGTTTTTGACGGAAAACACCCTGTAGGCAGCATTTCCGAGAAAACTCTGCTGAACCAGATTTTAGCTGGCAAAGATTTGGCTCAAATAGCCAAGTTGCCTATCGAGGCGATAATGGAAGAGGCTTTTCCTCAAGTGGATGAAGACGCTCCGCTATCGCTAATCTCCAGCCTTCTACAGGTGTATTCCGCCGTGTTGGTGTCTAGGAAGGGCGCAGCCGTAGGCATAATCACCAAGGCAGACTTGCTTAGAATAATGTAGCTTTTCCAAGTTCGACTTTGAAAGATTACTTAAATATAAGTATGTTATATATTTCACCCAGTGGGTCACCCATGTCCACTTCATGCGAATATGTTGCCCGCCATTTTCTGCCGCTCTACAGGGCTTTCGTGGCGAAAGAACTTGTGGAGAAGTACGGTTACACGCAGAAACAAGCAGCGGAAAAGCTTGGCACAACCCAACCCGCCATAAGCCAGTACCTGTCCTCTAAGCGCGGACGCAAAGGCATTGCAAACTACGATGAGGTTGCGCCGTTAGTGAAAGAGGCAGCTGCCAAAGTGGCGAAAAGCGTAGCAAAAACGAAGATGAGCCCCGAAGAGTTCAGCGATTCTTTTTGCGACCTGTGCAGGAAGCTGCAGGAAGAAAGGAAAATTTCTGTTGCCCACGGCTGGATCCAGAAACAGTAGCGCCTCACTTGTTTTTGCTGGCGCTGAGCTCAACGATAAGTTCTCTAGCTCGGTCCATACGGATTTTCCTTTCCTTAACCATACGTTCAGCCACCAAGTTTATCAACTCTCCCGCGGCACCAGCTGCCACGGCGATGTTTCTGGCGTGAAGCGACATGTGACCGCGCTGAATGCCCTCATGCGCTAACGCTCGCAGTGCACCGAGGTTCTGGGCTAAACCGACAGCTGCCAGCACTTCTGCAAACTCGTTGGCTGTTTTCACGCCTAGGATTTTTATGGCTATTTTGGCTATCGGATGCGTCCGTACAGCGCCGCCTATAAGCCCAACAGCCATGGGCAACTCAATCACGCCTTTCAGGTCGCCGTTCTCAGTTTTCTCCCACGTGGAAAGCGCAGTGTACCTGCCGTTTAAGGCGGCGTAGGCGTGCGCTCCCGCTTCGATGGCACGGTGGTCGTTGCCCGTGGCGAGAATCACGGCGATTATGCCGTTCATGGCGCCCTTGTTGTGCGTAGCAGCGCGGTAAGGGTCTGCAGCTGCAAACGCGGAAGCGTTCACGATCCCATCCACCACTTCCTCGCCCCCCACGGCTTCCTTGGGCACCGTGCACCAGGCTCGAGCAAGGCGTTTCGTGGCCAAGTTGCTGATTATCCGCAGGTAAACGCGACCACCCGTAATGCGCTCTATAAATGGCGCAACGGCTTCAGCCATGGTGTTAACCGCATTGGCACCCATGGCATCGCGGCAATCTACCTGCAACTCCACAATAAGCATAGGTCCGACCATGGTGCTTATCACTTTTGCATCGAGGTCTTTGGCGCCACCGCCAACCGACGCCAAGACAGGGTCTTGAGCGTTCGCTTCATCTATTATATCATGCTTCGCCGCCAGAACGCGCTGCTTTGCCTGCTCAGGGTCTACGATGCCAACTACTTGTATCTGCCCTATCATCACGGGGGGCGTGCTACTTGTTTTGAAGCCTCCGCCTTCGCGGACCATTTTCGCGGCGTAGCTGGCAGCTGCCACCACAGAAGGTTCTTCAATAGCCATGGGAATAAGATAATCGCAGTTGTTGATTAGGAAGTTGACTCCTATACCCAGCGGTAGTGGAAACGCGCCCACCACGTTTTCTATCATGCGGTCAGCAGCCTCCAAGGGCAAAGAACCAGTATTAAGCAGCAAAGTGCATTCCTCGTTAGATAAACCAGCAAACTCTTTCACGAGGGCTAAGCGTTCTTTCGGTTTGAGCTTATAAAAGCCTGAGATCATAGATTCCTTAACCATTGTAGTTAACCTTCACAATGTCCTAAAGTATCTTGAACATAAAAATACTTCGAAGCGTTGTATAACAACGTTAGTTATCGTTCTTTAGGACTGTTAGAGGTGGTTTTTATTGCTTCGGACTTGGAAATTTCTGGTTTAGAAAGGAAAGCTGCTGGTCCGTTAAAGAAAAAAGTAAAAAAATAGAGTGAAAAAGAAAGGTGACTATGGCGTTTGCTCGTATTCTACCTGAACGTTGAAGCTTCCGGATGATACACCTTGGTTAGCATTTATCTCGATCGTACAGCTCAATTGTCCACTGTCAGCTCCACTGGCAGCCAAAGTATCCGAATAGCTGCTTGCTGAATCTGTCAAATCTATGGTACCCCGATAAGTCCACGTACCCGAGACATCCTCGTAAATGTATATTTTACCTGACGTAAAATCGGTCCCTGAAAGAGCACTCGTAACACTTATCGTATAATCATAGGTATTTACGGCATCAGTGTTTGTAAGGTAAAGGGCGTCAGTAAAGTTAATTGGAACCTGTTCTTCTACATTTAAGGTAAATGACACTGTGCTTCCATCGATTGTTGATGTAACACTACCTGTCTCCCAAATGAGCTTTGCGGAACCTACAGTTACAGTTCCTTCGATGTACATATATCGGTACACTTGAGCACTCGCCGTTGCTATAAATGCAGCTGTGACTAGCAATGTTATTATTTTTAGGCTTTTCTTGCTTTTTATGATATTTACATTCATTTTTCTTTTTTCACCTCCGTTTTCGTCTTTTATCTTTAAGGGTTTCTTTCCAAATCCTAACAAGTATGTAGACGCTTACGCTGAGAACTATCATGCATGCTAAGGCGAGGGCTATGGCTGAAGCCACGAAGACTCCGGTGCCCCACGCGGGCTTATAGGCCGTGTATACTGCTGCGCCTGCTACTGCTGTTGCTGAGCCGAGGACGATGTACCACCATTTTGGCTTGAAGAACATGTAAGTGCCGAATCCCACTACGAAAGTGTCGAAGCCAACTATGCCGACGAAAGTGATTTCAGAAGAGACTGCCGGAAAAATCGCCACGGGATGTGTTGCGCCAGCGAAGTAGCTTGTGAGGAAGAACACGGACAAAGCGAAAGAGGGAAAAGCCACTGTCAGAGTTATGGCTTTTGCGTACGTAAGCATTTTCTTGATTATGCCGATGTACACGTTGATTGCTACGATATATTCGCCAATGCTATCAATAGGTAGAGCATGCTGAACCAGAAGCGCATGTAGTCGCCGAATAGCGCCATGAATTCTTTGGCTACGATGAGTTGTCCGAAGCCGGCAAGCGAAGCGACTTGGTAAAGGTAGGGAAGTTGCCAGGGTAGGTGTTTGTCGATGAGGCAGGATAGTAGGCTTATCGCTAGGAATAGGTCTATGCCCAGTAGTAAGAAGAATTCGGGCTGTACTGGGGCTGCCATTGCTTTGCGCTCTCGTCGTCGTCGAACTTGGATTCTTGTTCCGAACCCTTATGGGGCATGGTTACCCGCACAGCCAAATAAATATTGTGTCGCAATATTCACTAAACCATATCTGTTCAACACATAAACACAAACAAAACCCACAAACAACCCTTACCGCGGCATCGCAACCGCATAAATACCCAAACGCTTCCGAATCTCCCTCGCCAACGTCACACCATGACGCACCCGATAATTATCAGTAACCACCCGCCTAGGCTTACAACGCCGAACATACTCAATCAACCCATCAAAATCCGAATGATCACTCAACGCAACCAAATGCTCACGCTCCCCAATCTGCCTACATGGCGAATGAAACTCCCAACCGCTAACACAAATACGCGAACTACCTACCAAACCAACACTCCCCCGCGCATTCATATGATAAAACGCAACACAGGGCAGATTCTCATCCAACAACTCTCTGCCGTCTTTCTCGGTCGAAAGCGCCAAACACCCCAGCCGCATCCCGTGCGCCTCACAAACCTTAGAAACACGAAAAACCCGCTCAGGCATAACAAACGGCACACTCACATCAGCACCATGCAGAATCTGCATAACCTCCTGCAGCTTACCATGATAGCCGAAAACGTAAACTGTACCCTGCCTAAGCCTCTTCTCAACCATGGAAACAAGAAGCTCCCTAACATCCACCTTAAACGCACGCTTAAACGACGGACTCCCATACGTCGCCTCAACAACAAGAACATCACAACCCTCCAAAGGCTCAGTACCGTCAACCCTAAAGTCCCCAGTATAAGCCACCCTGCCGCCATACGCGTCCTCAACCACCACCTGAGCCGCACCCAAAATATGATCCGCCTTCACAAGCGTAACCCGCTCATCACCATGCTCAACCGTCTCCCCATAATCCAAGACCTTCACCCCACCGTCATCAAGCGGCAACGAACCATTCACAACCCTGATAAGGTCTCGAGTAGCCGAGGTCATCAAAACAAGTTTGCCACTCCTCAAGCTCCGCCTCAAACCACCAAGATGGTCTCCATGCGCATGAGTAACCACCCGCAAGGGTCTATCCGCGTCAAACGCGTCACAAGCCACCGAGTCGCCAAGCAAAACCGCACCCCGCTCACTTACCTCAGCCTTCCCAGACAAGCACTGCACCCCTTTAACCCGTCCGCCCCGTAAGCCAATCAATAAGCAAACGCGGTTCTTCACACTCAATCGTAACTCGCAAAGGACCCAGCGGAGACTCCGCAACCTCTTCGCAAAAGGAAACGTGACCAGCAAACGCCACCTGCTTGTTAAGACAAAAACCGATAGTACCGCCCTTTAATCCCGCAAAAAACACCTTTCTGGCGGCATCGCGGATGCGGTCCAAACTAAGCAAACGACGAAACTCAACAAGCGCCTCACGACCCTCCGCCGCAGCAACCAGCACGCTGCCCTTAAAGCCAGGCTTAACCTCAGCGGACACGTCATCAAAAATGTTCGCCACAGCCTTCTCCACCTTCCCCACATCCTCCGTGAAGTTAACCTCAGTCTCAACGCGAACCGCTATCTCATCCATTTCCCTTCAATCCTCCGAAGAAACTTTTTCGCAGCCGCCTTCGTGTTGCCTTTCCCCTTGCTATACTCGTTAATAACAAGATACTCAGCCATTGCAATGGCGTCTCCCAAACCCACACCCAACTCGCGCATGTCCCGCTCGTGAAAAACCTCCCAACCGTCAGGGTCATCGCTCCGCTTACGCCGAAAGATACGATTAAACCGAGTTTCCGGCGAAGCGTACACTGCCATAAGACTGAAATTGGCAAAACGCTCCTTGAAAGCTTCAACCTCACTTAAGCTTCTCAAGCCGTCCAAAATCACCTTCTCGCTGTCCTGCTGCTCCACCTTCGGAATGCAACGGTCAGCCACCACGCTGGCTCCACCCTTCCTCCTCAACTCAAGCATTACCTGCCCAATATTTTTGGGGTTCAGCTCCAACCCGCGCTTCTGCGTCTCCTCCCTTATCACATCGCCCATAACAACCACGCCGTAACCCATCTGCACAGCGGTCTCCACCACCAGAGACTTACCCGACCCTGGCATGCCAGCTAAACCA
>CAZJQR010000080.1:0-10175 GCA_964548345.1 uncultured Candidatus Bathyarchaeia archaeon | reverse complement strand
GCACCAATAGGCGACACATCCACCATAGAAGACGAAGCCTCAGTTGAAGACATAAAAGCAACATACGAAGAGCTGCGAAAGCAGCTATCACAATAGCCTTCATTTTTCCTTATTTTCACGTTTTAGCTCAGACTCTAATTTTCAATAGCGTTTTTTCCGAGTTTACCTGCAAAAATTAACAACGCTAATTCAGTAAGCGGCGTTTACGGCAAAGCTAAAAAGGGAAAAGCTTAGATTAGCACACTAAGGTTTGGAGGAAAAATAAGTGTTTGACGCCAAAAAATTCGTTGAAAACTCCCTGAAAGAAATCCAAAAAACAGTTGGTGAACGCAAAGTAATTTCCGCCTGTTCCGGCGGTGTAGACAGCACCGTCACAACCGCCCTAGTTCACAAGGCTGTAGGCGACAAATTGGTGGCGGTTTTCATAGATGATGGTCTCAGGCGAGAAGGAGAACCCGAGTTTGTGGTGAGAATACTCAAGAACTTGAATATCCGAACCAAGTATATTGACGCCAAAAGGGAGTTCTTTGCCGTTTTCAAAGGGAAGACGGATGCTGAAGAGAAACGTAAGGCTTTCCGAGATAAATTTTACAAGACTTTAAGCAAAGCCGCACGGGAAGAGCAGATTGCTTTCATCGCGCAAGGAACGATTAAAGCCGACGTTATAGAAACAGTAGGTGGAATAAAATCCCAGCACAACGTTTTGGAGCAAATCGGCATAGACCCTGAGATTTACGGCTACAAAATTCTCGAACCATTAAAAGAATTATTCAAACCAGATGTGCGAAAGGTAGCTCGCGAACTAGGTTTAGCCGAGGAAATATCTGAACGAATGCCCTTTCCAGGTCCAGCTTTATCGCTGAGAGTCCTTGGAGAGGTTACACCCGAAAAGGTTGCGGTTGTGCGGAAAGCCACCGAAATCGTGGAAGAAGAAACCAAAGCATTGGGAACTTTTCAGAACTTTGCGGTGCTTCACAATGATAAGGCAACTGGAATAAAAAATGGAAAAAGAGTCTACGGGAACATTATCACCGTTAGAATCGTAGACTCAGAGATTGCTGTAACGGCTAAAGCGCGGCCAGTTCCTTATGAAGTGTTGATGCGCATTTCTAAGAGGATAACAGGAGAAATACCCAGCGTTGTCAGGTGCCTTTACGACGTAACGGATAAGCCGCCTGCAACCATAGAATTTGAATAAAGAGCCTCTCCTGCATTTTCTCTTTAGTCCTACAGCTAGCAATGGTTAATAGGAGAAAAAACAGAGAAAAAAGTTGTGAATTTTGTGCTATACTAGTATTCCGGTGGGTATTATGGCTACTCCGACTATTATTCCGATTATCACTGCTATTACGATCCAGATTACTATGGCTAATACAGCTATAACAAGCGCCTTTAACCAGCCTGTATCAAAGAAGTGTTTCACTAAAGCTAGCCAAATGAACAGCACTATTATGCTCGCTACAATGCCTGAAAAGAAGTATTAGAAGAACCCGCCAATCACGTTCCCAGAATCACAATCCAGAGTGCATCTGTGAACTTCGCTTTGTCTTTGCCCGCGAAAAGTCTGCCTGCAATCCAAAGAACTGGCGCTAAAATGACGATGTTGACGATTATCTGTATTATCAGGTTCACTATTGCCGAATCTAGGTTGATCACCAATCTTCACTTCCTATCCTGTAATATATTCCCGTGCTACTTTGTTTAAAACTTTTCTAACCAGAAAGCGTGAAACGTCCATGGTTTGAATCTACGACTTAGAAACCGAACATGCCTTTCTTGTGCTTAACATCCTGATTGAACTCTTCCGCCAGCTGCTCCAACAGTTCTCGCTGCTTTGACGTCAACTTTTCAGGAACCGAAACGCCAACGCGCACCAAAAGGTCGCCTTTGCCGTAACCCCTGAATCTAGGCATACCTTTCCCTTTCAATCGAATCGTCTCGCCTGCCTGCGTTCCCGGCTTAATCTTCACCTTAGCCGACCCGTCCAAAGTAGGCACCGAAACCTCCGCGCCAAGAGCTGCCTGAGGATAACCAATCATCAACACGTACCAAAGGTCGTCACCTTCCCGCATAAACAACTCATGCTGCGCTATGTGAACAAGAACGTAGAGGTCACCAGATTCGCCTCCGTTGGGCGCCACTCCGCCTTCGCCTCTGAGCCTAAGCTGGTATCCCTCGTCTATGCCTTCCGGTATTTTCACGCTTATCTTTCGGCGTTTTTTGACGAGACCTGTGCCGTGACATTTCTTGCAAGGCGATTCTATCAGTGTGCCTTTTCCTCTGCAGTTAGAGCAGAGCGTAACTTGCACGTACATGGCGAAGCTGCTTCGTCTCATGTTTCTGACTCTGCCCTCGCCGTTGCATTTGGGGCATGTTAGGGGCGAAGTGCCTGGGCTTGCGCCTGAGCCGCCGCAGACTTCGCATTTCTCGGTTCTCGGCACCAAGATTTTCTTCTCGGTTCCTTTTGCTGCCTCTTCAAGTGTTAATTCCATGTCGTATACGAGGTCTTGGCCTCTGTTGATTCTTTCTCTGAAGCCGCCTCCGCCGAATCCGCCGCCAAAAAAAGTGCGGAATAGGTCTCCAAAGCCGAAGCCTATGTCGCGGAATATTGATTCAAAATCGGCGCCGCGGAAAATGTCTTCCGATGTGTAGCGCTGGTCGAATCCCGTGTGTCCTAGCGTATCGTACTGTTGTCTTTTTTGGTCGTCGGATAAAACGGCGTATGCTTCGGAGATTTCTTTGAATTTTTCTTCTGCGTCGGGAGCCTTGTTTCTGTCAGGGTGATACTGCATCGCCAGTTTTCTGTAGGCATCTTTGATTTCGCTTTTGGAAGCGTCTTTGGATACGCCGAGAACCTCGTAGTAATCTCGTTTTTCAGCCATGCACTTTACCGCTAAATTCGAAATGCAACTTCCTAATCAAAACTCTTTCGGCTGTCACTTCACTTCGTAATCTTCCGAGTCAACAACTTTTTCGCCGCCAGCTTCTCCAGAGGGTGGAGGTTGTTGGCTTTGTTGCCCGGATTGGGCTTGCTGTTTCGCCTGTTCAGCCGCTGCCTGCTGATAAATCACCGTACCGACTTCTTGCAGAACTTTCTGAAGCTCCTCAGTCTTCGCTTTTACCTGGGCCATGTCGTTGCTGGCTAACGCGTCTTTTAGAGCGGAAACCGCAGCGTCTATTTTACCCGTTTGTTCTTGATTCAGCTTATCCGCCAAGTCTTTCTTAGTTCTCTCCGCAGTGTAGAGTAGGCCATCAGCATTGTTCCTTAGTTCAACTTCTTCGCGTTTCTTTTTGTCCTGCTCAACGAATTGCTCAGCCTCTTTGGTCAGACGTTCTTTCTCTTCCTTTGACAGTTTCGTGGATGCAGTGATTGTTATTTTGGCTTGTTTTCCTGTGCCCAAGTCCTTGGCGGTTACGTTAAGAATGCCGTTGGCGTCTATGTCGAAGGTGACTTCTATCTGTGGAACGCCTCTTGGCGCTGGCGGCAAGTCTACAAGATTAAACGTTCCGAGGGACACGTTGTCCGTTGCCATTGCACGTTCTCCTTGAAGCACATGAATTGTTACGGCTGTTTGAAAGTCCGCTGCAGTTGTAAACACTTGCGTTCTCTTTGTGGGAATTGTCGTGTTCTTTTCAATTATCTTAGTGAATACGCCACCTAAAGTTTCCACGCCAAGCGCTAACGGCGTAACATCCAGTAGAAGCAGGTCTGTGACTTCGCCTGTGATAACTCCACCCTGTATAGCAGCGCCTATGGCGACGCACTCCATGGGGTCAACGCCGCGTTCTACAGTTTTGCCTAAAATCTTCTCGACATACTTCTGCACAAGTGGCATCCGAGTCATGCCTCCTATGAGAATTATCTTGTCGACATCCGTTGGCGTCAACTTCGCGTCTTCAAGCGCTTTGACTATGGTTTTCTCGGTTTTTTTAACGATAGGCTGTGCTAAACTTTCAAGTTTTGTTCTCGTCACTGCAAGATGCAAATGCTTGGGTCCAGAGCTGTCAGATGCGATAAAAGGCAAATCAACATCTGTGCTCATCAGAGTGGACAGCTCTATCTTTGCCTTTTCCGCTGCTTCCTTCAGTCTCGCCGTGGCCATTTTGTCGTTGGTAACGTCTATGCCCGTTTGCCTTTTGAACTCGTTCACGATGTAATCCATTACTGCCTCGTCAACGTCGGTTCCGCCTATCTGAGTATCGCCGCTTGTGGAAAGCACTTGAAACACGCCTTTGCCGAAGTCCATAAGCGTAACGTCGTGAGTTCCACCGCCGAAACTGAACACCAGTATCTTCATTTCTTTTTCCAGCTTGTCTATGCCATAGGCGAGGCACGCAGCAGTGGGTTCGTTAATTATGCGCATGACTTCGAAACCTGCGATTTCGCCAGCGTCTTTCGTGGCTTGACGCTGATTATCGTCAAAGTGAGCTGGAACAGTTATGACCGCTTTGCGTATCGTACTGCCCAAGTAGGTTTCCGTGTCTTTCTTGATTTTCTGCAAGATAAACGCTGAAATCTGCTGTGGTGTGTACTCTTTCCCAAAAACGTTTGCCTTGTAGTTCGTTCCCATCTTTCGTTTTATTTCGAAGATTGTTCCTTCAGGGTTAGCAGTTGCTTGCCGTTTTGCGGGTTCGCCTATTATAAGCTGCCCATCTTTTGTGAAGGCTACAACTGAGGGGAACATTTTTCCCGCCATGGTTGGGCCTTCGGCGCTTGGGATTACCTTGGCGCGTCCGCCTTCATAGATGGCGGCTGCGGAGTTTGTGGTTCCCAAGTCTATTCCTAAAACTTTTTCTCCTGTTTTTGTGTTACTCATTTTTTTCTTTCTCCGTTTGTGATTTTGATGACTTGACTGCGACTTTGACGATGCTAGGTCTAATCACTTTATCGTTCATTTTATATCCTTTTCTCACTTGTTCGGTCACAACGCAAGCTTCAACATCGTCTCGCTCTGCCGCAGAAACAGCATGATGACATGAAGGGTTAAAAATGTTGCCTGCTTCACATTCTATGAGAGAAACGCCTTCTTGCTCAAGAACTTTCCTAAGCTTCTTAAGCGTCATTTGAACGCCTTCAATGATAGTTTTGGTAGAATCAGCTGATTGCGCTGTCTTGAGGGCCATTTCTAACTCGTCTTGAACATCTAACAGCTGAATGACCAAGCGTTCAGTGCAGTACTTCTCGGCTTCTTCCATTTGCCGATCATAACGTTTTTTCAAATTCTCGAAATCCGCCTGCAAATACTTCAACCGCGTCATGTAGTCCTCTGAACGCTTCTTCTCCGCGTTTAGAAGATGCTCAAGGTCGATTTGCTGCTCTTTTTCTTCTTCTGCCATTGAGGTGTTTTCCCTCTTGAATCACAAAAATTAGCTATACAATCAGAAATATATCTTTCGCTCTAAAATCAAATTTGTTACGTCACAGTTATTGGTTTGAAAAAAGGTTCAGTTTTGAACACCCATGGACATAAGAGAGCATTTCGATAAACAACTGCTGCTTAGTCTTTCTTTGAAAGTCCCGCGAGAACAACAGCGGCCAGCACCATAACCAAGAGCACCACACCGAATATTGAGAGCGGAATCCTGAAGGCAGGCTCCGAATGGAAAACTACAGTCGAAGGAAGACCACCCAAATAAGCAGCTAAGAAAACGCCTACGAAAATAGCGCCTAAACCTTGGACGACGAACAAAAACACGTTTGTCTGCTTTTCACTTAATCGCATTTTTGATCACTTATTCGGGGCTTTGTTGGTTACTAGTATCGCGAAAGTGTGTATTTAAGGCTACTCGCTTCTTGGATTGCTAACAGGGTAGGGCTTGCTCTTTCTGCGTGGCGCTTTTGTTCAATACCGCAAGCATAATATAACTGAAGTGAACGATTTGGTTTCAAAAGGGATGCTGGTTAAGATTATGGCAGAGCCAAAGTTTTATTCGGCGCTGAAAATCGGATTGCTCCTTGTTGCCGTCGCTTATTTCTTTTTCACTTTTCACGCGATGTTCACCATTTCATGGATTGGCGAATGGGAGTATGTTACGGGTTCAGTTTCATTCTGGATTTTTATAACCGATGTTGCGGCATCCTTCACTCTGGTTTTCAGGTTCATAGCCAGTATAATAGCCATCGCAACAATAATGTTCTACTTTGCCAAGAAGGGTCTTTCGGCATCGGTGACGTTGAAGGTATTAAAGTGGATTTTGGTTTTAGAAGCTATTTATTGGCTGGGGCTGCTTGTTTCAGGAGTGTGGGGCGTTATACCCGTAAGTGATACAGTTACAGATTACATTTTGACGTTACAGTTTAACCTGACTTTATTGATAACAACGGGCATACCTTGTTTAATATCATCAATCGCTATTCCCGTTGCCTTGTTCAAGCTAGCTTCCAAGTTGAATCCGAGCAAACCGACGAAGGATTCGATAAAGTGGGGGTTGATTGTGGGAAGCATTTACATTTTTGTGTTTTGGCTTAACAACACAGGCATGTGGATAGCCACGATAATGTCGAAAGGAACAGAATACTTAACCACCTATCCGGAGAACCTTCTCAGTTTTGCGTTAACCACCATTGGTTTGCTTGCACTAGCAGTATTCACAGCATACTTCGCGAAGAAATCTGTCGGAACAGAAACTTTGGAGAAGCTGAAACTAAGAACTTTAGGCGCTATAATCGTAGCGTTGGGGCTGTACTTCCTTTGGAATTACCTGACGTGGATTTTCTTTGGAGGCGATAGTCTGTGGAGTGACTGGTACGCGTGGTTTCTGGGGCACAACTTGGACCTTTGGATGCTGTCGCTTCCGCTTGTGGGTTTGCCTTTGCTCTTCAAGCGCCAAACGTCCTAATACTTTTTGGCAAAACTGGTGCGCATCAGCCATCAAACTATTTCCTGTGTGTGCGAGGTTTAAATGGTTGTCTCTGTAGAGCCCAAATTGCCGCAAACGTGAAAAGTTGCTTTCTTCAGGAGAACTGTTTTTATTTCACTCTTAAAATACCATAGCATATAGGAGAATGTAGTTATGGATTTTAAGGGTAGCAAAACAGAGAAAAATCTTTTAGCCGCGTTTGCGGGTGAATCGCAGGCTAGGACAAGGTACACTTTCTTTGCTAGCGTGGCGAAGAAAGAAGGGTTGGAGCAGATATCGGCTATCTTTCAAGAGACTGCTGGCAACGAGAAGGAGCATGCTGAGCTGTTCTTTAAGCATCTCAAGGGCGGAATGGGGGAGATCAACGCAGCTTACCCTGCTGGAGTGATTGCGACGACGGCGGAAAACCTGAAGGCTGCTGCGGAAGGTGAGAAACTTGAGTGGGGCACGCTTTACCCCAACTTCGCAGATGTGGCTGAACAAGAGGGCTTCAGCGATGTAGCTAGAACTTTTCGCAGCGTTGCCAAGGTGGAAGCTTATCATGAACGGCGATACCTGAAACTACTGGCGAATGTAAAGCAAGGCAAGGTGTTCAAGAAAGACGCGGTGATCAAATGGAAATGCAGGAACTGCGGTTTCGTCTTTGAAGGCAGTGAAGCACCAGATAAATGCCCAGTGTGCAGTCACCCGAAAAGCTACTTTGAGGTTTGGTGCGAAAACTACTAATCCACCTTTTTTCTGGGTTGCCAAAACGTTTCTGCTTTGCAGCGCGAGCGAAGCGGCTGAAGTTGTTAGGACTATTGTGCTATTTTTGGCTTATACCCTCTCTATATATGGCTTCAATTGTAAGTTCAATTTTGCTGCATGGAGCGTTTCGGTATTAAGCAACGCAAGTTTACGGTGATTTTCTTTGATTCTGCCAATTTTGGTTATAATAAATTTTAGTCAAATCCTTCTCAGCATTAAAAAAATTTATAATTATGTGACTGTATCACTGCAGTCACACTTGAAAGCAATTCAAGTTTCGGTCAATATCGTTTTAGTTTTTGGTTTTTTTGACGAAAAAAAGCTTACGATGTTAATTCTTTACAATAATAGTTTCGGGCGTGGGTTTCCAATTCCCTTGGATTTTGAAAGTTGCTATTACACCATGGGCATGTTAACTCTTCTTTCATCACGATAACCTAAAAGTGATTGGGTAGCGGTACGTTTAAGCGTGTGTGATTGTGCAAAAGTTACAACAGGACTTTTTAAACGGCTACGTTGATTGATTAACCGTTTCACTAACACGACAAAAGAAAGGGAAATTTGAACGGGAATATTATCGTTCTTCTACGACGATCATTGTTAGTGTGGATCTTACCTTGTCAAGTCGTCGGATGCGCCATGTCACTATCTCTTTCAGCTTATCCATGGTGTCTGCTTTGACTCTTGCAACTATATCATAGACTCCGTAGACTGCAGAAGCTTCTTCGACTCCTTCGACTTTTTTCAGTTCTTTCAGTACATCTGATTCTGAACCTATCTCGGTGTTTATTAACACAAACGCTGTAGGCATGTAAATTCCTCAACCTAATGTTGTCTCAGGGTACATTAAAATGTTTTTCTCAAAATAGAACATCAGTACCCTAATTAGGGTAGTTTATTCAGAGACGCAAACATTCACCTTTCAGCAATTGCCAATTCTGAGGCTTTCCACCTCGGCTCGAGTGGGAATGGACACGGTTTTGGATTTATTCAGGCTTTCTCTGCCAAAGTTAACTGTGACTTTGTCGCTTTTTGCATCTGAGTAGAACGCTGTTAACGCCGCTGCCGTTCTAATGGCGCTTTTGGTTTTGGCTCCCTGAAGAACAGTTATTGGACTGCCAATATCCGGGACTTCAAAGTAATAATCGTTCACCATCTTCTTCGCGGTTAAAATCTTGTTTTCTGCTTCGTTTCTTCCGACAATTATCTTGTTTTTGCTAAATCTGAAGTGTCTACCGACCTTCAGCAAAGACACATCCGCCATGGAGTAGTGTTTCTTATGCTGGAAAAGGTCGCGCAGCTTGTTGGCGTATTCCCTGCACGTGAGTAAGCACCCACCTGCTGGACCCGGATAATCTGTTATGTTGAATTCCTCAGCAAGTTTGATTTGCGGCTTCCTAGACCTGCCGCGAATACCCAAAAGCTTCTCTCTATCAACTAAACCTTCTTTCTCCATGACCGTTTCAGGCAGCAACCTCGCTGACAGCGGTCTCAATATTTCACCTTTCAAGCCAGCCTCTTCCTCGATTATCTTCATAGCTTTGAAATGCTGGGACATGGGTCTTTCACCGAGAACCTCGCCTGTGAAGATGAAGGATGCGCCTATTTCCTTGGCGATTTTCTTTGCTTTCCTTAATATGAAGATCCTGCAGTCAATGCACGGGTTCATGTTCCTGCCATAGCCATGCCTGGGCTTTCGCACCATTTTCAAATACTCATCGCCAACGTCCACGAACTTGAGCGGCACACCCAGCTGCTTTGCGGCTTCAGATACTCCACCGCCTTTTTCGCATAAACAAAAGGGGCTCACAAAGTTTATGGCTACAACATCAATGCCTTGGCTTAGAATCAGTTTAGCGGCAAGAGTGCTGTCTAGACCACCTGAAAGCAACGCTAAAGCCTTAATCTTTGTCATACAGCCACTAAGCAATCCACCGCTTAAATAAGAATTTACCTAGAGAACGTTAAATTCGATAGGTAAAATTATATCTGGACGCGTTTTTATTATGAAGTCGCCGTGGAGGGTCCGTGGCGCAGCACGGATAGCGCGTCAGCCTTCTAAGCTGAACGTCCTGGGTTCAAATCCCAGCGGACCCGCCATCTCAAATTTTAAGCTCGAATCAGGCTGACCACTTAGAAGGCTAACGCTTGTGTGGTCATGTAAATCTTTAGTTGTTTTTTGACCTAACTGTTTTTGCTGTGCCTGAGGGAATTGAAAGTTTAATGAAATAAGCAGAGTTTCTAATTGGTTTAAGTCTTCAAGTTTACAGTAAGAGAATTGAGGTTTTTTAGATTCATTCAAGCCTGTGTAATGTCTAACTCTAGCGTACTTGATTTTGCCATCTTTATTAAGAAATAACTGGCATGAGCCTGCACTTCCACATATGGGACATTCCATCGTTACACATTTAACTTTCACCATCTTGGTCTTTCACCTCCAATAAAGTTTAAGGCGTGACCAGCTGACCAGAAGAGCCTTAAAAAGACCATTAAAGAACAATTTTGGAGCGTGTAGAAAACTTAGAGTGAAAAGTGAAATAGAAAAATAAAGCATAATTAGTTGTTGA
>CAZJQR010000079.1:6046-10250 GCA_964548345.1 uncultured Candidatus Bathyarchaeia archaeon | reverse complement strand
TAAAGCTGGGCTAGTCCAGTATAGACTCCCATCACCGTGGAACGCGTACAACCTTGCCGGTGTATAATCAAAACCAGTTCCCACCACAATTTCAAACGTCCCGTCATGGTTTAAGTCAGCTATCTCAAACTGGGTTGAAGAATCAGCGCCCGTAACAGGTTGAGACCAAACTACATGACCATCATCGCCGTCAAGCACGGTTAGCCCGCCTGCACCTGCAATAATCACCTCTTCATCCGAATCACCAGTAACGTCAGCAACCAACGCGCCTATTCCAGCGAACGGAACCCCAGTCGCAGTCCATTTAGGCGTAAGCGGGTCTGCGGCATAAGCCACCGGAATAATCTTTAACATGGGTGCAAGCAGGAAACTCAATGTAAAAGCAACAACAATAAACGAAACTGTAATCTTACCCGAACCTAATCTAAAGTGCACGATACCCTCTCCTTCGACAACAGTTTTATTTTAATCGCCCTAATAAAAGGCTCAGGAAAAGTCTTCTAGAGTAATTTTCCAGTCTTTCCATTGTGGGACCATAAAAATGAGTTTTGTGGGAACAGATATTAAGAGCGCGCGCTGCAAACTCAGACAAAGACATTAAGGAACACAACAGCAAGAGAAATGCAATTATTCCAGAGACAGCTCCTCTTCTACTCAACTCATATCATTCCAGTTCTCGGTGGAGTGGAGACAATCTTAAGCCTTATGGAACTATCCTCCAGAACGATTGCAACCAAAACTCCAGTGCACTCTTGTTTCTCACTCAGTTACTGCATCCTGATTTCGGCAGAAAAAGTTGCGGTGCCCACCATCCCAGTAAATATCCACCGTCATCCCTTCCCCACTGATTTGCTGCAAATCAAAATAAAAATGTGGGTCTGCTAACTCATCAAAATGCTGGACAAGAACCATCTGATCTCCATAACTAGCCAAGATGTCAACATTCTGCAAAACATCTGTTGCCTCGTTTAAAATCACTATTCTCCATGTCTCGTTTGTGGCCTGCTCCGGATCTGGTCTTACAGAAAATGAAACGTGGAAAGGTTTCTCCGTGTCTTGCTTCGGTAAATAATCAAACAGGTACACCGCGAAACCAGCGCCGACTAAACAAACGACAGCAACGATGGATAGAATTAGCTTTATCTTTCTTTTCACTGTTTCACTTCTCTCAATTACAGTGAGAACATGCTTCGAAGGTTTTATTCTTTGTTCTTAAGCTGAAACCTTATGTCTAAATCCATTTCTTTCAGAAGCCAAGAAAGAAAAATCAACGAAGCGCAGTAAAACCACCTTTTTTTTGGTGGGTGCGACAGCAGCCTTTGTAAAAACTGAGAGCGAGGAAAACAATACAATTATTATCAGCATCGCGGAAACAAAAGTGGTGTATCTCTGAAACTTTGAAGATTTCCGCGTGCGCGCGCGCTAAACCCAAATTTCTTTTCATTCTAATATCAGCTTTTAATCGAAAAACACAGACTTCATGTTATTTAGTTATTTCGATTTTGTGTAGATGTGTTGAACAGGTAAACCAAAATTCTTAAAAGAGCCTAAATAGAGTTTCTTAATACTCAATAAACACAGTAGAAACTGCCGCTCTTAAAGAGGCAAAACACAACCATGAACACAAAAACAAACAAAACAGCCTGCCTTCTCGTTCTATTGCTCCTCATCGTTGCGTGTTCCCAAAATTCGATAAAGGCAGTGCTTCAAGAATCTGAAACCTTAACTATAGAGGGAACAATAATTCCTTGGTCACAGACGGATTATATGATGGGGCTTTCGAGTTATCCTCGCACCGTCAGCGGCGTTTACGGCAACGCAGCCGTGGACGATGTAATCGCTAAGATGAACGCGTATGGCTTGACCGTTTACCGCATGGCTGTCAACAGCGCAATCGACGCCACACCTTACGTGCAACGGTTCCTTGACGGATGCAATCACACTTTAATCCTTGACTACTACCATCAGTACCCGCCCGGTATTATGACTGAAGCACAGTGGACTGACACGACAAACAAAGCGTTAAGCTACCTATCTACCTTCAGCGACTATCAAGACCGCCTGTGGCTCGAACCCTTCAATGAACGATACAACAGCGATTTGCACATTCGAATACAAACGTTCATCAACACAATCAGAAACGCAGGGTATACGTGCAACATCGTTGCTAACAAAAGTCCTCTTGGTGTTGCACCCAATCAGACTTGGGCGAACATGGCAACAATCATTGACCCGCTTGACAAGTTTTGGACAGGCACACACACCTACTTCGATCCAGCGAGCGGGAAGACAGTGGCAAACCAGATAGCCGAGATGAATACGGCTATGGGCTACGGACTAAAACTCTTCAACACCGAAATGGGTGCTGAGCTAGGCTCTTCACTCTTCACCACAACCAATGTAGGCTATCTGAACCAGTACCTTGATTTCCTAAACACTAACGGCGTAGGAGCAGTCATCTGGATGTACCAATCCGCCCAATACCTGAATCTGTACGTGAGTTTAGGTCTGCAGTTTCCCGAACCATAACCGCCAACTGGTACCCAAGTCCGCCAACGTCGGCAAGACCATGATCCTCACCCTGACAAAACTGTGAATCTAGTGTGATGAGATGAAATCTAGCGCGCATTGTTGTTCCGATTTGGTTAAAAGTGGTCATGGTTGCGCTTCTCGCTATTCAGCCCACGTTTGACGCCATTTCTCAGTAAGATAAGGCGCCGCATAAACCGACCGAATGAGATTTAACATGGGCACAAGCAGGAAACTAAACGCAAGAGCAATAATAACCAGCGATGTTGCTGGTTTATTCAATCCCAACCTAAAGCGCACGATATCTTCTCCCTCGAAATAGAGCGTAGTCACGCTGCATAGCGCGCGCGAAGGATTCAGGATTAAACCTATAGAACAATTCTCCATGAATTTACATGAGTCGGACTGAGAAAACAAGTCTAACCGTAATGGACATTCACAATTTCATTTCAAAAACAGGGCTATCCAGAGCGAAACGCAAACACAAAAACGACTCTATTCAAGGAAAGGGTCAACACGGTATATGCACCACCAAAAAATGGAGAGTTGTTGATTGCGCTAGTTGCTTATCGCTACATCGTCGACGCGAATTGTCGTCGCCTGGCTGCTTAAGCAGTAGCAGATCCCGAAGCGAACACTAACCACGTCACTGTTCCCGATCGTGCTCTGGCTTAGAGAAGCAACCTCCACGCCATCAACGGTAAGCACTATGGTCTTGCCCGAAGACGCCTGAACGTAATAAGCCTCAAACAGGTACCATTTGCCTTCAACCGGACCCGACGCCGCCATAGCATTCGGGTAGCTGCCGTCCTGCACCGTCCACTTGGTCCCCGACGAACCGCCTCTCAAACCATATGAAGCCACAGCAGAGCCGCTAGAAGTCACGAACTGGACAAGCCATACCGATTGTCCACTGGTAACGGGCAAACCATCCGCGATGTATACGTACGATTTAGCGCAAAGTTCGCTTTGGGATGGTATGCTCTTGTAGCTGTAGGCTCTCCTTATGGCTGTGCTTGAACCGGCGGAATACTGCGCGCTGTAGATACCGCTGTGGGGCAGGGTTGAAGTTACGCCTGTATTTGCTCTTATTATCGAGGTTCCGGTCCAAACGTTAAAGTTGCCAGATTCAAAATCGTCAGCGAAAAGATCTGCGATGGGGTCCTTAGTGAAAGTCGCGGTAACCAGCATATCGCCATCAACTATTAGTTCGGCAGGATTCGCACCGCCGGTCAAAGCGCCACTCCAACTGGAGAACGACCAACCAGGGTCAGCCAAAGCGGTTAACTGAATCACATCGCCAAGGTGATAGGCCGATTGATTAGGAATCTTGCCAACAGAACCAGAACCCACAGTTTCAACATTTAGAGTGTACTCGTTTTTAGTGAAAGTAGCAATGACGCTCTTGTCCCCATTCATCGTGACAGACGAAGGATTGCTGCTTCCCGTCAAAGCGCCACTCCAACCGCTGAAACTCCAACCAGCAGCCGGGACAGCAGTCAACTCAACCACCGCGCCATAGAGATATCGAGGCTGATCAGGAACCTTCGTCACCGAACCAGAACCAGACGGAGTAATGGACAGAGAGTATTCCAGTCCAATGTACTCATTTGCGCCCGCGCTTATCGCTACATCGTCGACGCGAATTGTCGTCGCCTGGCTGCTTAAGCAGTAG
>CAZJQR010000079.1:0-5946 GCA_964548345.1 uncultured Candidatus Bathyarchaeia archaeon | reverse complement strand
GAGGTTCCGGTCCAAACGTTAAAGTTGCCAGATTCAAAATCGTCAGCGAAAAGATTCAAAACAGGAATCAACTTAAAACTCGCAGTTATCGTGTGACCGGTCACTACATCGTTGAAAGTGTACGATGAAACAGCACCAACAGACACGCCATCCACCAAAACATCAGCCACTTGATAACCAGATTGAGCCGTTATAGTGAACGTTTGATCAGCTCCGTCAGCCACAGCAACAGACCCAGAAGGACTAATCGACCCGCCAACACCAGCAGAAGCAACAATAGTGCGAGTAACCGAAGTCTGCGAAGTCTGCAAAAGCATAACGGTGTAGCCATTAAGGGTTATTGAATTCGTCGAGTACAATATGCTGTTTTGTATTCGCGCGGATGTCCAGGAGACCGTGTTGTCAAGCTTGGAAACCGTCAGTTGCCCTTCCACGCCGTTCAAGTACACGGTTCTCTCTGACCCTGCTTTGCAGATGAGCAGTATGTTCAGTTTACTGTTGTGGAGCCATGCGAGAGTCGCCACTTCGCTTGAGGAGCTGGCAGACTGGACCAGAGAGTCTCCCACAGCCAGATTATTTCCTATCAAGCTTAGAAGGTAGTATGGATACCAAGGCTTGTTGTTTGCCGAGTCCACCATCCCAAATCCTTGTCCAGTTGAGCCTGATTTGGCTGTACTACAGAAACTATAGTAGGAATAGTAGCTGAGACCGCTCAATACGCTTTTTCGCAGAATCAAAGAAAGCCAGACAGTGCCAGCCATCTGCTGAATCTTGGTGTCAGTCCCCGCATTGTAATAGCTGTTGAAGTTGCTCTCACTGAGAATTATCGGGAGTTGCTTGCCACGGGCCGCCAGCCACTTCTGCTGAGCAACCGCTGCACCGTAGAATGCCCCGTCGGTCTCGAACTTGATTGTCTCCACCCGAGAAAACATCACGGCATCAGAGTACTTGCTGAGCGCATCAGAGTCGTACTTGTGAAAATCGATGTAATCGACTGCATCCCCCTTCGTTACCCAGGCGTCAAGAACCTTCCTGAGCGTTATGTGATCATGACTGAGCATCAGCCCCGACTTCGCCTGACGCATCGCCCGCGCAGCAGCATTCCAAACCGCAATATAATAATCCAGTTTCTGAGCATCAACCCCATAACCGAAGTAGTGCGCAGGCTCGTTAAAGATCTCGTAGAACCTCACAGCCTTGCCTCTTTGCGCGAAATGGGTGACCCACGCCTTCGCGTAGGCAGCAAAACTCTCTGGATAGGGCAGGCCGGTACTCGGGTTAACTGCCATGCCGGCTGGGATCTGGGGCGCTCCGTTGGCGAAATTTATTCCTCCCAGGCAGATCAAGGGCTCGGCGCCTATCGCGAAGATCTTGTCAATGAGGCTGTCGACCGTGGTCCAATCCCATTTTCCAGTCTTCGTCGACTCGTACCAGTACTGGCACGGTTGCGGGCTGGTGCTCCTCCAATCGAAGAGTCGGACTAGTTTGAAGCCTGCCTGGTCTGCCAACCCTATTTTGGTGGCGCTGTTGAGCCAAGTTTCCCACTCGTGATCAAGCATAAAGCCCAATGACAAACTATTCGTGCCCACCGCCGTCCCAGAATTCACGGTAACCGTAATGGGCGTTGCAGCCGTGACTGTAGAAAACAAGAATTGCGAGGGAACAATGACGACACATATCAGTATCGTGGAAGCCAAAATGGCATATCTCGTAAACTTGAATGACTTTCGGGTATTCTCAAACACGCTGAGAACCAACTTCTTCTTTCATCGTTCATCGCTTCTCTTTTGGTCAGGCTATTCCGTCTCCATGTTATATAATAGTTTCTAAGAACTCTGCTTCAGCAAATAGTCAATTCCAATAAACTTGAAGTGCGAAATCACGAAAACATTTTTGCGAAATATGATTGACCAGAGCACGCGCTTCCCCCTGTCACTCCTACCTCTACACCTAGCCCAACCCCAACACAGTCTCCCTCACAATCGCCCTCATCTACAACTTCATGTAGAGTCATCACTTGACCCCACAAACGATGTGACAATTCTATCTGAGGATGCCTTCTATGCCAAAACAGCCATGGGAATAGTAGCTATCGCTGTCACGGCTATGGTCACTCTCAAAAACAGAAGAAATAACAAAAGACTGCACGAACGCTGCGGACCCAAAACTTAAAATTGAGATGCTTTACACGTCAAAATTCACACTGCAAAGGTCTGTTCACTATCTTTGGCCCCGCTAAACTTGCAGTAAAAACTCGGGCAGCTGTTACATAGAAAAATTCAGCATTGTCCGTGTAGATGTGCTCAACAGAAAAACGAGAGGTCTTACTAGAGTCTTATATAGTTTCTTAATATTCAATAAATAGTAAAGTGGAAACTATCACGTTTGCAGGGGAAAAGCACAACAATGAGAGCAGAAACAAACAAAACACTCGGCCTTCTCTTTCTATTACTCCTCACTGTTGCATGTTTCCCAAGTTCGACAAACGCAGCACAGCAAGAATCCGAAACTATCACTCTATCGGGAGCGCGCGCTAAACCAAACTTGTTCTCAAGCGTGCATTGATGCTGGAAGTTACAGAAGATTTTAGCCAGCTGTTTTGCCTTCGTGAATGTAGATAATGCTTATGATTTCATTGTCGTATATCCGATTTCCCCCAATTTCCTCGGTGACCAGTGTTAAGTTGCTGGCGGGTATAGGACCGATAAACCTCTTAAAATCTGTCTGCTCTCTGTATTCGGTCAAAAGCATATTAATAAAGATGTACTTAGCCCCCATTTCTGTGAGTTGACGAAAGTGCTCGTTTCCATTCAGTGGGTCTTCAAATAAAGGCCAATACTGCTGCATGTTAAGATTCAGCATACCATGACCTATTGAGAATAGTGGCACATCTCCGATGGCGCTCCAAGCACTTAAGTCTGCGGTTCTATTAACCCAGAGTAAGCTTGAATACAACGAAACAGAGTTATCCCTTACCGCCCATAAGTGAGAAGTGCTTTTCTCCTGAGAGAAATAGTAGTATTCCCGTGGAATTAAATCCACCGAAGTAAAAGCCAGAGAGAGAAGCAACAAAGCGGCAAAAAACATCCCGATACGGCGTCTACGGTTGGAACGAGTAAAAATCGCTAGGGTGCTTCCAATAAACGGAGCTAGTACAATAAAGAGAATAAAAGTCATTCTTCCCGATACGTAATTGTAGATTGTAGGATTGGTGTAAAGTGAGGGAATAGAAATCGCAAATACAGATCCGTAAAACACCGTAATAGCGACGGCGGTCACGATCCATCTATCCCGTCGCAGATAGTTAATCAAACCGTAAAGCCCAACAAGACCGGCAAGACCTATCGACGCTAATATAAAGACTTGCTCCGTTCCTGTGTAAAATCCCATCATGCTTCTGCTGAATTCCTCAGTAACATACGCTGGCGAGAAATAGCTTATGAAGGACTTTATGTGATACTCGAATGAAACGGGTGAGCTAAAAATCGGAAACAATAACGCACAGACCAGGAGACCACCCAACGCCAAGTAAGATATCGTGTGGGAACTGGCATTTCTGAATAATGGGAATCCGCGTTGACGCAGTCTCCTCGTAAGTATTGAAAAAATCAGCGTAAACACTATAAAAAATGCAATGATGTAGGTCATAATATGATGAGTAATGCTTAGAGCAGTAATAGAAACCAGAGCCAAAAGAAAGTGTTCTTTCCTGTAAGCCAGTGTCAAAGCTATTAGAAAGAAAAAAAGCAGCAAGATGTAGACCATCACGAATCTGCTGTAAGACGGGTATGAATACCATTTCGGAAGAAAAATGGTTATAAATGCAGCTAATCCAGCAACCTCATTGCGTGATGGAAAAATTCTTCTAGCTATAATGTAAACCAAGAAGGGCAACAGCGAATAGAAAATGGGAACTAGCTTGGTGAATAATACTGAATCGATGCCGGTAAACTGACTTGTAAGAGAAATGAAAAGATGGAAACCAGGGAAACTCGAATATTCGAACTCTATGTGAGTAGCGTTCTCAACAAGATTTATTCTTGAAGATGTTGTTATTGCTTCAGCAGTTTTCCAATGATAGATTGCATCAAGAGGGGGAATGTAGGGAAAGCCCGAAGAATAGTATACGTATGTTAAATTCATAAAAGTTGCAGTTAATAAAAGCATCAAGCATACGAGGGTTTTCTTTGAAGCATGAACAAAGATGCTGTAAAGCGTTGCGGCGCATATTATTATGACAAGAACAAAAAAGTAGACAGGGCTTGTGTAGGCTAACCCGCTAAGATAGTAAATCGCCTGCAAAAACAGTATAGTAATCGCTAAAAAAACTAAAAAAAAGCTGCTCTTTTTTTGGATTTGCAAGGTATCGCCACCTAGATAGGTCGATCAAGACTCATCTTAATACTTCGTTTTATCGATTTCCGCCATTGATAACAAAAGTCCTCGGATGTCTTTAATATGTGTCGGGTAAACACCCAAATCTCGCTTAGCGTCAACATTTGTGCTTAGAAAACTCTGTTGGCAGCTTTCATCAGGAAAATACCCATGAGCGCCTTTGAAGGACTTTCTGTCTGAATAAAAATTAGGATAAAACACATAGCCTGGCTTTGCTTGAATAATCAAATCACCAGTGCAACTGCGATCCAAAGGAACCCCAACTTTGCGGAGAGTATTGGCGTCCTCCTCTTTATTTAAAATGATAAATCTATCTTGTCCTATGCGCTCTAGTGACTTTTCCAGAAATTTCTTGCCAATTCGGTTCTCTATCCAAATGTTAACTATTGTCGCATCAATAAACAAAGTGATATCCTTCCAACCTAACCCCATAAGCCTTAATGGTTTCATGATGTCAATAGTCCTCTTAACGTTGCACATACCATGATCAGAAAAAATCGAAAACGTAAAATTTCCCACAGCCTTTTCCAGGGCGTTGTAGAAGTCTCGCAGATCACTGTCAATTTTGGCAAGTGCTGAATTCCACACAAATGAGCCTACACCATGTCCATGACCGCGATGATCAAGCGAATCGACATAAAGAATCAGCGATGTCTTTCTAAGAGAATTGCGAGCTGTCGAGTCGAGGTTTTTGATGTACCTTGTGGCCTGACGTGTTGCCTCTTTTCTCTGAAGACAGGGCCCAAAATACAATAATCTAGATTCATGAGTTGCACGTAATTCATTCTCCAGTTCTATTAACGATGGAAGTTCATTCATGTAGTAATATGGGTAGATAAAGAACCTGTCCGCCATACTCCATGGAACTGAAGACACTTTTGCTCCTTTTCGCAAAATGAACTTTGATGTCACGCCGTAGCGTATCGTTCTTAGGAGACGGGATCCACTAACGTCAACATTCATCCATCGTGCTAATCGTCCTAACACTCTGAAACTGTTGATATTAGAACAGGAAGTGTAGATGTATGGCATCCATTGCTTTGTCTGGGACGGCAGCCTGCCTGTGAGTATTGTAGACTGAATACCGAATGAATACCCCATTATATTTTGTAGAGGGTAAGTGTAACCTTCGTTCACAAGTTTCTGAATAAATGGCGTGCGCTCATAAGATATAGAATCAAATGGCAAAGCATCAATGTACACGAAAACGTTCATATCCCGTCACTCAAGTCGTGAACATATCCCAAAGCATCTTCAAATCCACAATATTTTCCTTTGTCAGATTTTCCTCATTATGGATACTCTTCACATAGGCTCTTCCAATTAATAGTCTTATCAAGTCACCTGCTTTCAATCGTTCAGAGAATGCCGAATACATGGCTACCTTCAGCTTCTCTCTGTTTCTATCCTTGATAAACAATCCAACTTGAGAGATTGCATAGAAGAGAACATTAATGAAGGAAACGCGTGCATGGGACTTATACTTATCGAGCAAAATGTAGAATGCATCTTCATTTAGAGCCCGAAAAGCCGCATAAGATGATGTGTAAT
>CAZJQR010000078.1:0-10279 GCA_964548345.1 uncultured Candidatus Bathyarchaeia archaeon | reverse complement strand
CGCAATCGTTGTCATCGGGCTGATACTCATCCTGATGCTGCGAAAACGGTAAGCAATCAGCAACAAAAAAACCGCACAAACCCATTTCCCCTTTTTTAGTTTAGCCATTAACAATCATTAAACAAGCTGTTTTTTATGTAGGAGAGAGGAGATAAATGACAGCGTCGCCGAAAAATTATGCGTGGAACGCGGACGATTACGCCAAGCATTCTTCAAGCCAGTATAAGTGGGCTAAGGAGCTTATTCCAAAATTAAAACTTTCTGGAAACGAAACATTGCTCGACATCGATTGCGGCGACGGCAAAGTCACAGCAGCGTTGGCAAGATGCTTACCCAGAGGATGAGTGGTCGGCATTGACAGTTCCGAAGAAATGATCAATTTAGCACTCCACACCTTTCCGCAGGGCGCTTATCCGAATCTTTCTTTTCAAAGAATGGATGTACGCAAGCTAACGTTTCAAGCTAAGTTTGACCGCTTATTCTCAAACGCGGCATTGCACTGGATTATTGACCACAAGTCCGTTCTTCACGGCGTACAGCGAAGCATGAAAAACGGCGGCAGATTGCTTTTTCAGATGGGTGGAAAGGGTAACGCTCAAGAAAATAAAGAAGGTTTAGCTCCTCGATTTGTCGAAAGTTCCCCACAAATCAGAACATATGGTGCGATGATTGAAAATCTGATTCGCCCTCAAAGGGGCATGGGCTACGTGCCACAAGGAGAAAGAGTTTATTTATGCGATGGGCTATTTCGACCAAGTTATGCTGGATAAACTAATTCCGATAGCAAAACAAGTCAAGATAATAAGTCCTAGCAAAGCAACTCAGACCAAGAGAAATAAGGATGCTTTGGAGAGAATGAATAGGGCTGGTGCCGAGGTCAGATTACAACCAATGTTACACGCAAGAATATTCTGCGCTCCAAAAAGGAAATTCTTGATTATTGGTTCAGGAGACGTGCAAAACGACTGTTTTGGAGGTAGCCGTTTTGATGCTAGAGTATACTCAAACAATCCAGAATTAATAAAAGACGCATTGAAATTTTTTGACAGAGTTTGGGAAGAGTCAGAACCGTTAGATAATACTCAGGTTCTGTAGGATTCTGGTGCCTCTTCGGTTGATTGAACCTTTGCGTTAAGCTGTTACTTTTCGGTTGACAGCGGTTACTATGTACAATGGTGAGTCTTTCGTCATAACTTTTTTAAAAAACTTCTATCATTGCAGAAATTGTTATAATATAGCGCGCGCTTTTGTTCCGTCTATATCTGTGACGTATTCATAAGCCTTAACTTGAGATATACTGTCAAATCTTGAGAAAATACCGCGACCAAGTTTGACGGAGTTATTGATGATTAAAACTAAATATAGCTGGAATTAAATTTTCTTTTAAGGGTAAATGTCGTGATGACTCCGTCGACGACACCAGTACATAGTGTTAATTGCGCCGCAATTCTTACAAGTATAATCCATTTTGATAACTCCGCGGCTTTCACACGCCGTCTCATTTCTTGAAGCTGTTGTGTGTAGGTCGTCTGGGGGGTGAATTTCAAAAGGTATTCCGCATTTGACGCATCCATATTTTTTTACTTTTTTGGTGGTGCCCATATATGCTCCTCTACAAATTATAGTCTCTTTTCAAGCTAATTAGGTTTTACTTCATTTCTAAATAGGGAAGCGAAGAACAACATTATTTCAAAATATACTGTTATATCTTGATAGAATTCTAGATGAGCGCGCTTGTTGAAAAAAGAAGGGTTATTTGCGTTTTTTGAATAGTTGTATTCCTTCGATTGTTGTGACGTATTGGAAGCGCGCGCTTCTATGAGTTTTTGCGCTTCTTGTATTGTTTTTGCGGTTGCTGAGTGATATTCGCTATTTTCTGTTAGGAAGGTCGCTTGTTCTATGTTGATGTATATTTCAGTGTTTGCTATGCATTTGTGTCCTAATATGGTCTTAACGTGGTAGATGTCTTTGGTGTTGTGATATTCCGTTGTTCCTTTCCAATGTCTTAATGTGTGGAAAGATATTTGTTTTAGTCTTGGATTGTTTAGTTTTTCTGCTGTGTTTTTTCTATGGCGTAGAAAATTATTTCTCATGGCTTTTAGTTTTTGATTGAATATTTTGCCTGTTTTGTTTGATGTGTTGTTTAGCATCCCTATTAGTTTTGGTGATATTGGCAGTATGCGTGGATTGCTTCCTTTTGCTGGTCTTATTCTTATCGTCTTTCTTTCTGCGTCTATGTCTATCCATTGTGCGTTTATTGCTTCTGTTCCTCTTGCGTCTGTTTCTTTGAGTAGTTGTAGAAATTTTGATACTGTTTTGCCTGCTGATGCTATTCATGCATCAATTTCTTTTTCAAGTGGTATGAACGGTATTGTTTGTTCTTTTTTGTATTTTGGTCTTTCCCATTTTAATCCCTTGAATTTTAAGAAGTCTGTGTATGCTACGCATAGCCCTTTTTTGTGGCTGTTCTTTTGGTTTCCTGATGCTATTGCTGTTTTTACTTCTTCTGGTTTTGATAAGTCTGCTATTTTTGCTAATGTTTTCAGTCGTTTAGTGTATACTTCTATGGTTTGGTCTGCTAACCCGTCTTTTTTTCGTTGCCATGAGTAGTAGTCGATTAACTCTGTTTTGTGTGTGGGTTTACTTAAAATGCGGTTAGGTTCAAGCAAACCCGCCTTAACTGAAATAAGAGAGCTTAAAAGGTAATACGCTTTTTTAACCACAAGTTTCAATATTAACAGTAAATAGCTGGGGAAAAAGTCATGCCAACTTTCCAAACTGTACGCGGAATGAGGGACCTGCTGGCTGAAGAAGCGGAAACGCTGAACTTCATCACCTGCAAAGCCAGAGAAACCGCGCAGCTTTACGGTTACAAGGAAGCTATAACACCCATAGTCGAACCATACGAGCTGTTGGGTGCCAAGTCTGGTGAAGAAATCCGCCAGCGCATGTTCACCTTCCAAGACCTAGGCGACCGCACCGTAGCGTTGCGACCAGAATTCACCGCTTCGATAGCGCGGTTAGCCACAACCGCCTTGAAAACCGAGCCCAAACCCTTGAGGGTTTTCAGCGTGGGCAGCGTGTACCGCTATGATGAGCCTCAACGCGGACGCTACCGCGAGTTTTGGCAATCAAACTTTGAATTAATGGGTTCAAGCACGCCTGAGGCCGACGCAGAAACCATACTTCTCACCAACAATCTTATGAAAGCCACAGGATTGCAAAAATACACTTTCAAAATAGGTCACATCGGTGTGATAAGAGGCATGCTTAACAAAGAAGATGTTGACGACAAAACTCAAAACAAGATTCTACAGCTCATGGACAAGAAAGAATACGACAAAGCACTCAAGCTTATAAAAGGAAAGGAATCCCGCATGCTTCTTCAGGGCTTGTTGGAGTTGAAAGAGGAGACGCCGCTTGAAACGGCGATGCAGATACAGGACTATGTTGACTGCTGCGAAGAGGCTGCAGCTGCCGCCGATAACCTGCTTAGCATTTTATGGCTTGTAGACGAATGCGATTGCCCGGTTGAAACAGTGGACCCCGCGTTTGCCCGTGGTCTTGAGTACTATACGGGGATGATTTTTGAAGTAAATGTACCCGAGTTGGATGTGGCTTTGGGCGGCGGCGGACGATATGATAAGCTTATCGAAGTTTTCGGAGGAGAACCAACGCCAGCCGTTGGCGTTGCACATGGACTTGACCGAATAGCCCTTGCAATGCAAACCCAAAAAACTGCCTTGCCAACGCGGCAGGGGAAAAGAGTCGTGGTAATTCCCGTGCAAGAAGCGCTTAAAGGTGAAGCGATAAAAATTGCGCATATGCTCCGGGAAGCTGGCGTGCTGGTGGAGTTTGAGGTTATGGGCAGGAAAATGGGCAAGGCTCTTGAGGACGCTGACAGGCGAAAGATGGATTATGCGGTGATTGTAGGTGAAAGAGAAATGGACGAGGATGCAGTGGTTGTTCGCGACTTGGCTAAACACGAGCAGACCACCGTAAAAATCGGGAAATTAGTGGAGAAAATTAAGGGTTAAGGCGAACAGAAAAAGTGGTTAAGCCCTGGAAAAAAGGGCTTTGTTGGTTTATGGTTTATAGTCGTCGGATGTACCTGTTGACTTCCCACTCGGTCACTTGTGTTCGGTAGAGGTCCCATTCTTTGCGTTTTTCGCTTAGGAAGTTTTCGAAGGCAGTTTCGCCGAGAGTATCGCGCATCAAGTTGCTTGTTTCCAGTTCGTCCAAAGCTTCTTTCAGCGATTCCGGTAGTGAAATGATTCCTCTTTCTTTGCGTTCTTCGTAGCTCATTTCGTAAACGTTTAGCTCCACTGGTTCGCCTGGGTCAGTCTTGTTTTTGATGCCGTCTAATCCTGCCGCGAGGAGGGCTGCAAACTGGAGGTACGGGTTTCCAGACGGGTCAGGACAGCGTATTTCACATCTAGCTGCGGCTTTTCTTCCTCCGAAGTTGGGGACTCTGATGAGCGGTGATCTGTTTTTGTGTGCCCACGCAAGGTAAACTGGTGCTTCGAAGCCGGGTACTAAGCGTTTGTACGAGTTGGGCCAAGAAGCGAGAACCGCGCACATTTCGCGTCCGTGAGCGAGTTGTCCGCCTATGAAGTTCATGGCTGTTTCCGACAGATAACCCGTTTCTGGTTTGTCAGAGTAGAACCTGTTCTTGGTTGCATCAGCGTTCCAGAGGCTTTGATGCGTGTGCATTCCTGAGCCGTTGATGCCTGGGAAGGGTTTCGGCATGTAAGTGGCCATGTAACCGCTTTGCGCAGCGACGATTTTGGTGATCATTCTCATGGTTAACGCTCTATCCGCGGTGGTGAGGGCTTCATCGTACTTGAAGTCGATTTCGTTTTGTCCCAGAGCTACTTCGTGGTGGGATATTTCGATTTCTATGCCGAACTGTTCCGCTGTGTCAGCTATTTCTCGTCGAATTGCTTCGGTGAGGTCACCGGGGTGGAAATCGAAGTAACCAGCCATATCTATAGGCGTGGGTAATTCGGAGTCCTCTTCTTTCACTATGAAGAATTCCTGTTCTGGAGCGCATATGTAACTGAATCCTGAGTCTTTGGCTTTTGCAAGTGCTCGTTCAAGGATGTATCGGGGGTCACCGTCGAAGCGTTTGTTTTCTGGAGTGTAGACATCGCAGATGAGTCTGCATGAGGACCTCTCTTTTGGCCGCCACGGCAAAACTGCGAAGGTTGTTGGGTCTGGGCACAGAACCATGTCAGATTCTTCAATTGGCCTGTAGCCTGTGATCGATGAACCGTCGAAGGATTGACCGTTGTCAAAGATGGTTTCGATGTTTTTGGATGATACCGCCAGGTTTTTTATGATGCCGTTGATGTCGGTGAACTGGAGTCTTACGAATTTTATCTCGTATTTTCTTATTTGCTTGACGGCTTCTGTCACGTTTTCTTTCCAAACTGCGTCTTTGAAGTTTTTCATTTTTTACATATCCTCACATTAGCTTCGGTCTTTTGGTTTCCATATGTTATGGAAACCAGAGTTATCATAAACGTATATAAGTTTATCGCTTTATTTAATGGATAAACGTTCAACAAAAACGCGAATCATTGGAATAATTTGTGAGGAGGTTTATATACTGTAAAACAGGGGAAACACAGCAAACGCAGCTTCGAACCAGCAGCCCGTTTCGAGGAAAGGCTTCTTCTCAAGCTGTTATAGTTCCTTTACATAAGGGGGCTACGGTCTGTTCCGAGCACACAGCCAACTAACCCTTTTTCAGTCAACTAACAGTTTAATCTATATATTGGCTCATAATTCATGACGTTTAGAAAATTACATAAAGAAAATTGGATTACTGAGATTTGCTCCGCTCCTTTCGGTTTCACGGATATTCTTTGTACCCATTTTCAGACCTCAAATGTTGCCTTTTTCCACTCTTCAGCGAATTTCTTCGAAAAACTTTCAATTACTTCCTGCTCCTCAATTCTTGAAA
The DNA here is from genome assembly GCA_964548345.1 of uncultured Candidatus Bathyarchaeia archaeon. Classification (GTDB taxonomy): domain Archaea; phylum Thermoproteota; class Bathyarchaeia; order Bathyarchaeales; family Bathycorpusculaceae; genus SG8-32-3. Next base: position 4,311 of record CAZJQR010000078.1, on the reverse strand, counting down.
ACATAAACCCTCTTTTCCCCACATCTTTTATTGAAGCCCAAAAATGATAGTAGTCTAAATCGTCAATTATTAAGAAACGGTCATGGAAAGCTTGTGACGAACGTATAAAAAGTTTCCCATATTGTTTATTGAATCGTTGAGCCAATACTTTTAAGGATGGAGAAACAACTTTTGTTAGAATATTTACTTCGACCGCGGGTTTTTTTGAAGTAAGAATAGCCAGAACCTGTTCATCGATATAACCATCTACTATGTCGATTTTTTTAATAGCATTCGGCAAAATATCTTTGACATTTTTCAATGCATCAAAATATTGACCTGCAAAATAGACTCCCTCTCGAGTTACTTTCATTGAAGGAATTTCTACTTTGAAACACCTGATAATAGGTCGAGGCAATTCTCAATGTCCACAAGCAATTGTTTGATTTGCTGTCTTTTAATGTAACCTCTTCCTTCAAACTCCGTGCTTCCGCTTATTTCTACTGTACGCACGGGTAAGTCATTAAATAATGAAGGAAATTCTTTCGTTAATCCATCGCGTATGGTTGCATATCGAATAAAAAGGTCAGAGAAGTCTTTTGGGTCAAAAAGCATTCGCGGTTTTGCAACTTCTTGAGGTGTTGTAGCCTCCAATGTGTTCGCAACGGCGTTTCGCAAAGCATTTAATTTAGGTAACAGTTCACTCGACACTATTATTTCCTCATTGTTAGATAAGCTTTCAGTCAATATTAAAATTAAGTTTTAAATTAGTTGCAATTTACAAAAGTAGCACAACTACGTTAAAATTTTTAAATAGCAAGGAATCAATTTACTTTTGGATGTGGTGTGGGTTTCGTCCCAACGTTCCCACATCGCGTCCGCTCGGTTTGTGGCGGAACCTATTCATCGAACCGCTTTGCCCCCCTCCACTGGAAAAATCCCAGAAAAGGTACCGAAATACACCCCAATTTCATGTATAGGTAGTTCAGGGATTAGTTCTCTAATAGGATATTTGCACCTCACTTTGAGCGAAAAATGCACAAAGGTTATATGAAAAAGTATTCAAGTTAAGAATTGGGGAATCACATGAAGCGAGATGAAGCGATAGCCTTGCTAAAAGAAATCGCCGAAAATCAACGTTTCACTTTCAACTGGATTTCTCTGGTAAATGGAACCTCTGGTTGTGAGATACACATCAAGCCTGAGACGGGTGGCGCCCCAGCAATTTTAAAGCCGGTTTTTGAGAAACGCGGTTTAGAATTCAAAGAAGTTGACGGGCTGTTAGTCGTTTACAGGGAGCACAGCGAATAATTAGAGTTTACCATAAATTATTAGGTAGCCTTTTGATTCACGGATTCCAAGTTTATACGTTTCAACGATTTCCCCAAGATGATTACGGTACTCTGCGTTAACTAAGTGTGTGCGCGCGCGCGGGATAAATAGAAGTTAAACCCAAAGTACTAACGTTTCTCGTATTAATTCTTGCTCGCAAGGTCGTTTTCAAAAAAAAGTTTAAGAATTTCGCCTACGCTTCCCTGCGCAAAAAATCGCCAATATCAGAAATATTTCTAACCGCAACTTCAGTCTTCCCAGACGTCTCATCCAAACTGCCCATTATCTTGCCAAAGCCCAGGCACTCACCAAACTCGTTCAGCACCAACACATGGTCACCTTTCTTTCGCGAGCCACGCACAGCCAGAATTCCTTTTCGGAAAATGTCCCTGCCGCAAATGAACAGCCACGCCGCTTTCTTTTCAACAACAATCTTGTTGGCTTCACCCTTTGCCAGCATCGCTAACAGGTTAAAACTCGGAAAAAATTTTCCGTTCTTGACCTTTCCCAGATAAGCTCCTGCATAGTAGAAATCTTTCCGAGCGACCTTCACTAAAGTCTCGTTCAGAAGGAAGTAGCGACCAGCTCTTTCTACTACGAAGTCAGGATTCAAGGCGATTTTGGAGCCGAGCTGAAACGCAAACTTCACGATTACCCTCATCACTTATTCACCAGCTTCTTGAGTTTACATACGAAAAAACCTTGAGTTTCGCCGGGCCAAATTCGCCTACATCGCTCCACTGAAACATCCAAGCGGCTTCCAAAAACCTTGGTTAATCCTTTTGTGCCGTGGCAGTCAACCTCTTCAATGTGGAGGTTCAAGTGCTTTACAGCCCAATCCATGTTGACTTCGTTTTCTTCAGGCTCAAGAGAACAAGTTGAGTAAATAATTTCCCCATTACCGCGCAGACAGGCTTCAGCCTCGGTTAATATCGCCTTTTGCAATTTCGCGTTTCGCTCAATGTCCACTAGACTTCTTCGCTTAAACCAGTTGTTGTCTGCAGCGAAATTTCCAGAGCACGGAGCATCCAAAAGAATCCTGTCAAACTTCAATTTCAGCCGTGAAGCCTGCCTTGCATCAAGGTGATTAACAATCGTGTTGCCAACATGGCAACGTTCCAGATGATTCGATAAAGCAGCCAGCCGCCGTTTTTTAACATCCAAAGCCACTATTACGCCAGTGTTCCCCATCAAATCCGCCAACTGCACGGTTTTTCCGCCTGGTGCCGCGCAGGCATCCAGCACGGTCTTGCCTTTCAAATCGCTGAATAGGATGGCGGGAATTTGCGCGGCGGCTTCCTGAATCGAGTATAAGCCTATCAAGTATTCGGCTGTGGCGCCCGCGGAAACTTTCGAGGTGCGAACCCAGTAGCCCGTTTCGAGAAAGGGAATTTTCTCCAGCTGGATGCCTATGGCTCGCAGTCTTTCCTCAATGTTTTTCCCTTTAGTGTTGGTAACGTTTATTCGGATGGCTTGTCTGGGCTGAGCATCATCGAATTCCCAACCTAACTGCCTATAACGATCCACAAAAAATTCTTTGCCAGACATCAACCGTAAATAACTGATCACCCGCGAATAAAAGCTTTTCAAACATCACTTTCATGTTATAGCTTTCCTCTTGAAGTGACGTTGGAACAGCACAACTATGACAGAAGCGGCGAAGCTGCAACTGACAACATAGCTCATGCTACTGTTCTATTCGCAGAACAAGGGTGTTCTACAAACAGAGCTAATAGCTATTTTAGACTAAATGAGAAAGTTTAAAAAGAAAATTCCAGTTATGCTGGCGCAATTTGATTTGACCAAGTTGTTTCATCTGCAGTTTCTGTGAGATGCGGGAAGGGTTCTGCGGCGGAAGTTTATGAGGAAAATGTGGTGGAAGTGGGTAAAAACATATATCTTTGCATTTGTCTTTTTACTGCTTACATTTAAGGCGTAACTATGAACTTAACAGATAAGATTGAGAAGCTTAAGAAAGAGAAAAAAGCTGTGATTCTTGCGCATAATTATCAGAGACCTGAGATTCAGGATATTGCTGATTATGTGGGTGACAGCATCGAACTAAGCCGCAAAGCCATGTTGGAGCAGGATGCGGAGATTATTGTGTTTTCAGCTGTTGATTTTATGGCGGAATCCGCTGCTATCTTGAATCCTGCGAAGAAAGTGCTGCTGCCTTCTTTGGGTGCGCGTTGTCCGATGGCGCAGATGCTTACCGTGGATGAGATAAAACGTGCTAAAGTGCATTATCCAGATGCTCCAGTGGTTCTTTACGTGAACACTTTAGCGTCGTCTAAAGCTTACTGTGATGTTTGCTGCACAAGCGCTAACGCTGTGGAAGTGATTAACTCGCTTGATGCAGACACAGTGCTTTTCGGTCCAGATCGCAATCTAGCTGAGTATGCATCTGAAAAGACGGGTAAAACGTTGATTCCGATTCCTGAGCGGGGTTTTTGTCCAACACATGTTCTTTTCCAGCCTGAAGACGTGACTGTGCTCAAGCAGCAGTATCCGGATGCAGTTGTTATGGTTCATCCAGAATGCAGCCGTGAAATGCGAAGGGTGGCTGATTTTGTGGGTAGCACTTCAAAGATGTGCCGTTTTGCGCGGGAAACCCCTGCTAAAACGGTTATTGTTGGCACTGAGGAGGGTCTTTTGCATCGTTTGCGTAATGAGAATCCTAGGAAGCGATTTGTTATTGCGTATAAGGATGCGGTTTGTCCTAACATGAAGTTGATTACGCTGGACAGGCTTTATGTTGCGCTTAAAGAGGAGAAGCATGTGGTTAAGGTTCCTGAGCCTGTGGCTAAAAAGGCAAGGGCTGCGCTGGAAAGGATGTTTCAGGTGAAGTCGTAGCTTACACGGAAACTATCATGGGTTTGAGGATTTTTACTCCTTTTTTGGTGGCTAATTCGTCGCTTAGATGTCGAATTTCTGAGGCTTTGCCCTTCACTGCTATGGCTTCTAGGCAGTCTCGTTCGCCTAGGTGGATGTGCATGGTGG
>CAZJQR010000077.1:0-10667 GCA_964548345.1 uncultured Candidatus Bathyarchaeia archaeon | reverse complement strand
GAAAATGCCGCAAGTTCGGCCGCACCTACAAGTGTCCAAAATGCGGCTTCATAGGACCATAAGAGGCAACTAGCGATGGGCAGCATAATAGTTCTTTACAAGGTCTTCCCAGAAGACATAGTTGAAAGTTTTGACGACCTAAAAAAGAAGGTGGAAGCATGCCTTCCCGAATCCTCTGCTGTCGAAGGCTACGACGAAGAACCCATAGCATTCGGTTTAAAAGCCCTCCTAGTTCAAGTGAAGTTCCCAGAAGACAAAACCGGCGTTGTTGACGAATTCGAAACCGAACTTGAAAAAATAAAAGGCGTAAGCCAAGTCCAAACAGTCATGGTGCGCAGAACCAGCAGATAAACCTGCTTAACCATACACTATTTTCTGCAACTAAAGGACCTTTTCCAAGATTTCTTAACAAACAGCACATTTGAAGCCAACAGAGGATTATTGCAAAAAACTACCGCAGACTATCCGCGGCACATCTCAAGCCTATTTATACTTCGAATAAGGGGACTATAGACTGTTCCGAGCACTATAGTGACCAAACCAGCCAGTCCTTGCAATATTCTTTTAAATGGCTAACTCTTAAGGCTGTCTTATGCACGAATGGGCTTTAGCTGAAGCAGTAATCACAGCCGCACAGCAGATTGCTGAAAAAGAAAAACTGCGGGAAGTCCGAGAAGTAACCATTAAAATCGGCGAACTGCAGCAGATTGAAGAGGACATACTTCGTTTCGCGCTTTCGCAGCTCAAGCCAGCCAGCTTCAAAAACGCAGAGTTCCACATCGCAAAAGCCAAGACAACGCTTAAATGCCGTGTTTGCGGAAACACATGGCTTTTCAGCAAAAACAAGCTGGACGAAAACACCGCAGAAGCCATACATTTCGTTCCTGAAGTGGCACACGCCTACATCAAATGCCAAAAATGCGGAAGCCCAGACTTTGAAATTGCCGAAGGACGAGGAATCTGGCTTGAAAACATAAAAGGAGTACGATAAACACTTTGGACCCGCGAACCACCGTGATAAACGAACGATTAAGCCGAATAGGCAGAATCATCGCGGTTTCAAGCGGAAAAGGCGGTGTAGGCAAAAGTCTAGTGGCAACCACACTCGCATTAACGCTTTCACGCACAAACTGCAAAGTTGGACTCTTCGACTTGGACTTCACAAGCCCCTCAACCCACCTGATTATGGGGGTCAAAAGCGTCCAGCCAAAAGAGGACAAGGGCATAGTTCCGCCAGTGGTTAAAAACTTGGCGTACATGTCGCTGGTTCACTTTTCCGGTGACCAAGCTGCACCGCTACGAGGAGCAGACGTTTCAAACGCTTTAATCGAGCTTCTCGCGGTGACGCAGTGGGGAAAACTGGATTTTCTGGTCATCGACATGCCACCAGGCATAGGTGACGCTGTGCTTGACCTCGTGAGATTGGTGAAGCGAATCGAGTTCTTGATTGTAACCACACCTTCGTTGCTGGCTTTTGAGACCGTGAAGAAACAGGTGCGCTTGCTGCAGGATTTGAAGGTTCCGATGATTGGTGTTGTGGAAAACATGAAAAGGGATAGGGCAAAGAGCATTGAGCAGGGAACCGAAAAATTGGGCGTCAAGTTTCTGGCTGGAATCCCTTTTGACCCAGAAGTGGAAGATGCTATTGGAGACGTAACGAGGCTGTTGGATACCACGCTTGCTCAGAGAATCCGAGAGTTAGCTGCAAGCAAAATTACGTAGTAAAAAAGATGTTACATCGCAAGAATAGAATGGGTGATGCACTCGTTACTTTGATGACTTTTTCCGTCTGGACACGCTTCGCGTTTTCGGCGCGGCGAATGTATGTGCAATCTGGATTCTCTGCTCTCGCATGAGATTCTCTGCGTTGTTGGCTTTGCCTAGCTCTCTCATGTACCAGCCTCTGTCGCGGTAGTAGTGCATGCTTACTCCGATTCCTGAAAAAATCAATGATAATCCTGTTAAGAGCAACACGATTTCCAGTAGCATCACTGGGGTTGAATCCGCGAGGTATGGAATGAATAGGAACCAGTTGGGTTCTCTGCCCATGCCCAGCGAAGAGAGGATGCCGCCTACGAAAAATACTGAACCAGCTGTGAACATCATGCAGGCTATTATCTCGTTATGTCGCGATTCTTCTGCTTTTTCGTGCAAATAATCTTGTATCGACATCTGACTTCGATAATGCAATTAATGAAACATATAAGTAAGTCTTATTACGCCAGAATAAAAATTGCGCAAAAAGATTACAAATAACCAAAAGAGAAACTGAAAGTGCCACGCGCCAAAGCGGCGACATCGCTAGCGAATTGCTGACTCGAAATGGTTTTAACGGCTGACTGCTTAAAGACTTCAACTGAGGGAGGTTTGCTTTGGAAAACGAGTTGCTTGTGAAAGTTGCAGATAAAACGTTGACGAAAGAGGAGCTGCGGCAAAAGGTGGAGCAAAACTTTGATTTGCTTGCTGTGCTGCTCGAGGGCACTTGCTCGCCGAAAGCTGCGGTTCGTTATGGCTGTGCAAAAGTGTTGATGGATTTGAGTGAGGATTACCCAGAAAAACTGTATCCTTACTGGGATGAGTTCATAGACCTTCTGGACAGCAAGTACAGGATTCTAACGTGGAATGTCATGGCTATTATTGCCAATTTAGCCAAGGTTGACAAGCAAGAGAAGCTGAACGCTGTATTCGATAAGTACTATGGTTTTCTGAGCAGCGAGTACATGGTTACCGTGGCTAATGTGGTTGGCAACTCCGGAAAGATCGCGTTAGCCAAACCGAAGCTCATTCCGAGAATAACAGCTGGGCTTCGGAACGTTGAGAATGTTTCTGTGACTCCACATTTGACCGAAGGGTGCAAACGGGTTATCGCTGAAAAAGCTGTTGGGACGTTTGACTTGTTTTTCGACAAAATCGAGGAAAACGAAAAGAAAAAAGTGCTCTCTTTCGTTAAGAGGCAGCTAGATAGCTCAAGAAAAACACTGAGAGCGAAAGCAGCGCAGTTCCTGAAGAAATGGGGCTAAAATCTGTGGAGAAGCAGATGTCACTTTTGTTTTTCTTTCGGTTTTGAACCTATCTCCACGCACAATATGTTAATCTGGTAGCTTTTTTCGCCAATCTGCATTTTTCCCTGCGCGTGGTAACCTCTACTTCCAGTCTTGAACTCCTTCTTGCCTAATATGAAACTCTGCTTTTCACCATTCAACTGTATAGTCGCTAAATTCACTTCACTCATTCAACATTCACCATTAAAATCATACGTCAACATCGTCCCTTTTCACCTTTTCGCTGCTTTGACCACGCTAGCGCTCGGAAAAGACTATAGCCTCCTTATATAAAGAAACTGCATACGATTCCTGCGGAGCGCCGTGCGCCGTTTTTAACATGCTATTGGTAGCGAAAAACGCCAATAGCGACCTACCCCTTCTACAGTTTCTGCATAGAACCGCTATTTGGCTCCTATTAGGAGGCAAATATGCTGGTTAAACGCTTGGAACTGTTGGCGCGGTTATTTTGGTGTTCCAAACCACTTCAGAAACCACTTGAAGCTGCCGCATTCATCCTTTGAAGGGCAGGACAAGCAGGGAAACTCACCACCCGCCTCGCCCAGCAACTGCTCAATCTGATCCAGCGTTTCCTCATCCAGCCCCATGGCTTTCAGGCGCTTTCCGAATTCCGCCATTCACTTCACAGCCTCGCGCGGTTTCTTCCTGAAAGTCGCGGGGTCAATCTTGCGGCGCTTTCCATCCTTGTCCACCACATAAAAGCGAAAATCATACTCGTCACAGTAATTCTTGAACTCAATGTACCGCTGCTTGTCGCCCCCGAAATCCTCCTCGGTTAACACCTCGCAGATGCGCCTCAAACAGCCCTTTTTGGCTTCAATGTCGGGTGTGAACCCGCCGATTTTAGGCGGTTTCTCCTCGCCCTCCACGTTCGCCTTCACATCCCACTTATCCTGCTTCAACTCGCTGGCAAGTTCCCTAACGCATTCATCATGACTCTTCTGTTCTTCCACTTTCTTCTTACCCATTAGAACAACACCTAGAACCGTAATGTTCGGCGCTTTAAATTAAGAATTTGGAAAAGTTACTCGTATGTTCTGTAGTTAAAACTCGAAACCACAATTTGGAAAGATTTTGTGTAATTTGGCTGGTAAGAGTTATTAACTGAAGATGTGTTTAGCATAGGCGATGCCAGACCAAGTTCATTGCGCCCACATTCTTGTCAAGTCCGAAAGCGAAGCTAAAGCTGTGCTGGAGCGTTTGAAAAAGGGTGAGAAGTTCGGGCGTGTGGCTCGGGCGGTTTCGCGTTGTCCTTCAGCGAAGCGCGGCGGCGACCTCGGCACATTCGCGCGTGGCAAGATGGTTAAGGAGTTTGAGAATGCTGCTTTTGCGCTTCAGAAAGGCGAGGTTTCGGGCGTCGTGAAGACGAAGTTCGGGTGCCACGTCATTAAGCGGTTAGAGTAGCGGCAGAAGCGTCTTTATCCGTGGTTAGGGACAGTATAGACGGCGGAAGGTTATTTTATTTTGAATGAGTAGTTTTTTAATGTCGCATTCTTGCGTCATTTATATTTAGAAGATATATCTTTAAAAGAAATATTTATATCCGCGCAATACCGTAAAATAACATACACGAAAGGCGTCAGCAAGGGCAACCAGCATGACACAAGAAAAAACCAAAAAAATCGTTCTCAACATCGGCGGAATGACCTGCATAAACTGCGCACGCGCCATAGAGAAACGACTCAGCAGGCTAAACGGCGTCGCCCAAGCCACCGTCAACCTAGCCGCCGAAAAAGCAATTATAGACTATGACCCAACCGTGGTGGATCAGAAAGCCATTGAAGACGCCATAATCGGAGTCGGCTACCAAGTCATCCACGAAAAATTCGTGCTCCAAATCGGTGGCATGAGCTGCATAAACTGCGCCAAAAGCATAGAAAAAGCGCTGAACAAACGTGAGGGCGTTTACAACGCCACCATCAATTTCGCCGCAGAAAAACTCACAGTTGAATACAACCCCGAGCAGATAAGCGTGGCAGGCATCAAAAAAACCGTGCAAGACGTCGGCTACCAAGTTATTGAGCCTGAAAAAACCGAAATAGGCGCAGAAGACGCGGAAAGCAAAGCACGCAGCCGCCACATCCAACGCCTGAAGTACCTGTTGGCAGCCAGCGTCGCGCTCAGCATTCCAACGGTTATTTTCACGTGGTTTCCAGTCCTGCCAGTGCTGCCGAACAACGTCTGGCTGTTCCTCCTCGCAACCCCCGTCCAATTCGTGGTGGGGTGGTCCTTCTACGTTGGCGCCTACAAGGGCTTAAGGAACAGAAGCGCCAACATGGACACACTTATCTCCATGGGCACCTCCACCGCATGGCTCTACAGCACCGCAGTCACCTTCGCACCAAGCATATTCCCCGGCGCAGGCGTATTCTTCGACACCGCCACCATGATAATGAGCTTCATCTTGCTGGGCAAACTCTTAGACGCCATAGCCAAAGGCAGAACCTCCGAAGCCATCAGAAAACTCATGGGGCTCCAAGCCAAAATCGCACGCGTCATCAGAAACGGCGAAGAACAGGAAATCCCAGTGGAAGACGTCCAAGTAGGCGACATCGTGGTCGTCCGACCCGGAGAAAAAATCCCAGTTGACGGCACCGTAGTCGAAGGCTACTCAGGAGTGGATGAAAAAGTCATCACGGGCGAAAGCATACCCGTCGAAAAGAAGAAGGGCGACCAAGTCGTCGGAGCCACCATGAACAAGACTGGCGTGCTGAGATTCAAAGCCACCAAAGTCGGAAAAGACACCGTTCTCGCCCAAATAATAAACATGGTTGAAGACGCCTTAACCTCTAAGGCGCCCGTGCAAAGACTGGCGGACATCGCGTCAGGATACTTCGTGCCAGCTATCATAATCACCGCCACACTTTCTGCCCTTGCCTGGTACTTCCTAGCAGGCGCAGACTTCATCTTCGCACTAACCGTTTTCATAGCCGTTCTCATAGTCGCGTGTCCCTGCGCCCTTGGGCTCGCCACCCCAACCGCCATCATGGTCGGCGTTGGAAAAGGCGCAGAAAACGGCATCCTAATCAAAAGCGGAGAAGCACTGGAGACAGCCCATAAACTCCAAGCCGTCGTATTTGACAAGACTGGAACTCTCACGAAGGGCGAACCGGAAGTCACAGACATCATACCAAGCGGCAACCCAGTCAAGGCACTAAACGAGGAGCAGATTTTGCAGCTTGCCGCCATCGCAGAGAAAAACTCGGAACATCCGCTCGGAGAAGCCATAGTGAAAAAAGCCGCCGAGAAAGGCGTCAAGGTGGAAGACCCTGAATTTTTCAACGCCATCCCCGGGCACGGTGTCGAAGTGAAGCACAACGGCGCCCAGATTCTGCTGGGCAACCGAAAACTGATGGAAACCAACAACATAGACATAACCCAACTCGAGGCAAAGATGAAGGCGTTGGAGGAAGACGGAAAAACAGCCATGCTTATGGCAGTGAACGGGAAACCCGCAGGGTTAATCGCCGTGGCAGACACCTTGAAGGAGCACTCCACGGACGCGGTGAAGACGCTCCAGCAGATGGGGCTAGAAGTGATCATGATTACGGGTGACAACGAGAGAACCGCCCAAGCCATCGCACGCCAAGCAGGCGTGAACCGCGTGCTCGCAGAAGTGCTTCCCGGCGAAAAGGCTACAGAGATAAAGAGGTTACAGGCGGAAGGCAAAGTCGTCGCCATGGTCGGCGACGGAATAAATGACGCGCCAGCGTTGGCGCAGGCGAACATTGGGATAGCGGTTGGCAGCGGGACAGACGTGGCGTTGGAGACGGGAGATATCGTGTTAATTAAGAACGATTTGAGAGATGTAGTGGTGGGCATTCAGCTGAGCAGGGCCACCATGAGGAAAATCAGGCAGAACCTCTTTTGGGCGTTCTTCTACAACGTCGCCCTTATCCCCATGGCAGCAGGTGTCCTCTACCCCTTCATCCACGTCCTGTTCGACCCGGTGTACGCGGCAGCCGCCATGGCAAGCAGTTCAGTAACCGTAGTAACAAACGCCTCGCTTCTGAAGAGGTTCCGCCCAAAACTTGAAGCATAAAAAACGCGTTGAGGGAGGTGAAAAATGTTATGGCTAAAGATTTAGTGTGTGACATGGAAGTTGACGAGAAAACCGCAAAGTACAAGTCAACCTACAAGGGAGAAACTTACTATTTCTGCGCACCAGGATGCAAAGCGATGTTCGACGAGAACCCAGAGAAATACGTTAGCAGCTCGTCCGGAGGACATTCAGGTCACGGCTGCTGCTGCAGCGACTGCTGAACTGTTGCGGTCAACGCTTAAGCAGTATTTTTCTCCTTTAATTTTCTGGCTCTGTCTTTTTCCAGGGCTTTTTCAACTTCTTCTCGTATGGTGAAGCCCCCGATGTGTAGTATGGGCTCTTTCGTTTCTGGATCTGTGACCATAGTTGCCGTGCAAGGGTAGCTGTGGTGCGCTTTGGCGATTGCGTCATACAAAACGTCTTTTTCGGTGGAGACGCCAGTTAGCTTCCGCGCCACATACCATGTGGAGCCGCACGGGGCACTTCGACGGACAGCCGCGTACTCGATTACATCATCTTTGCCGATTTTCATGGTTGAAATCTCCAGCAGCGGACGCCCCACCTTGGTTTCTTCAATGAACCGTGCGATGGTGGGCTTGTCCTTTTCAGGCTCAAGCGTGCAGAAAGGCTTCGGAAACGCGCACTCCAATCCAAGTTCCCTACACTTCTCCTCCAGCTGCTTCCTAATGCCCATGGGAACCTCCTGCCAATCCTCTATGGGTGCGATTAACGCCTTGATCCCAGCGGTCTTTATGTGCTGAGGAAGCTCCAGCAGCAGGTCTTTGTGCAGCCCCGACGCCAGACAGATGTCGGCTTTCGGCAGCTTCCGTGGCATGTACTCTTCGGGGTTGTCGATGAACGCGGGCAGTTCCGCGGGGTCAGGCAGCTGTATGGCGGCGCGGACATTGCGTACGAAGCTGTAGACGTTGTATTTGCAGGATTCGCAGTAGAGACCGCAGCTTTGGCAGAAGCACGGGTCGTTGATGAGGTTGCGGATTACGCGTTCCATGAAGTCTTTGCTGTAGACAAACACTAGCGATAGGCTTTCTTTGCTGCTTGTTTGGCTTATGCTTGGCACTTCCTTCTAAAACGCGCCGAGAACCACGTGTTCCGCGAACAAATCTTCGTTGAAGGCGCCGACAAACTCGATTTTCTCGTTAATAATAACTTTGGGGACGCCCGTGACCGAGTATTTCTGGGCGAGCTGCGGGAATTCCGTGCCGTCTATCACATCCGCCCGTATCAGATCGTTTTCCACAGCCAACTTGTGCGCAACCGCCGCAGCCACGGGGCAGTGGTGGCAGGTCAAGCTGACGAAGACTTGGATGTGCACGGGTGCCTTGACGTCGGCGAGAATCTTTTTCGTCTCGTCCGAGAGGTCTGTTCTGCCCCTTGAGACGTTGATGACCGCTTCAATCAGGGTCTGCAACTCGTACCCGTAAGGTATCCCGTAGATTCTCACGCCATAATCCTTTTCACCTATAATCGCCAGAGCGGGAATCTTATCGACCACGTATTCTTTGGCTTTAGCAGCGTCAGCCACGAAGTCGTAGACTTCCGCCGTGATTTTGTCACTTAAAGCTGCAAGCTCTTGGGCGAGCTTTCGCGTGTCCGAGCAGAACCTGCACTCGACTTCTTGAGTGAACATCAAGATTTTCACGGGGTTCTCAAGTTTCTCCTTAAACTCGTTTCTGAGCAAGTCTTTCTTGTCGTCAGGTATCAAACTCATTCCATCCGTAACCTCCAAAACACCAATTGCTAATTTTCAGGTCAAGACGAATCTTAGCTTCATCAATACTGAGTTTTCCTCACATATTATCTTTGTGAATGCCTCTCCCATTTTCTTCCGTTCCCGCGGTGCTTTAGACGAAATCCATATAAGAGGTTGCGCGTATGGATTTTTTGCTGGTTTTGACTGAAAAAAAGACGAGTTGTCAAGTATGGGAAACAAAACTGAAGTAAACGCAAGTGTGTCGGAGATGAGATATTGAGCGAGAAAATTCATGCTGGAGCTAAATTGATTGAAGGTTTCCAAATCGCCCTGGACGACGGATATTCCCACGTTGTGGTGGTTGATTTGCCTCCAGACCTTGGAGCGGGACTTGGACCTACGTCGCTTGAACTCTGCGTGATGAGCCACGCGGGCTGCTACGCAACCATCTGTGTATACACTGCCAAAAGAATGCGGATTCACCTGAAAGACTTAACGGTTAAAGTGGAGGCAGTTGAAACCGACGAGGCGGGAACGATAACTGAAGAGACCTTTGACATCAGCATTAAAGCGGACGCACCCGCGGATAGAATTCAAAGGCTTCACGAGTTGACCGTGAAAAACTGCCCTGTTGACATACTCTTCAAAAAAGCCGGCATAAAAACAACCTACAACGTAAAAACTTCAAAAGAGTGAAAAACCATGAACAAAGTATCTTTGGCAGAAGGCATAAACTGGGTTGGAGTCGTAGACTGGAACCTGCGCGACTTCCACGGCTACACCACCCGCAGAGGAGCCACCTACAACGCTTACCTTATTCAAGACGAGAAAACAGCGCTCGTAGACACCGTGAAACACACGTTCTCTGATGAGCTTCTCAGCAGAATCTGTGAACTCGTAAACCCCGAGAAACTAGAATACATAATAATCAACCACTTAGAGATGGACCACTCAAGCAGCCTGCCCATAATCGCCAAGTACGCGAAAAACGCGACCGTAATCGCCTCTCCACGGGGAAAAGACGCCATAATCGAGCATTACGGCGCAAACTTCTGCATAGAAACCGTGAAAACAGGCGACGAACTGAAGCTTGGAAAACGGACATTGCGGTTCATTGAAGCGCCCATGCTGCACTGGCCTGACAGCATGTTCACCTATGTGGTTGAAGACAAAATCCTTATGCCCAACGACGCTTTCGGCCAGCACTTCGCCACTTCTGAGCGGTTTGACGACGAGGTTGATGGGCATGTGCTGATGGAGGAAGCCAAAACGTACTATGCGAATATTCTGATGCCTCTCGCGCCACTAATAACGCGTAAACTTGAAGAGGTGACCAAAATGGGCATCCCGATTAAGATGATTGCACCGAGCCATGGCTTAATCTGGCGTTCAGACCCATCTAAGATAATCAAGGCTTACTTAGACTGGAGCGCGGGAGTCTTTGAGAACAAGGTGGTCATCGTTTATGATACCATGTGGGGCAGTACCGACAAGATGGCACGTGCAATAGTCGAAGGCTTAGCCAGCCAAGGTGTGGACGTGAAACTTATGAAGCTGCGCGCGGCAGACAGCACAGACATCATAACCGAGATTTTAGACGCCAAAGCCGTGGTTGTGGGTTCACCAACGCTTCACAACGGCATATTTCCAACACTGGGAGGGTTCCTCACGCATATAACGGGTTTGAAGCCTAGAGGCAAGTTGTGGGGTTTCTTTGGCTCTTACGGCTGGGGCGGCGGCGCAGTGAGGGGCATGAAGGAGATGGCGCAGAAAGCAGGCTTCGAAGTTTACGAACAGAGCGTAGAAGTGAAGTTCGTTCCAGACAAAGAGGACCTGAAGAAGTGCTTTGAGT
>CAZJQR010000076.1:0-10684 GCA_964548345.1 uncultured Candidatus Bathyarchaeia archaeon | reverse complement strand
CTTGGGGGCATCTCGGCTGTTCCTATGGCTATCTTGGTCACTTTCAAGTCTTTCAGGAAACGGCTTCGAGTTATTTCAGCCACGTCAACAGCTGTGGTAATTGCCTGTCCTCTAGCCTTCAGCGTTATCTCTTTAAGGTTGGCCTGCGAAAAAGCTGTTATGATAGCCAGCACATAGCTCATCGGAGGTTTGTTTCCAACGAAAATCACATCTGATTTTTCCGCCATTTTTCCATCACTCCTTTTCTTGTTCTTTGTCGTGTTGGTAGCGTTCATGTCATCTCTCCTTAGACATTGAACGGCACTGCTCATATTGCACGAGCTTACTTATAAAACCAATTCAATAAACGGATGTATATCGCGTGTTTTCAGAGGAAAAGCGGTATAGATCGATACCTTTTATCTGCAAACTCGGGCTGACCCAAGGGAATATCAATAATATTCTTTTCAAGCGCCTCAACAACTAAATGAATTGGAAGTATTTTATCGCTATACAAACTCGCTATCTGCCCTCCGAACATTCAAATTGCTTTCTTGTTTTTCTTCTTTAAAGCATTTGGGCTTCCAACGACATCGTTTGGCACTTCTCTTAGACTAATCTCATGATTTTAGGTATAAGAGGGCATGGTTCGCCCCTTTAGTCTTGTTTTAAGCGAAATTTTTTAA
The DNA here is from genome assembly GCA_964548345.1 of uncultured Candidatus Bathyarchaeia archaeon. GTDB lineage: Archaea > Thermoproteota > Bathyarchaeia > Bathyarchaeales > Bathycorpusculaceae > SG8-32-3. The sequence continues at coordinate 10,019 of CAZJQR010000076.1, read as the reverse complement.
CATCCATACACAAATAACGAATAAAAAGACAGACCCGCCCTTTTTTGAGGGAAATAGAATCCATTGTTGTTTTCCTTTTATACGATTTTCTGAGTTTGAAATTTCTCATCTTATCGAAAGACCTTTGGTAGCCATGCCCGTCTACCTTTTTCATTGCTCTTCGCTGCCGATTCATCACTCAGCTTACCTTTCCAAATGATTTCTTCGTTTTCACACTTTATCCAACCAAGATCCTTTAAAACGTCTAGGTATTCTTCAGCCACACACTTTCTCAGGCCGTGATATTGCATCTCGGCCAAGAATTTCTTGTAATTAACATGTCCTCTTCTTTCGATAACATTAGCGATGGCCCTAATACGTCGGTGTTTTCTCTGCTGATGACTATAGCGCGCAGGCGCGTATTTCTTAGACTAAATATGTGGGAAAAACCATTGCTCTGCCGCTTCCTGTTTGATGGATTCTTCGAACAGTGGAGTAGCGCGCGCTCGCGGAATTACGTTGTATCTTTATTATAGCACACTATTTTACTTTCGACTTCTTAGTAATCCAACTTGGCTTGCGCTTCCAGTATATCACCTGTGGAACTAAAACAACTCCTACTGTTCCAACAACCATTAATGCTTCGAATGCCACAAGACTAATCGACTCTACACTTGCCTGCGTAGGGGGCAACAAAGCCAAAACAAAAATGATAGCCATAGACGCTATTCCCCATCCGCTGATAGCCCACATGCCCACTTTTCCACCTGGAACGTTGAACGCTCTTTTCACCTGTGGCTGAGAATAACGTAGCTTTATAGCGGCTAGATACATGAGCACGTACATCACTATGTAAACGGTTGTGGTTAAAGCTAGTAGCATCCAGAAGGCGCTGTTTACTCCTCCGGGCAACAGCACGAAGATTACGCCCCATATTGAGACAAACACTGCTTGAAGAATCAGCATGCTTACTGGCACGCCAGCCTTGTTGTGTTTCTGCAAAATAGGCGGCAGTAAACCTTCGCGAGCAGCTCTGCCTAGGCCACGCACAGGGCCAAGCACCCATGTTGTTATCTTACCGATCGAGCCTATTGCGATTAGAATGGCAATTACAGGTAACATCCAACTGAACCCGAACCAGCTGAATATGGTTTCATATGTTTGCATCAGACCAGCTGTTAGCACAAGGTTTTGAACGGGGAGGATTAACCCAACGATGAGTGAGCCGATTATGGAACTTACTGCGGCTATGGCACCAATTATGAATACGCCTAGTGGATAGTCCCGATGTACATTCTTCATGTCCTCAGCGTGTGCTGAAGTTACTTCAATACCTGTGTACGTGAACGTGAAAGTCACCAGCAACACCAAGCTTCTAAAATTTGTTAAATTTGGAATTAGGTCGTTCCACGTCGGATGCACCGTTAAGCTGATTGGAGCGCCACTGGCGATGTACATTGCTCCTCCCACTATCAATGTTGTCATGGGTAAAAAAACGCCAAAGATGAGAAATAGTGAGCTGATCCAACTGGAGGTTTTTAATCCGCGGAAGTCTACAAAAGTTACGCCCCACCAGACGACTATGATGATCAGGAAAATGAAGAGTTTGTTATCCGCTAAGGCTGGATTAAAGATGTATGCTAATACTCCGGCAATGAATGCTAATATTGTGACAAAGGCGATGGTCATTTGGAACCACTGCAACCAGCTGGCAGTGAAGCCCCAGTGTTCTCCGAAGGCTTCCTTAACCCATGTGTAAACGCCGCCTTCGCCTGGCCATCCAGTGGCGAGTTCTGCTGCCATGAGTGCGCATGGAATTAGGAACATTATGGCTGCTAAGAAGTTGAAAACTATTGTATTCCAACCTGTTACTGCCATGGTAGGGTAGTCTCTTGTTTGAAGCAGAGCTGCGCCAGTGATTAGAGTGAAAGCAAGAAGACTTAACTTGTAGCGATTTTTTGATTTTTTATTTGGATCTTTCACCGCCAACTTCTTCTCCCACTCAAGCAAATTTGCTTGGAATTATCAACCGATGGTACTCAACAAAACGTTTCCTATTATACCCTCGAATGCTTATTAATTAATTATCATAAAGGTGCCTTGTTTTACAAAAACTAAACAGATATTCTGCTTCGCAATAGCTGCTTTTTTGAAGCAAAACAATAGGGAATATGAAAATAACTAAGGAAATGTTGCGAACTCTGCGCTGTGCTGGATTAAATACGCGATTGCCCAGATTACCATCACTATGTAGGCTACCCAAAGCCACGTGGTAACCGGTCCATGAGAGTCTCTTATTACGCCTGCGAAGTCATCCGAGCTTTTCTCCGTTTCTTCGACCGTAAACTCGTCCGAGCTTCTAACCATAAGATACATAAGAATTGAACCTGCGGCGACAATAGCCAACGTTATGTATGCGTAAACAGGGTCCACTCCCACGATGTAAGCGGTTAAAACCATGCGATCAAACATCATCTTCCTCATCCTCCTCCAAAGGTTGACGTTTCACATGTTCATTTTCCTTAAACTGTCCTGATTTAAAGCCCCATACAACGAAGCCTATGGATATGCACGCCATCAGGATAGAGCCTATCATGTAAATGAGTATATCTATATCCAACAAAATCGCCTCCTCACTGCTGATATCTGCATTAGCCTCGTCATCTTTGCTCTTTCCAGAATTCTCAAGAGCTTTCGATACTGTAAGTTCCAAAGCATTATACCCGCAAAGATGCTTGTTACTCCAGCAACGCTTGAGGATATGCTGCCAGTTGTGACGGTTTGCATCAGGTTTCTGCCGAAAGCATCACTATATTGAGGCGCCCATTTAGCGTTGTAATCTTCAGCAGTGCTGAAACTCTGCTCATAAAAGATTACTTGGTAGATTTCTTCGTCTGTTAGAACCCACTTCCACGGTGGCATGTTAGTGGTTTCAACGCCTTCTTTGACCTTCCACACCCATCGTCCATAATTCGGAAAATCTCCCCCAGACTCTGTGAAGTTCGCTGGTTCAGGCGTAATGTAACCTCCAGGGGTTTTAATAGACGCAGGGCCATCGCCTTGACCGCTGTCGCCGTGGCATTGAGCGCAATACAAAGTGTAAATCGCCTTACCGTTATCAAAATCCTGCATGGTTCCGCTTATCCCTGGCGCGTTTAGGACGTTCATAGCGAAAGCATCGCCCTCAGCATCTGACACGTCGCCTGAAATTGTTCTCACAGAACCGAGAACGAAGCTCATTTCGTAAATTGCCACTAATCCTATTTGGGTATCGTTCAATGATAAGCCCCACGCAGGCATTGCAGTGCCTGGTACGCCTTCGGTCACGCGCCAGATATGGTAAAAGTCTCCTGGATACGTTGAGATGCGCTCATGCAGGTTTGCTGGTTGCGTTACAACATGCCTCGCGTATGGTCCTTCAGCGTTACCCGAGCATCCATGGCAGGATAGGCAGCGTTGGGTAAAATTAGCTTTTCCAGTGTCGAATATGACTGCCCACCGCTCACCAAGCGAGGCATCCCCAGAATAAACATCGTTTTCAGCGTCGTAACTCATCGCTACTTGCATCATTAAAGGCGCGAAGGGATTGGATGCATTCACATATTCTGGGGGGACATCTGGATGATACGACTTTCCGCCAGTGATTGAGGTGTCTACTTGCAAATCATCTTGACCTTGATTTTGAAGATAGGCTATCAGCGCTTCTATTTCTTCATCGCTCAGAAACCCAAAATTCGGCATTATGGACCCTGGGCTTACGCTGCGTGGGTCATCATGGTGCAATTTATGCCAAATGGAAGGCCTCATTCCTCCAATCTGGGCTAGGTCGGGTCCTGTTCTCTCCGTGCCAAGAGCATGTGGGCTGTCAAAAACAAAATCTCCTTCTAGCGATGCGTTTCCGATGCCCCAGTCATACAGTCTCACTTGCTGGGAGTGACAGTAGAAACAGCCTAGGCTCATGTACAGGCTTCTGCCTTCTGCTTCAAGTTCGGTGTACTCGTGGGCTCTATTGCTCGGAGGTACGTCCAGCAGAAACATGTAAGGCGCGGCAACAACCATACTGACCATTAGAAGGAAGACAGCTAGACCGCCTGCAGCTAACGGGAATAAGTTATAATGATGCGCCCTCTTCTCGATAATCTTGATTTCCTTTTTGATTGCCTTTTCAAGTTTCTCCAGTTCCTCTTCTAACTTCTTTTCCAGCTCACTCATTTCTGCTCGGCACCTCCGTAAGTTTCCAAGTTTTTATGATGAACAAGCGGCTTTGACAGGAAGGTCATTATAATGTTGATGGCGAAAAGAAAGGCTGAAACCACAACGATTCCTCCGCCTATTGCTCTGAGAATGAAGTAGGGTTGAAGATCGGGCAATGTTTGGGCTATCGTCAAGTGAGCGTACCAAGAAGCGTTGGCAACTAATCCTGCAAGCATCATTCCAGCCATGAAAACTACGAAGCCCATGAAGGTCACCCACCAAGTCACGTCCATAAGTTTTTTGCTGTACAATTTCTTTCCAGTGATACGGGGCACCAGCCAATACATGCAGCCCATTATTGAGATGCCAAACGCCGCGTACAGCGCCAAGTGCGAGTGCATCACAGGCCATTGTGAAAAGTGAAGATACAGGTTCATGTCGCGGAAAGCCTGAAAGGTGCCTTGGATGGAGACGAAAATGTAGTTGATAAAACCAAAAAGTATGAACCTTAAGGGCACGTTGCTAAAAATGTTGCTCCATGCTCCTCGAACGGTCATGCCGATGTTTGTTCCGAAGGTCAGAACTGAGAACATCATTAGGGCGCTGGTTGAGACCGCTATGGTTTTGAGCCATTCTGGAATGGGGGCTTGCAGTATGTGGTGTCCTCCTACGCCCGTGTAGAAGAAAGCTAAAGCGAAGAAGCTGATTAACGAAAGAGTTACGCTATACAAAGCCCGTTTCGTTAACTTGGGTATGAAGTAATACCATAGACCAAAACCAAACGGCGTAAACCACAGTCCCAAAACGTTGTGTCCATAAAACCAGTTAACCACTGCATCGGTCAATCCGAACAATGCCCCAGTGGGCGGGCGCCAAACAACGTTTCCGATGATGTAGACTATTGGGAACCAGAGAAATATAGCCGCGTAAAACCATAAACTCACGTACAGCTTGTGTTCTTTCCTGTTCATTATTGTGCCGAGTACGTTGACCCCTATCAGGATTAGGGTGATGATTATCGCGATGTCGATAATCCACGGCATTTCGGCGTATTCTCTAGCTTGGGTATTACCGTTCAAAATCAGCAACACTCCAGCGATGACTCCTACGTTCCATAGTACCGCGGCGAACTTCCCGATATTCGGTTTATACAACGAAGTTTTGCTTAGCCTAGGAACGATGTAGTACATTATGCCTATTAAGCCCGAAGACAAGAAACCGAAGAGCAATCCGTTAACGTGTGCGGGTCGTATTCTGCCGAAAGTTAGCCACGCTGAATCAACAAGAAATGTTGGAACGAAAAATTTAATTGCCATTATCAATCCGAAGACCGTGAAAATGGGGAACCAGAGCATCGCGAAATAAAACCATAGCTTGCTAACAGTATCTGCACTTTTCAAATCAGGATGTTTCGTTTCACTGTGTCTCTCGCTGGATTCCGACAAACAAAATCAGACCTTACTTTTCCCTTTTGTTTTATTTTATATATAAAATTGTTTGTTGCTGTTGCATGGCTACAACAAGCTTGCAATTAACTGTTTGAAGCTTACAAAGTCTTTATAGGCTAATCCGTTGAAAGGTAACAAACGGTTGTGGATAGCATCGTTACTTACGACGAAGTCCATGAATGGATGGCATTTGCTAATCTTGTGATCCAGATAGCGATTTTACTATTAATCGGGTTAAGCTTGTTGCTCAAAAGGAAAAAAATGTTTGTTTGGCACGGAAACGTCATGCTTGTAGCCGTGCTGATTAATGGAGTGTTACTGCTCTCGCATATGGGGCCGTCACTCATTTACCTTTTGAGAGAAGAGATACCTGTTTTAGATTCTGTCGCTTTTGTAGGTCTGTTTCATGGTATTGTCGGTGCGGTAGCTGAGTTCCTTGGGATTTGGCTGGTTGGTACATGGGCTTATGTGCAGTCAGAAACTAAATATTGCGTAAAAAGGAAAAAGCTAATGCGGACCATACTGGCTTTTTGGGTAGTCGCTTTAGGCTTGGGGTTCCTGTATTACGTATTGCACATCGTGTGGGGTTAACGCTATTCAGTTAATCTAATATCTTCGCCTTTTTGTTTTAAGTCAATGACAGCTTGTATCATTATGCTAACGACCATCAAGGAAATTCCAGTCCATACCAAATAGATCACCGGGCTGATTTGCAAAGTCACGGCTACACTCTCGGGTATAACAATATTTCCTGTTAACGCTTGTGTAAGCGACTCATACATTTGATCTGAGTAATCAAAGTGTACGTAAACGTCTCCAGTTTCAGTTGTCAAAATCAAAGGCCGTATGACCAACCCGTAGTTAGGGTAAAAGCTGGCGTGCAGGCTTCTCTGATACGTTTTTCCAAAACATTGAATTGTTATGTCGCCGCTTATTGAGGAGTGTTCTGGGACAACGGCGTCTAACTGTTCATTATGAACGGTTGATTGGCTGTTACTGATTGTGAAATTGGCAATTTCCAGTTTTGCGTTCAAGCTTTCGAATGGAGTGTCTATTTCCGCATTCGTTATTGTTTCCGTACTCTTGGCGCCTGCACTTACAAAAACGCCTATGAGCAGCACAATTATTCCTACGTACATCAGGATTTGCCCGAAGAGTTTGATTGATTTCTTACGTGTCACTTGAATGAGCTTATAGAAAACGGTTAAGAAGGCCACACTTAGCAACGGAAGGCTTAGAACTGCAAGAATATTGATTGCTGGAAATTGAATTAGAACCATGAAGAGACCTGCGGCTAAGGTGCCGATCACTATCAGCAAAAGCCTGACGAAAGGTGTTTTCTCGGTGAAGCTGCAGCCGATTAACGCTGCAACAACCACCATCACAAAAGGAAAAGCCCAAAGGTTATAAGAAAAATTTGGAAAAGCCAGGCCTGCGAAACAAACTATGGCTATGAACATCAAAGCACAAAAACCTATGAAGGCAGATCGCGAAGCTGCAGTTCTTTTCACGTCTAACTTGAAGAGAGGCTGCCTTCGCACCCTTCTGAGATAGAAGAAGTAAGATATCATAGCTACGGAGAAAGCTATCATTATAGGAGCTACTGGCGAAATCGAGTATGAATGAACTGACTGAGTGAAACCCCCTCTCGTTAAGGCACTTAAGAACACTAGGCTCGCAAAGGTGATCAGAATCATGAATTCTTGAGTGAAACTTCTTTTTCGGAATAGTGAATTGAAGAGAAAATACGCTGTGAGAAAAAGCCAAGGCAGCAGAGACGCGGTTTCCACTGGGTCCCAAGCCCAATATCCGCCCCAGCCTAAAACTTCGTAAGCCCAAATACCTCCTAAAGCAATGCCAATAGTGAGGAGCAACCAAGACATGTACGTGGAAGTTCGGAAAATTTTGATGTTGCTTAACTCTCTGCTGGCTTTCATGCTTGCAAGAGTCAATGTATAGGACAGAAGAACGAAAGCGTAGGCAGCAAACACTATGGGCGGGTGAATAGCCATCCAAAACGTCTGTAACTGCGGGTTAAGTCCTTTACCCTCTACAGGGGGTACCACGAACCGTTCAAACGGATTCTTAACCAAACATATTGCCAGAAAAACTACTACAACAATGCTGAACACTTGACTTGCTGTAATGTTAAATCTGTCAGGTTTTTTCCAAGTTAAAAAACGAATTGCAAGGTAAAACATGCCAAGAAGAAAAGTTAAGAACAGCATTGAACCTCTGGCGCCACCCCAACTGGCATACACCTTCGACATCAGCGGCAAGCCTGACGAACTGTGAGAGTAAACTTCAATCAAAGAAAAATTGTTCCCTAAAAACGCTTGCAGAAACAACGCGTAACATATCACAATTAGCGCAAACGCAAGAATTACAAAAAAGAAGTCGTATCTTATTTTGCGGTCTTTATGCAATTTAGACATGGATAAAAACGCAAAGTCAGAAAAAGACAGCAATGCAGCAGCAATAAGGAAAAATGTTTCGTACTCCATTTTTAGATTCCTACACAGCTGATAGATAGTCCTTAACCTCGTTATTATTTAAAACATGCTATCGACGCCCACAACTCAGGTCTGAGCATCTCAAAAAAATTCAAGATGTTACTCAGGGAATACGTTATTGAATCAGGCGAACATTATTATCCGTCTTAAAATTGTTAATCCAATTTTTCCAAAATTCTTCCGTTCCGCCGATTTGCTTTTCCAGTGACTCGTTCTTGCATTTTCCAAGGATTTCCAACACATCTTTCTCCGTGGAGGCCATCGCAATTATGACCGCCAACGTCTTTGATTCATTTGTCCTCAAATTTGGGATGTCCCAGCTTAGGCAGGAGTTAACGTCTCTTGACCCATCATATAACGTGAGGGAACCCCCTGACAGTTTAGAGTTATACACATCTCTAAACGAGTCAGAGTCTTCACCATGCACTCCGCACTGATGACCCGAGGAAAGCAATGTTCCTGTGTATGCAAAGCAGAAATCGCGCTTGTAGTGAAGGATGGCATCATCGTCTGCTAAGTAGCAAGCGGCATCATCAATCGGCGATTCCGCTATTGCCAGATCATTATAGTAGAATAGCCTCAGAAAGACTTCGTCATCACTGACGTTCTGGATTACAAATTGCCGTATTAATGCATCAGAATCAGGCAAGACCGCATCTGTCAATATTACGTTCAAGTCCGGATTCTGGTGCCTAAAAACGGTGCGGACGATGTTGGTTTCGGGTAGGTATTCTTGTTTCTTCGCCCATGCTGTATCAGTGAGCCAATCAAAACGGTTTTCTCCTTTAGATGAATAGAACAATCCAGGTAAAGAGCCCCGCACATGTTGAGGGTAATCTATTGTAGGCCAGAACAAATATCGAAGCTCACCATGCTTTCCAATTGTAGCTAGCATCCTATTGTTGCCAAGTACGGCTTGTTCAGGTACCTCCATATGCGACGCACTTCCTTTTAAGAACTATACGGAGGGGGTTTCTAATCAGCTTTTCTTTGTAACTCAATTGGTGCCGGGTCTCTGAGCACATATTATTATTGGGCGAATAAGTCAAGTATCATTGACCCTGCCGCGCGCGTGGGTTTGCACAATTTTGTCTATTTCACGTTTACGGTTACTTCTATGCCTTTTCTCACGCTCTGGGTGACCGTGCAATAGTTTTCAAAGATCTCTAGGCATCTGGTGACTCGGATTCTGTCTTCTTCATCTACGTCTAACTGCATCTCCACTTCCAGTTTTCTTATTCTAAGGAGTCCCTCTTCGTTCCTTTCTTGGGTAGCTTTGACTGTGGTTTCAAGGTTTCTGACGTTGATTCTTGCTTTAGATAAGCATAATAGAAGGCTCGAGTTGAGGCAGTGACCTACGGCGGCGGACAGGAGTCTAGTGGGGTTTGGTCCAGAGTTTCCTCCAATGGGTTTCGGTTCGTCAACGATGAGGTCTGCTATACCTTCCGAGTCAAATTCAGCTTTAAACTTGTATCCTTGGATTAGTTTCAGTTTTGTGAATATCGACATAGACAATCCACATTTCTCCGTCAATTTCAGTTCTGGTTAACTATGTATATAGGTTTGGTGTGTCCTATTTTGTTATCGTGACCGCCGCCATCACAAGAGGTCATTTAGAAACCTGGTTGGAGCGAGCGTAATTTTCAGGGAAAGCCTGAACTACGCGCCGTTAACCTTAACTTGGAAAATGCAATGTTCTAGATGTGTGAAGAGCTGTTTTGTTGAAGAAGACAAAGATCATGTGCACAGCAGGTCCTGCCATCTTTTCAAAGCAAATTATTAGAAAAATGTTCCAAGCAGGAATAAACGGCGTAAGGATAAACACCTGGGCATGCTCACACTTTAGGAAACTATTCGACAAGTATATTCGCCGATGGGCCAATGA
>CAZJQR010000075.1:0-10751 GCA_964548345.1 uncultured Candidatus Bathyarchaeia archaeon | reverse complement strand
TTGTTGATCTAAGTTTATGTAATATTCCGCGTCCAAGTAGACACTGAACATCAGGGTTAAAAAGTAACAAACAAACTAATAAACGCAACAAGCGCGCGCTTTAATATTCAACAAAAAATGTGCTGTTGGATTGCGGTATCAACGGGCTACCTCCATTTTTTATGTAAATCATATGTGCATATTTAATTTTAGGGAAAACCCTCAAACACTTTCTTTAAAACAACGAGAGCAGAAAGCAAAATGCCTGCAACCACCACACAACAAAGTTTTTCTATTAAATGCTTCTGTATCTAGCTGGTTGCGTTTTGGTATGAAAGAGTATGACCTAATTTTGATTGGCACAGGCTCTGGCATGGAAATAGTGGAAGCCATGATTCAAAACAACCACGACATAAAGGTCGCGGTGATAGACAAAGATGAGCCTGGAGGAATCTGTCTCACCAGAGGCTGCATCCCGTCCAAGCTTTTGATATACCCTGCTAACGTCGTAAGAACCGTTGAAAAAAGCAGCGAATTCGGGATAAACACCGAGATAAAGAGTATAGACTTTAAAGCGGTGATGGAACGGATGCGTTCAACAATAAACCGCGACATTACTGCAATCAGGAACGGCCTTTCAAAATCCAAAAACATAGACTACTACAGCGAGCAAGCCGAATTCACAGCTCCATACACCCTTAAAGTCGGAGACGAGACCGTTGCCTCTAAACTGATTTTTTTATCCACAGGGTCAAGGCCCTCCATCCCTCCCGTAGATGGACTCCAAGAAACAGGTTATCTGACAAGCGACACCATTCTCCAGATAAGTCGGCTTCCACGCAGAACCGCCATCATAGGCGGAGGGTACATAGCTGCAGAATACGGGCATTTCCTCTCAGCCATGGGTTCAAAAGTCACCATAATAGGGCGGAACCCCCAGTTCATCCCAGAAGAAGAGCCTGAAATATCAGCCCTCGCTAAATGGGAAATGCAGAAACACGCTACTATACTTACAAATCACGAAGTACGCAAAGCCGAAGCCACGTCTGAAGGCAAAAAATTAACAGCCTTCGACCGCTATAACAAAAAAGAAACTGAAATAGTAGCCAACGAAATTCTCGTAGCAACAGGAAGGCGTTCTAACTCGGACATTCTGCATCCGGAGAAAGCTGGAATAGAAACAGACTCAGAAGGCTTCATAATAGCTGATGAATACATGCAGGCTTCACAGCCAAACATATGGGTCTTGGGTGACGCTAACGGAAAATTCCTGTTCAAGCACGTGGCAAACTACGAAGCCCGAATAGCCTACTACAACGCCATCTTAAAGAAGAAAGTTAAGGTCGACTACCACGCGGTGCCTCACGCCGTGTTCACCGACCCTGAAATCGCAAGCGTAGCATTGAGAGAGAAAGAGGCGGTGGAAAAATACGGTAAAGACAACATACTGATTGGATTCTATAAATACGCTGACACCGCCAAAGGCGAAGCTATGGCTCGGAAAAACGATTTCGTCAAGGTAATCGTCAAACGAGATACGGGAAAAATTATAGGCGCGCACATCATAGGACGCCAAGCATCAGTCCTCATACAAGAAATAATAAACATGATGTACACCGAAAAGCAAAGCTTCGAACCACTTAACGAGGCAATGCACATACACCCAGCACTGAGCGAGGTTGTGGCAAGAGCTTTCCAGACTCTTATGATCCCAGAGCAATACCACCATTACCTAGAAGAACATTCAAACCTGCCGCTAGGATAAGCGCGCGCTATACAAGCAATTTTACTAAGCGGTCTGCAATCTCGGCGCTTCCTTCAAGGCATCCAGCATTTCTTGAATTTGGGACTGCGACAAGGTACAAGTGTTCAAATCCTTCAAGAATGCAAACTTTTCTTGAGCGTTTTTCAATTCGTGCAGCTCTTCCCATTCGACATTGATGTTGCCTGAGAGACTGTTCCGGTCTATGCTACTGGTCCATGTTCCTGGCTGCAAATTTGTACGCTTTTCGTCCACAACGGTGAAGGGACCTATGAGTGTATTGACCTCAGAGACATGTAGGAAGACAACGGCGTCTGTTTCTATATCTTGAGCGACACTCACCTGTTCTCCCGAGCAAGTGTATCTCTTACTTTTCACGCAGTTCTTGAGAGAAGCCGAATTGCACACAAAAATGTAGCCTACGTACATGGTAAGTACTTCATTTTCCTTCCTTAAATCTGTTCGTGTATCGATATTTGCCATACATTTGGCATATTCTATCTTTTGAGCACCCTTGCTCATCTATAATGGATTGATGTTGAAATCCTTCTACGATCCGCCTCTTTTTAAGCTGTTTTCGAGGTTATTTTGGCAAACGGGCTGTTCTCTCATTACAAAATTGTGCGGTAATTAGACTGATTTTCAAAGCTTGTTTTTGCTAGTAAAACAAACATAGTACGAAAGACTGTCACCTCTAAATCATGATTTCATTATTCAAAAAGCGATTGGATTTTGTTAAGTGGCACCACAAATTTTAAAGTAGCACGCATCTCTAGTAACTGTCAAAAATATTGTGCAGAATCGTGATTTAATGCCTCAGTATGGGTCCTCTTTAATCCAAGGAAACTACGTTCCCCCAATTAAACGGCGTATTGAAGATTGGAAATCTAGGCTCATAGACTTGTCGCGGCGAAACAACTTGTTATATTTTAAACCTAGCAAACGAGGGAATCTTTCGGTTTCCAGCCCAAACATGGAAAAAATTTTCAACAGGCTTGTTTTACGGAAACGCCGCCTCGAGTTTTGGTATCCTCCTCCCGAAGAGTCCGCGGTATCTCGAGGGCGATCACAAAATAGCAATCGCTTGTCGTTCATTAATGAAAAAGACCGTCCAGCAGCAAACCAGCTGGTGTGCGAAGGAACAAGCAGAGCCGACCTTGAGAAGGTCCTTAATAACCTTTACAGGCGTTCACTTTTAGACTACAGAGAGCGAGGGGTGCGTGTATTACACGCTGCATTCGGAATGTTAGTTTGGACGGAAAAGGAAACATCTGAGGAAGTCCGGTCTCCCCTGCTCTTTGTGCCAATCGAGCTGGATAGGGAATCCTTTCGGGAACCCTTCTATATTTCTGTACCTCCAGTAGAAGAAGAGGTTGTTCTTAATCCCGCTTTACAAGTAAAACTAAAAAACGACTTCAAGATCACTCTTCCACCTTTGCCCGAGTATTTGGATTATCAAAGCTTGAGCAACTACTTCAACGATGTCAAACAAATGGCTAACGAACTCGGTTGGCAGGTGGAAACAACCGTTGAAATCGGGCTTTTCTCATTTCACAAACTAGTTATTTACAACGACCTTGATGCAAACGCTGGAATAATAAAGCAGCACCCCATAATTCGAACGATTGCCGGAGTTAGAGACGTGCAACTTACACAGAGTTCTCTGCCTGAGGAAAAAGATGTAGACGAGATACAGCCTCCTGAAAAAGTGTTTCAAGTTTTGGATGCCGACAGTAGCCAGAGGGTAGCAATCGAGTACGCCCTGCGCGGTCAAAGTTTTGTGATGCAAGGGCCTCCTGGTACAGGGAAGAGTCAAACAATAGCAAACATTATCGCTGAATGTATCGCTCAAGGAAAGTCTGTCCTCTTCGTAAGCGACAAAATGGCCGCTCTTGAAGTGGTTTATAAGAGGCTCTGCGAGGTTGGGTTGTCTTCCTTCTGTCTGGAGCTGCACAGCAGCAAAGCCAACAAGCGGGAAGTGGTTGCTGAGCTTAAAAGATGCCTTGATGAGCAGCTTGTTCCCCGTAAACTGCCGCCAGCACATGAATTTGAAAAAATGACGGCGCTGAGGAACAGCCTGAACAACTACGTAGTCTCGCTTCACAAGAAGCGTCTCAATCTGCAGAAAAGCGCATACGAAGTGTTAGGGGAGATTTCAAGTTTAGAATGTGTTCCCTTCGTGGCGGTTGAACTACCCTTTCCAGAAGGCTTAACTCCTCAAAAAATGCGTGACCTAGAGGCTTTGATGTCTCGCCTTGAAAACGTCTGGCAAGTAACGGACGAAGATTTTCCGTGGCGAGGGTATCAAGAAAGTAATTACGATCTGGAAGTTCGTTCAGAACTTTTGACAGTTCTTGATAATCTGCTTTCAACAATAGACGCTTTCAGAACAGAAGCAGGCAAATTCGCAAACCAGCTAGGCCTGAACAAACCGAAAACCTTTGATCGAGTGAAATGGCTAACTGAAATTGGAAACTTCGTGTCGGAAAACCCGAAACCTGAGGCAAGCTGGGTAACGCATCCTAACATTGATCAACTAATATCCGAAGCAGAAACACATCAAGCCACATCTGAATGGCGTAAAGCAACCCGTAGCCGTTTGCTGGAACGCTATGACACAGCTTTCTTCAGCTTAGTTCTCAATCGGTCTGCAGAATTTGAAAAAGCGCTTTCAGCAATTGAAAAATTGCTTCTGTCGTCTAATATAGAAGAAAGCGACCTTCTTGAAAAGCGAGAAAAACTCTTAGATTTTGCCAAGGCTACACAGGTTCTCTCCGAAAAGTGGAACGAACAATCATGGCAGCTTGCCCAGATGTTAGGCGTATCGATAGAACACCTCACGCCTGAAAACGTTAGGCGACTATACCGTCTTGCCCTTATGTGCTTCTCTAAGGAAAAACCGGAATCAAGCTGGTTAGATCAATCTTATTTCCAGCAAATAAAGGAAGTTTTTCCGAAAGCAAAAAAAGATTACCAAGAGCATCGTTCGCTTCGGCTTAAGCTGGAGAAAACGTACAACGACGAAATTTTCGACACTGACCTTGATGGATTCATAAGACGCTATAACGATCTATACAAAAGCTTCCTCCGATGGTTCCGCCCAAGCTTCTACCGCGACCAAAAACAGATATCTCTGCTAACTCATGACGGAAAGGTGCCCAAATCTGTTTTGCAGGACCTTCTTGACACACATAGGCTGAAAAGGTTAAGCGCTGAGATCGAGGCTTCAGCTGAAATGATGCATGGTTTACTAGGTCATTTCTATCAGGGATTTGAAACGGATTTTCAACAGACTGAAAAAGCGATAGAAATCACATCAGAACTCTTTAAGCTATCAGGAGCAAGGCGCATTCCTGAGAAACTCGCCCAGTTAGTTTCATACGGATCGGATCCGCCGCTTGCAATCAAACAGATTGGCAACGAATTACAAGATTCATTTGAAAAATGGCGCCAGCTTGCTGAAGAGTTAAGCTTCCTGTTACCCATGTCCCGCGTACCCAACTCGAGTTTACCGCTGTATGAGACGCCTATCGACATGCTCCAAGAATGGGCACGCTCGGTTGAAAAACAACTCGGCGTTCTTTGCGAACTGACACAAGAAACCTTGAAGACAAGCAAGGGAGAAGAGCCACAAAACTACAAGCAACTATTAGCAGACCTGAAAGACGCGGAAAACATTAGAAAGAAAGAGGTGGAAATTCTCGATGACCACGAGCTTCTCAAGGCAAGATTCGGTTTCCGCTTCTCAGGACTCGAAACACGCTGGGAAGAAATTCTATCAGTTCTTAATTGGACCCGAAAGCTCCAAACTTTGTTTGGTTCTTCTCCGATTCCCGAACCTTTCGCGTTCATTGCCGCTCTTGGAGCTGCACACGCTCCATCCAACAGCGAACTAATTAGACAGTACGATGCTACCCTGAAAGCTTTGGCAGCGCTGGAATCTCGTTTCGAAACAGAGTTAAAATACAAGGGGCAAAAACTACAAGAGTTACGTCTTGAAGCGGTGCAGGCTAGAGTCAAGTGGCTCCGAGAACACGTTGATGACCTGCAAGTTTGGGTTGATTTTAAAGACATTAAGCATCTGTTCTCGCTGAGAAACCTGTCTGCGTTTTTTGATAGGCTCGTCAAGAATCCTCCTTCTGTGTCTCAGCTTCTTGACATTTTCCGCAAAGCAGCGTACCAAGAATGGCTTAATCATCTATATGCGGAAGATCCGCACTTGGGTAATTTTAGAAGAGAAAAGCATGAGCAGTTGATTGCTGAGTTCGTAAAGCTTGACCAAGAGTTGATTCGTCTTTCTTCTAACCGGGTTATAGAAGCAGCGAATAGTAGAAAGCCGCAGGATATACTTGTTCAAGCAAACGACTCCGAGATAACTACGTTGCTTAAGGAGGCTATGAAAAAGAGGCGTTTAATGCCTATCCGCAATCTTTTGCAGCGGATTCCTCACCTACTTTCTAGGCTTAAGCCTTGTTTGCTCATGAGTCCAATGTCTGTGAGCCAGTTTCTTCCTCCTGAACTGATGAAGTTTGATGTGATTCTTTTTGACGAGGCGTCTCAGATTGTTCCTGAGGACGCGATTGGAACTATTTATCGCGGAAAGACAGTTGTCATCGCAGGCGATAACAAGCAGCTTCCGCCTACGAGCTTTTTCCAGAAATTCCTGCTTGAAGATATCGACTGGGACGAAATCAGTGATGAAGATGTTGAAGTTTTCGACAGCGTTCTTGACGAATGTGTGGGGGTTGGGCTGCCGGTTAAGACTCTTCGGTGGCATTATCGCAGCAAACATGAGGAGCTGATTGCCTTCTCTAACCACCATTTCTATAACGATACTCTCATAACTTTTCCATCAGCCATAGCAAAACATGAAGCTCTGGGTGTAAAACTGGTTCATGTTCCAGACGGCGTTTATGATCGCGGAGGCAGACGAGACAATCTTAGGGAGGCAGAGGTGGTTGCCGACTTGGTTTTTGAGCATTTCCATAAGTATCCCCATAAAACTCTTGGGGTGGTAACCTTTAGTATAGCGCAAATGGATGCCGTTGAAGAAGCGGTTGAACGTCGTCGCAGGCAGCAACCTGAATATGAGCATTTCTTCAAGGAGGATCGGCTGGAAGGGTTTTTCGTCAAGAACTTGGAGAATGTTCAAGGTGATGAACGTGACGTGATCATACTTAGCTTGGGTTATGGGTATGATCCCCAGGGTCAAATTACGATGAACTTCGGGCCTGTGAACAAGGCTGGTGGAGAACGGCGGTTGAATGTTGCGGTTACACGTGCTCGAGAAAGAACAATTTTCGTAACCTCCATTATCGCCTCTGACATTGACATGGAATCTGCTAAGTCGGAGGGCACTGTTGTTCTGCATGACTACCTTGAGTACGCTGAGAAGGGTCCAGAGGTGCTAAAATCGGTTGATCGCGAGGCAGCCGAGTTCGAGTCTCCCATTGAAGAAGATTTGGCAATGGTGCTTCATCGCCTTGGTTACGCCGTTGCTCCTCAGGTGGGGTGTAGCTTTTGTCCCATCGATATGGGCGTTGTTGACCCGAACAATTCTGGAGGCTACCTTTTAGGTATAGAATTTGATGGCGCAACTTACCGGAACAGCAGTAGCGCAAGGGACAGAGACAGGCTTAGAGCGCAGGTGCTTAAACAGCTGGGCTGGCGAATCCATTACGTGTGGTCTCCCACATGGGTAGCGAGAAGAGATTCTGAAATCAGGCGGCTATCCAAAGCCTTGGAAGAGGCGCATAGATTCCATCTGGAAAAAGAGGTTCCAAGCACTGACCTCGATCGTGAAGAAGAGGCGGTTGATGACGATGATTTATCGGAGGAAGTTGATGTTCAAACGGTTCAGTTTGCGGGCGTCGAAAAGATTGGTGTGCCTTACAGAGTACACGCGCTTAAAGCAGAGTTTAACCCGACTGTAAGGATTTCCTCTTCTCGGCATGGCTGGGTTGTTAGAGCCAACGAGTTCAGCCTTCAAGAAAATCGTCAACTGCAGAGTCGGCTCTTGGAGGAGCTTGTCAAGGAAGAGGGTCCACTTCACTTTGACTACGCGGTTAAACGATTGGCGTCTGCGTGGGGGTTAAAACGAAAGAGCAGCAAAACAGTTCATGCTGTTAGGGAAGCGCTTAATCTCCTGCTCGTAAATAGCAGGGTTATTGTGAAGGGCAGTTTTCTTTGGCCTCCCGAACTCAAAGAGGTTCAAGTACGCGTTCCAGTTTCTGGAGTGCTGGAATCAAAAAGAAAGCCTGAACACATTCCGCCTGAGGAAATTGAAGAAGCCATGAAAACCATCGCTCAATATGCTCTAGGCATAAGTGCTGAGTCGCTGATAACTGAGACCGCGAAATTTTTTGGTTTCAGCCGTGCAGGGGAAAAGAGCAGAAAAAGATTTTCCGATATATACAGGAGGCTACTGTGGGAAAAGAAGTTTATCTGCACCAATGACTTGGTCACTGTCGCTTGACTGCACAGGATTGCACTTTTCGGAAGCTGGGTTGCAGCAGATTGCTCCATGTTGCGGTTGCTCTCTGTTTCTCGGAAAAGACTATACCCCTTATTTAAAGTATAAATCGCCCTTCTTCAGCCCCGTTTCGAGTTTTCAAAAACCGAACATCGACGGTTTTTTTTCTTCCGTGTTTTCGTCGTGTCCGTCTTCTTCGGATATGTGGTGGGCGACGTGGATGCCTAAGCCTGTGGCGGCGCCCGCTGAAAGCCCGAGCAAAAGATTGGTGAGCCAGACGTATTGAGACGCGTTTACCAGTGCCAAAATTATCAGTATGTCGAAACCTATGGAAATGGCCAGATAACCGTAGCACCACATTTTGACGCTTGTTCCACGCGGCTGGTTTATGCCTATGCCCGCCAGCACGCCGAACATTATCAGGAAGCCTATTAACGCGTAAATCCAATCGTACATTCGCTTTCACCTTTTTACAGTTGGGTACTGTTCTTGTCCGCGCGGCTTTAATAGCTTATCTGCTTGCTTCTGGATTTTTCCTTTTTCTGAATGAATGCAACTTTGCTCTTCAGGAACCGTTACCTTTTTTACTGAACTGGACATGTATTAAGTTTCTAAGTTGGTGGGTAACGTAACAAGATTTGATGAACGCCACTGCCATAAATGGGCATTGCTT
This sequence comes from uncultured Candidatus Bathyarchaeia archaeon, assembly GCA_964548345.1. GTDB lineage: Archaea > Thermoproteota > Bathyarchaeia > Bathyarchaeales > Bathycorpusculaceae > SG8-32-3. The sequence goes on along the minus strand of CAZJQR010000075.1, from coordinate 1,865 downwards.
TTGCGTGAAAGGCGGGAAAAACTGGATCACGCCTTGACCGCCATAGCCAACGAAGATTTTGGCGGGGCGAAGCGTTTGTTCTCTGGGGTTTTCCACGGAGTTTCTGCTGGCAAGCGCGCCGACCCTGGGATGGCAGGCTCGCTCCTGTACCACATGGCTATGGTAACCAAAATGGAAACGGAAACGCGTTTCCTCCTACAAGAAGCCAGCGCAGACGTGCCCGACATAGCTGAGTAGTCATGGCGCTTTTACAGCGATTTCGCTTCTGACGTGCATGAGCTTACAAAGGCGGTTGTGCCGCTGAACGTGAATCCGCGAGAAGTCGCCACCAGAGCAGGTTTGAGCACCAACGAGAAAATCGACGTGTTCACCAAGTTAATCGAAAAAACCAAAGCATTAGAACGCATGCTAAGCGCCAAGAATCCTGAGGCAATCGAGCATCTTGAAGGCTTATTCAAGGACTGGTCGCAGCACATTGTCGAAATGCGTTTGCGGCAGGAGTATGAAACCGTTAAAGGTTTTCTGCTCACCGCGGAGCTGGCTAAAACGGTGGGTTTGCCGCGTCTCCAGTCCGCTATGAAGCGATTGCAAGAACGGTTCGGTGAAGAAACCGTACGTATCGCCCTTAACGTGACTCTAAAAGTCGGGATGCGCAGGGAGAAGCTGCAGACGGTAATGTTGCGTGACCATTTTATCCGTTACACGATGAAAATGGAGAGCTTGGATGGGCGCATGCAGTTTTTTAACTGTCCAATTTTCGGCAGCCACGACTACATTGTTGAGAAATTGGGCATAAGTGACGCGGTGGCTTCTCTTTTTTGCACGCACTTCTGTTATGCCCACGCCAAGGCTATGTTGAACACGGTTCTTCCTTTCACGTTTACGCTATGGCATCCTAAACGAATGGCTACTGACGGAAAATGCGAGTTTTACCTTAAGCTCGCGCATTCGCCTGCCGCATCCCAATCGGAAAAGTATGTGCCGCTTGTGGTTTCGTGGAACCTTACTCGAAAATGCAACTTGAAATGTTCTCATTGTTACATAAACGCCACCACTCAGGAACTTGAAAACGAACTAACCACTGAAGAGTAAAAAAACCTCATAGACCAAATCTGCGAAGTCAGCAGACCACTGCTTATTTTGAGCGGAGGTGAACCTCTTTTGCGCCCAGATGTCTACGAGCTTGTCCGCTACGGCGCATCGAAAGGTTTGAAGATGGGGCTGGGAAGCAACGGCAGCCTCATTGATGCTGCAGCCGCGAAGCGTCTCAAGGACGCGGGCATAGAAACCGTGTCCATCACCTTGGATTCGCACATTCCAGAGCAGCATGACGAGTTCAGGGGTGTAAGCGGTTCATGGGACAAGGTTGTTGGCGCCATCAAAGCCTTGCAGGAAAACGGCGTGCTTGTCCAGGTGAACACGACGGTGACTCAGCAAAACTACACTCAAATCGATGACATTATGTCGCTGGCTGAAAACATTGACGTGGAAAACTTCCACCTGTTCTTTCTTGTGCCTACCGGTAGAGGCGTGAAAATCGCCGACATATCCCCCGCTGATACGAAAACATGATTAAGACAACCTTCGGGAAAGTTGCAAAGCACTGGCTCAACGTAAGGCCTTCCTGTGCACCCCAGTTCATGCGAATTGCGAAGGATATGGGTCTGGACATGAGCAGGTGGATTCGAGGCTGCCTCGCAGGATTGTACTACTGCCGCGTTTATCCCAACGGCGACGTCACTCCATGCCCGTATCTTCCCATTTAACTTGGTAACGTACGCGAAACGTCATTCAAAGACATATGGTTCCATTCAGACATGTTTAAAACCCTGCGCGACTTTGACGCTTTGAAAGGCAAATGCGGC
>CAZJQR010000074.1:0-10867 GCA_964548345.1 uncultured Candidatus Bathyarchaeia archaeon | reverse complement strand
AAATTTTTTCGGCTTTCTCAATAAAAATTAGGGTTTCAAAGACGCTGAGTGTGGATAGTAGCGCGCGCATAAGAAAAAAGACTTAACGCGCGCTGTTCCTTTTGAGGACTAAGACAGATATGGTTACTGTTGTAATAACTATTGCTAAGGCTGCGGCTAAGGGGAATTCTGGAATGTCAGAACTCTGTGTAGGTGTAGGTGTTTGTATAGGTGTTGCGGTTGGAGTGGGCGATGGCAAATCTGTTGGAGAAGGCGTAGGATTGAGCGTAGGAGATGGGGTCGGTGATAGTGTGGTCGTTGGCGTGAGCGTTGGGACTGGTGGGGTAAAAAGAGTGAAAGAGAACTGATTTGCAGGATCTGTCAAGAACCTGTCTCTCAGTTGACTGTATGTCCATGCATCAACGGTTCCGTCATCAAAAACGGTGTAAACCCTGACGAAGTCGCTAAGGTCTGGAAAATAGTTAAATACGCGTTGATAGTTGAAGAGGATTTCTTGTCTACCGTTAACCTCTTGATGTACCGCGTAGACCAAGTGCCCACATAGCACAAGGCTTACGCGCGGATATGCGTCTAAATAAGTAGAGTTTAAGGTGTCTTCTGTGTAGTTTCCCACAAAGTCAAGGTAGCTGTGTGTTGAAAAGATCACAGTAGCATTATCATACTGCCGGTAGAGACTTTCAAACCATTGAAGAGCGGTCTCATTGGCGAAATACTCAAGGTTTACAAACAGAATTTCAATGCCGCTGAAGTTGAAGAATTGTGCCGTGCTACGGCCTTGGTCGTACGATGAAGTCATGTTCGGGTAGTTCGATACATCGAAAGCGTAATACTCGTCCCCCAAGTACCATGTTGACTCGCCGTCGTTATCGCCAGCCAGCCACCCAAAAGGTATGACCCCTGTCAACTGCGAGAAAGCAGCGTTCTTCATCTCCCAATCTTTCTCGTCGTGGTAAACCTCAACGATATCACCCATACTAACTACGTACCGGATGTCAAGAACAGTTTTGTTGTCGAGGACAAAACTCACTACGCTCTGCAGTTGGGTCTCATTTGCCGACTGAACATCTCCGATCTGCACGAACGAAAAGAGTCGACTCCTGCATTCCGCGTCCTGAATACGAACGTATAACATGGAACAAATCATCATTATAACCAATATCAAGAATATCGTGCGCTTTATGTCGCCCTGCATTTTTTTCGCAACGGACTTGGAAAAAACCACCGAATTCACTTTATCCTATTTACCACAGTTTGTTTGATTAAGTTTTCGGAATTATAAAAGAGTTAAAAGTGTGGGCATCAGAACCCGCGCTTAATAAAATGCACGTGTAATTGTGTTACGATATAAATTGTTACCCACTCAAAAAAATCCCAGAAGAACCTTAGAACAAACCAAACTTACCTTAGGTAGTTCTCAGGTTGGTTTTGCAAGGGTGGGCGCACGCTATGGAGAAGGGTAAGTTGAAATAATAAAAAAAAAGGTAAGGGGTTTTCCGTCTTTCTGAGTTAGCAAAACTATTCGGGTGAGAATACTGAGTCGGGAACCGACGGATCCACATATATATTCGAGATTACGAACGAATCCGCGTTGTGGGTGAATTCATAATTTCCAGTACCAGACCAATTCGCAAGTTCCTGCAGATAGCTGTCTAGTGCCACGTACCCGATTAACGGATTATCCGCGTACGTCGCGTAATCAGAAGAAACATCCATCCATTCACCGCCAAAATTAGCCCACGCTTCTTGACCAGCTTGTTTCAGTATATATGTAAAAGCATTCCCTTGAGCGTCTACCTGATCCACCCTTAACCACACATCCGCAGTATTCAAGTTCTTCACCGTAAACTTGTCAAACTCTTGAACTCCGGCAACAATAGCGTTTACATCAAACGTTATACTGGTTGCGCCCTCAATGCCGTTTCCGCCGTTTCCGCCGTCTTCGTTGCCGCCTCCGCTCAACGCATAATAAGCGACAACTCCAATTACAACCACAGCAATGACAACGATGGCTACGACCACCAAAGCAGATATACCTTTTTTGTTCATCAAAATTCCCTCGTCTTTTCAGTGCCGTCTCTTATAGAATTAAGTCAATTTAACATTTGCGCTACACCTAAGCAAAAGGAAGTAAATAAGCGAACGGGTGGTTAACTAGCGCGCTACAAAAACATAAACTCAAAAGTAATTAATGCATAGAGTAAAAAACTGTTTTAGCGCCGATTTGCAAGATGAGAAAGAGCAAGGAATGCCAATCCTTGTCTAAGGCCTGTTTCGTGACTCGCATGTGTCCATGTTTTCGCGCGCGCGATTGAGACGTTAAGGCTAACTCTGTATTTGAGTTTAAAAAACCATAATATATAGGGATGTTTTAGTTTTCCTTTATTGCAATGAATTGAAGATGATAGTGGAAAATGAAAATTTCAACTTTGGTTGTTTCAGATATCGATCGCTTTGTGGAAATGCAGGATTTTTGGGATCGAGAGTTGAAAGATCATGTTGATGATCCTTTTCTATTTAGTTCATTGATAGTTGAACATTGGAAGTTTAGCCAGAGGATGGGGTGGCATCCTTTCTTTATGGTTTTCTTATCCGGCGAGAAGATTGTTGGCTTTGCACCTTTGCTTATGAGGTCCCGTTTTGGCTTCAGATACGTTTCTAATTTCGATCAGTATACTTGTCCAGAATTTTTTTCTGATAATTACCGTGAAGTCTGTATTGACCAAATGGTTAGGATTCTTTTCAGGCATCTTCACTGTGAATCAGCTGATGTTACGGTTAGGGATGAATCAGCTGACCAGAGAATATTGGAGAAAGTTTGTAGAAAAAGGAAATTGAGTTACACACGTTTTCCCCAGGAGGGACAAGCTGTAATTCCTGTAAAAAAAAGTTTGGATTCTTTTAGACAATCTCTCAACAGAAAAGATTCTAAAGAGTTTAAAAGGATTGGCAGAAAACTTGACAAGTTAGGATCATGGCAAATTTCCTGTTTTGATCTGGACCGTACTTCATTGGCGAAAATCTGGAAGGTTGAGAGGCATAGCTGGAAGGCTAATTTGAAGGGCAAAGAAAAAGCCATAAAAGATTTGGGTTTATCATCTATCTTGAAGGGAGTTGAAAGAAACAGAGAAGGTAAATCTTATTTTGAATCTAAGGTTTGGTTTTTGGAGTTGAATGACATGCCACTATCATACGTGTTAACCATGAAGCGTAACAAAACCGAGTTCTTTGCTAAAACCTCTTTTGATTCAAGATTTAAAGAGGTGTCGCCTGGGATATTTCTGATGAACACCTTGATCGAACGAGTCTTTATGGATAAGATTGCTGACAAGATTGATTTCATAAGTAATCTCCCACTTGTACGAGTCTGGAAGCCCTTAGTTGTGAAAAGAATTACCTACAGGATCTTGAGGAACGCTTTTCTGTCAAAAACGCGTCTTCTTGTTTTTGAGAACCGAATTAACCTCAAGGCCTTCCAAATTCTTGAACGATTCAAGTGGAAAAAAGGACCAAAATAGAGTTATGTCCATAATAATCACAATTGCAAGATTTATAGGAAATTTGATCTTATCCTTCGAACACAAATCAGTGCTAGGATAGATAGAGCTTGGCTGGATCAAAAACCGCCTAGGTAATGCTGTGCAAACACATGTTTCATAGAGTAATAAAGAGAACGCAATCTATTATCGACTGTTAGGACGCGTTCATACGCAAAATAAACCTCATACGAAGGACGAAAGCGACAGAGCGGAAAATTCCAGGGTTAGATTCCTAACATAAGCGCAAAGAGACGGAAGTAGCATAATTATAGCGCGCTACTTATCCTTGCTTTGAATAACTTATACGCCCAGCCAGTATAGAAACGGAAAAAGGGAAGCATGTCTTTGCGGTTAAAATAAGCGAACACTTTTTTCCCAAGCAATGACGAAGTGTATTCAGAGAAACCTAACTCTCCAAGCCAAATCATTTTTGCTGAAGATTTAAGATCAATGGGAAAGTGAAGGCTCTTGACACCGGTAGCGTATAGATGAGAGCCCTCCACCTTCTCACCCAACGCATCCAGATAACTGGCAAAAACGATGTCAACTCCACACTCTGTCGGCAACCAAAAATGCAGCCAGAGTCTGGCGTTTATTTCCAAGAGCTTTAATCTTCCATCTGCTGGATCCCTCTTGAAATCAGCGCTCATAATTCCGCTGTATTTTATGGTCTGGAGGAACTTGCTAATTTCCCTACTTTCCTCAGCGAGATCAGACAAAGTAATACTTCTACACAGCGTGGTGGTCCCAAAGTTGAGAGGCCAGATTCTTATGGCCTGTCTCGCAAAGAGAATGGATGGAACGCATTCTCGATTATAGAAGCCTTCTAATTGATAGAAGGATGGTGGTGCACCTGAAACTATTTTCTGAAATAAAACGTCTACCGCATTAGACGACGCCAAGCGATAGTACTTTAGCAGTTCATTACGCGAATTGGCAACAAAACCTTTTACTTCATAACCAAATGCCCTATTGAAGAGATGAGTAAATGAAGGTTTTATGAAAATAGGATACGAAATTTGAGAAGCAAGCCGATCAGCGTCAGCTAAATCTCTCGGAAAATAAGTAACAGGATGCGGAACTTTGTTCTTCTTAAGCACCTGATAGAATCTTCTCTTGTTGACAAGAGTCTCCACGGCATCCCTTTCACCAACTACAAAACAAAAGTCATCGGGAAGATCATCTTTAATTATAGATAGATTAAGAGCCAAATCATCAGAAGCCGGATACACAACGAGGCGTTTGCTTGTAGTACGCGCTGCCTCTCGTAATATCTTTCTTAAAACCTGACAATCCCACGGTCCGGCGATGACACGTTTTTTCTTGCAGTACTTACTCGATAAAGCCACATCTTGCGCATCCCCTGTCACTATATATACGTCAACACCCCTTCTTCCTAGAATTCTAGCTGCCCACAAACCTGCCAACTCCCCGCCCAGTATCAGCGCCGGATTCTTAAATTCTCGATCGAACGCCATAATTCTTCCAATTCCTTTTGATCAGTTTAGACGAATAGCAAGCTTTCTGCTGCAGCAAATATCCTCAACGTTCACAAAGACTTTCGACAGATTCTATTAATCAACCACAATTGGAAATAATAGTTTTGCGGTTTATACTCACATCGCTATTCCTAACTTGCGTCAATAAAAATGCACTCCAACAATGGAAAGAGGGTATTCTTCAGATAGAAAAATCCCTAAGACGAACCGAGATTCCTCTTTTTGCGCTTAAATAAAACTGTACCAATCAAACCAAGCAAGATCATAATGACCATTGCGCAAGCCACTAGAGGTTGTTCTTCAGGAGGTGACGTTGGCTTGGAAGGTGGAGATGGTGATGAAGTAGGGGACGGAATTGGTGAGGGGGTCTGTGGTTGCGTATTATCAGGAGCCTTTTTTGGGGTGGCTGATGGGATTGGCGTTGGATTTGGAGTCGGAACGGGTGCAGGTCCTGGCTTGGAAGAAGGACTTGGAGAAGGACTTAATTGGTCAAAAGCATAGACCTTGCCATCCCACGAGCCTATGTAGACCTTGGCATCTGCAACAGCAGGAGAAGAATCCACGTTGCCTCCAGTCGTATAATTCCATATGTGATTTCCGTTGGAAGCGTTTAAAGCGTAAACCTTGCGGTCTGTCGCGCCTACGTAGACTGTGCCACCCACCACAGCAGGCGAAGAACTTACGTAGCTATAGGTTGAGTAGCTCCACAGTAGTTCACCGTTTTTCGCATTTAAAGCGTAAACCTTGCCATTCATGGAGCATATGTATACTTTGCCATCCACCACAGCAGGAGAAGAATAAACTGTATTGCTAGTCGGGTAGCTCCAGATTAGTTGACCATTCGCAGCATCCAAAGCATAAACATTGCGATCAAGTGAGCCTACATATAGTTTGCCGTCCACAACAGCAGGAGAAGAATATATGTTACCTTGAGTCGCAAAAATCCATGAAATATGATTTACAGTTGATGCTGTTGAATTTGAATACCCGGAATGTGCCGAGTCATGGTGGAACATAGGCCACCAGTCCGTTGTAGAACTTTGAGCTTGGGTATTAAATGCGAGCATTAAAAACATCGACAAAAACAAAATTATACTTAATATCGATGTTAATGCTTTTTTCATTTTTGTCTGCCCCTTTCGTAAGTGAGCATGGCATGTCTTTGCTTAATAGTACGTTATATCACTTTAACAAAAAAAAGTCTATGCGTAAGATTATTTGAGAGCGACTATCTATCCAAAAATCATTAAATAAAAAAAGGAAAAAGGTTACGAGTGACATAGGAAAAAGCCTTATAATGAACCGAGATATCTTTTTTTCGACCGCTTTTTGGAAGACCTCGGTTACTTTCTTGAACGAGCTTATTCACTTGCGTTTTTTCAGACTAAATTATCCCGTTGGGTCATGTACTCGAAACCAACTTTAGGCAATTTTTATTTATTGTGTAAAGAGGTCATTAACGTTTTAAAGTAGCATTATTTACATTTATTTTTAAGAGGAGTGCTTTGCAATCTTTGAGTTGGATTGATAAAAACAAAGTAATTCTTATTGTTCTGATTTGCTGTGTAGGTTTTTTCTTAAGGTTCTATGCTCTCGGCAGTGAGAGTTATTGGTTTGATGAGAAAATGAGCCTTCATTTTTCTCAACAAGACCTTTCTTCCATTTTAAATCCTCCATCGTATGAAACACAGATTCCGCCTCTTTATTACATTCTGTTACATTTCTGGATAGGACTAGTTGGAGCTAGTGAATTTGCAGTTAGATCCTTATCAGCTATTTTTGGCAGTTTATCTATACTTGCGCTTTACAAGCTTGGAAAGTACCTATTTAATGTAAAGATAGCAATATACAGTTCTTTAATTTTTGCGGTTTCAATTTTTCAGATTTATTTTTCACAAGAGGCACGCATGTACAGTCTTTTGACTTTAACAACTTTATTTTCAATTTTCTTTTTCTTAAAAAGCCTTAATGAAAACCGCTTAAGATATTGGGCCAGTTACATAATTGCTAGCACAGTAATGTTATACACTCATTTTTACGGCATTTTCATATTAATTTTTCAATTTCTCTATCTTTTATTTTATTATAGAAATAGAGTAGGGTATGTCAAAAAGTGCCTTATCACTTTTTTCTTGGTTATTTTAGGTTTTTTTCCATGGTTGATTAAACTTTTTGAAGTCACGCCGTACATTCTAGAGGGATACAGTGCCATAGCATGGATTCCAAAACCAAATATCATTTCAATTTTAGGAACTATCCTAATATTTTGTAATAGTTCTGTTGTCACGCTCCTAGTTTTTGGGTACTCTATAAAAGGTATTTTTCAATTAGATATCTTAAGAAAGTATTTTATTCGATCATACTTTTTTAAAAATTTAAGAAGAATAAAGGCATATTTTTTTGATTCGTCCAAGTTTAGCGTTAATTTTTGCTTTATCTGGATGGGAATACCGATTATTCTCTCTCTAACAATTTCTTTAATATCTCAACCAATTTACATGCCAAAATATCTTATATTGGTTTCTCCTGCATTCTATTTGTTAGTTTCCAAAGGTTTAACAAAGAAAAATCTGAAAGTGCGTTACATTTTAGTTCTAATTCTGTTAATTGACAGCACAATGATCTCTTACTCTTATTACACCAACTTTAACAAGGAACAGTGGAAGGCGGCTGCAATTTACGTTGAAGAGAGAGAAGGAGCAGGAGATCTCATAATAATAAACGCATATTACCTTGAAATAAACTTTAAACACTACTACAATGGAAGCAACGTTGTAAAAGGGATACGGACAATTGATCAATTAAATGAAGCTCTCCTAACAACTGAACAGCATACAGTGTGGTTGATCTTATCGCATGAGAGTATTGCTGATCCGGATGGACAGGTTAAAAAGACGCTTGATAATATTTATCAGTTAAATTCAGAAAAGGGATTTATTTCTGAAGATATTCTAAATAGTATTTCAATTCTTGGTTATCCCATTGCTGAAAGTTCTATAAAAATAAAAATTTACTCTTATTCAAAATAGCCTATGTCGACTGGCAGAGGGCGCTAAACTCCAATTTTTCTTAGAGCAAAAAAATGGAAAAGGTTACGGGTGACATGGGAAAAATCCCTAAAACGAAACGAGATACCTCACCTGTTTTCTGTTCGATTTCTTTCAATTCTTGGCATTTTGGTTAATTAAATAAACATCTAACTTTCTTATGTTAGCTGATAAAGGTATAAGGTAGTGTGTTGATTTAATTGGTGATTTTTAGGAAAAATTTTTATACATGGTTGGATTATCCATCAGATTCGAGATGCTGAGAAAATCAACACTGATAATAACAATCATGGCTCTCTTGACTCTAACAATTATCTTAGGAATCGGAGTCTACACAATTTTTCAGCAACAAATTCAAAATGACCAGCAGTCAAATGTGGGCGTGTCTAATGTAGGCGAGTCACCCACATTCCATTATGACCTAGCGCGCACAGGCTACTCAACTTCAACAGGACCAGTCACAAATCAGACTCTATGGACCTACTCAACCATAATGAATATAGAGTATCCTTCACCTGCGGTTGTTAATGGCGTAGCTTATTTCGGCTCGAATGATGGCAGAGTTTACGCTGTGAACGCGACAACGGGTAGCAAAATATGGAGCTATCTGACCGGTAATAGAGTGGAGTCTTCTTGCACAGTTGCAGACGGCATTGTCTATTTTGGGTCAGACGACTGCAACGTGTACGCTTTAGACGCAGCAACAGGAAGCAAAATATGGAATTTCACTACCAAAGGTGATGTGTATTCTACTCCTGCTGTTGTCGATGGTGTGGTATATGTCGGCTCAAACGATGACAACCTATATGCTTTGGATGCTACAACGGGTAGCAAAATATGGAGTTTCATGACTAGTAATTCTGTGTGGTCTTCTCCGGCAGTCGTTGACGGGATGATTTACGTTAACTCGCATGATACTGCTTACGCTTTGAACGCTGCAACGGGGAAACAAATATGGAACTTTTTTGCTTTGGGTCCGATGTATTCTTCTTCTGCTGTTGTTAACGGCAGGGTCTTCTTTGGCTCAAGCAATACAGTTTATGCTTTGGATGCTGCAAACGGTAACAAGATATGGAATTACACCACTGAGGGTCGAGTGGAGTCTTCTCCAGCTGTTGCCAACAATGTGGTGTTTATCGGCTCAGATGACCATAACGTGTATGCTTTCGATGCTGCAAACGGTAACAAGATATGGAGCTACACAACAGGGAACGAGGTTAATGCTAGTCCCACCGTTGCTAACGGCGTAGTCTACATTGGCTCAAAGGACAACAACGTCTATGCTTTAAACGCCTCAACAGGCAGCGAAATATGGAGCTACACAACCGGAAACCCAATAGAATCAACCCCTTCTATTGCTAACGGCATACTCTATATTGGCTCAAACGACGGCAAAGTGTACGCTATTGGTTCCACTGCAACCCCTTAACCAGCTGCATAAACAAAAGCGCGCGCCATAATCATAAGCATAATTCTTTTTATTGCGGCGGGGCTTGTCGCAGTTGCACACCCGGTATATATAAACGGAGAGGTTGGTCCATACTGGAACCCATGTTTCTTCCAAGAAACACAAGCAAGCCTCATCTTTACATATCTGACGATCGTAATTTTCGATTTGCTCGGAATTATCCAAATATTCTGGGGTTTAATCCTACTAAAGACGCGAGATATAGCTAAACATCCAAAATCAAATAAAATATTTGGGACAATCCAAATACTTTCAGGAATACTTTTCGGATACTCAGTACGCCCTTTTATCTGCTTCAATATATTGCGCTTTTGGTTGCAAACCCTGGTATCATTGAAGTATCACTGTTATCGCTGATATTTTTGGTAGGCCAAACACTCTCTGCATCAATTTTTCTTACGTCTAAAAATACAGAAACCTGAAAAACGCGGATTATTTGGAAAAAGCAATTGCCCCCGGTCCACTACAACATTTTTTACGAGAATTTTAAGGGTTTTACCGGAACTCTGGACCCGAAATAGAGTAGAGAAATGGGTAATACTCTCTGTTTGGCGGGAATGAGCGAGCTAACTGATGAAAACTTAAGCCTTAATTAGGCATCGTGACTATTATATGATGAGGCAATTTTATGAGGACACCTAAAGACTTGAAAAAAGAGTTTCCAAGCGTCCTCGACAGCGCGTATAAACAGTACCTCCGCGACCTTTCGCGTTACAAAGAAGTTAAGCATATCATGAGCCAGGATGTTGTCACAATCACCCCTGAGGCGTCAATGGCTGAGGCTGCGGGAATCATGGGCGAGAAGCACATCGGAAGCCTAATCGTTACGAAGTATGAAACGCCGGTGGGTATAGTCACCGAGAGGGACTTGCTCAGCAAAGTTTTCGCTCTGGGAAAAGATCCTACAGAGGAAAAAGTTGAGGCTGCAATGTCGTATCCGCTTATCACGATAGGTCCAACTGCCAAGATAAAGGAAGCCGCTCAGATGATGATTCTAAAGAAAGGCAGGCTTGCGGTGTTTGATAGAGGAAATCTCGTGGGAGTTATAACCGCGTCAGACCTTGTTTGTAGTTTGCCCGAGGTCCCTGAAACCGGGGTCAAAGTCGATGATTTCATGAGTAAAGAGGTTGTAACTGCCGATGAGAAAACGCCCGTAGCCAGCATAGCCAAGATAATGGGGAAGAAACGCATCGGCAGCGTTATAGTCACCAGCAAAGGAGAACCATTTGGAATTTTCACTGAACGAGACTTGCTCACCACATTCTTGTCTAAAGGCAAGCCCCTAATCGCAAAAGTGGGCAAAGAAGCCTCTTCGCC
>CAZJQR010000073.1:0-11561 GCA_964548345.1 uncultured Candidatus Bathyarchaeia archaeon | reverse complement strand
CGGCTCCAAACTTTGGCTTAGACTCAGGAAGAAAGGCCCAAACGCGCAAGCGAGTTATAGGGACTCTACCCGTTTGGGGTTAAGTCCGGTCCGGCCCACCACGAACGGCATATTAGGATCCTAATAGAGGTTCATTGCAGAAACCTATAGGGGGCTATTCCCCCGCGCTTTTCTCAGAACTACTTAAAGTTACTATATAAAAGGGGGCTATAGCAAAAAAATCGCACAACAGATTAACAGAATCTAAAGAGACTGCTGAACGTTAAAGTTGAGTTTAAAAGTTGTTTGCGGCCATTCTGCTGGTTTTGGCTTTCTCTATGATTTGCTTAAGCGTTTCCTTTTGGATTCCTGTTCTTCTGGCAAGCGACGACAGGTTTTCTTCAAACAGCTGCTCTATGAGCACTACTCCTGAATTGACCAGTTTTGTTCTGCTTTCGTTTTTTAAGCCTCTAAGACAGCTTAGTGGATACAGGTTTTTTTCTTCAATCAGGTTTTGCAAACTGAGGTTTGCTGGTGAACGCCATCCGATTTGAAGGATATTCCTGCATTCGCCGTAGCGCATTGCGTGCTCCGAATATCTGGTGTTGGTGACAATCATCGCCCTGTCAATTCTCAAGCTGCTTCTGCCAAGTTCCAAGCCTTCAGTAACATCCTCCAAAATGGCTCTGGCTATTCGGCTTTCATCCAGCCCTGTTGGAGTGTGATAACTTACATGATGCTTTGCCTCAACAAAATACGTTACGTCATCTTTCTTTGCGATGGCGTCAACTTCGTGTTCCACACATCTTCCTGTTATAATCCTGTTAGGAGCCACCTCAAACCCGTTGCGCGCCAGCAGAACCTGAACAAAGCTTTCGAACTCTGGCTTTGAACCCATCAAGCTTAAGCCTCTTCTCAAGTCAAGAATATGACGAATTGCAGGCTTGTACTTGCGCAGCAGCCTGAAAGCCAACTGAAGAATCTTGCGGGTTGGTATCCCGTCATACAATCTGTCTTCAACTCTTCCCGCAACCTCTTCAGCAATTCTCCTGCTTGCACCCACCCGTAAGCAAGTTCTAACAACTTTCTCCCTATCAAACAACTGCCTAGTGCCATCCGCCTTCGTCACATAAACGCCCAACGCTCACACCACCCAACTCTCACGAAAACTACCTGTAACCGCATTAATAATTATATTTTTCGCGACTGCAAAGATTTCTTGACTAAAGAAGCCACAACCATTCTCTATTTTAATGATATAACCTGCTATCTGGGATGACCAATTACGCTCAGGTAAATCGCACTTTCCTCTTTACCGTCCACACCTAAGATTTGGTTTACCTCGTCATCAAAGAAAGCTCCGATTTGACAAGACCCCAAACCAATGCCTGTCGCAGCGACGGCAAGGTTCTGCGCCATGTGCCCAGCTTCCAAATACACGTAACGGTAAGCCCTCTGCGCGTATTTCCACTTTGACCTCTCAAAAACCGCCGTCCAAACTAGCACAACCTGCGCGTTAATGCACATTTTCTGTTCCAAAGCCGCATGAGCCATTTTTTCAGCGAAATCTCCCGACTTCAACTCTTCCAGCGCATGCGCTTTTATGCTGTAGTGGTACAACGCTTTCTCCAAGTCTTCAACGTTATTGACAACAAGATACGTTTCAACAGGGTAAAGTGCCCCAGCAGATGGCACTGTGCGGAATTCGTAACCGCGTTCCCTTCCCTGAACACCCGTAGAAGCCCAGAGAAGAAAAGACAAGTCATCCACCGACAACGCCTTAGACGAAAAAGAACGCATGCTTCTACGCCTTTTCAACACTTCAACAACGGAAAGAGATTCAGCGGGAAAATCTCGGGAAAGCGAGATTATTTTGGCTGAAGAATAATTCTTGTAAGTCTCTGGTTTATTTGACCAATCCAGATAACCACCAAGAAGCCTCTCCCGAGAATGCTTGGTATTCTCTTGGAACTCGTCTCCAACCCCTGCAGGCATGTTTGACACCTAATAAAAGCCAACCTCTTGCCCCATATTTAACTGATTGCACTCAGACACAGAACCAAAAAATCACCTTTCTAGCTTGCCGCGTTACCCTGAAAACAACCTAATAAAATAAACATAAGAAGAACGCTGGTTTGAAACCGATGCAAGCCACCAAAGCAAAATTGCTGTTGTAGTTGCACAGTCACATAATCTTAAAAAGTTATCAAATAGTATTGTTTTTAATGTAATGTGTTTTATAATTTAGGAGGTGCGCCGTGAATGTCTGAAACAGAGGTTAACATCACCGAAAGACTACAGAAAATTGGTAAAACGGCTGAAGAGTATAAGGATGCAGTAATTGGCTATTTCAAAGACATGAAAGTAGATGTCAAAAACTGGAATTTCTCAGTTGGAAAAACGGAAAATGAGTACACAGTCGAGATCGCAGTGAAACTGGGAATTAAGCCAAAACCCAAGTGACAGCGAGACTAAGCATTCCTATTTTTTCTTTTCGCGCGCGCTTTTCTTTTATTTTACCTTTAAAACTTCTAACGTTTTCTTTGCAAATGTTTTTTTCCATTTGCATATCCCTTAGATTATTTCTCCAATGTAGTATTCAAGCTCTTCCTCCGACAGATCACTAGAGGACTCAATTCGATACACTATTTCTTCTTTCTCCTTGCTTGCAGTTATAGCAACCAAAACGTTATCTTGACTCACATTTTCAGCCTCAACACCTTAATTTAGCCAATTTCAGATTTAAGCTGTTCTGTATTGAAGCGCGTGAACCAAAACAGATAAAAACTCGCTTCACATCCATGACAGCACCAGAAGTGAGGACCACTTATGCCGTCTGAAATCCATGATGTGGAAAAGTTCGTAGAGACGAGCGCCCATGCCGAATACTGCTTAGTTAAAAGACTGAAGGAAACTGTGAAGCTGAAGCTTCGCACACCAAGCAGGCTCTACACCTTGAAAGTGGAACCGCTAAAAGCGGAAGAAATCATCAAGAAGCTCAAATGCGAAATCCAAGAACTCTAACCGTCTTTTCGTAGAAAACGCGTGTTCTATAGTTTTCTCGAAGCTGCCCACCCTAAGCGAAAATATTGAAATCCAGTTTTACCGACAATTAGAAACGTTTCCGCTTTTTTTTAAACGTATCACTCTAAAATAGCAGTTTAAGTAACAGTGTTGGTTAATGTACTCACAGTAGCAGAGTTTTATAAAGCCTAAAAGTACAACCTAGAAGTTAAGGCGATGCCAC
The DNA here is from genome assembly GCA_964548345.1 of uncultured Candidatus Bathyarchaeia archaeon. Lineage (GTDB taxonomy): Archaea > Thermoproteota > Bathyarchaeia > Bathyarchaeales > Bathycorpusculaceae > SG8-32-3. The sequence goes on along the minus strand of CAZJQR010000073.1, from coordinate 8,335 downwards.
CAACTCTCGGAGACACTGCTGAGTATGCTCGAAACCATGCTGACTAAAAAAGCTTTCCATGAGTTCTTTTTGCGAGAGTTTTCAAAGAAAGCGGAACAACCTGAGAATTCTGTTTAGAAGCCTCACTGGGATTAAACCCAGCTTTTTTGAAACAACCTTTTATGAAACGCTGTGTATGAAACACATGAGGGCGAAGTGGTAACGTGAATGTGGCTTTAACTCCATCGGTGAGGAAGTGGATTTCACTCTCTGCTTTTCTAGGATTCGCAGCTTTCTTGCTTTACCTGTATTTTTTCACCGACATCTTGGGAGTTGCGTCGATAATAGGCAGAACAAATCTTTTCTTTTACAGCCTAGTTTTCCTCTGCGTTTTAGCAAGCGTCGCATTTAACGCTCTATCCTGGCAATGCTTACTTGAATCCCTCAAGCTCAAAGCTAACTACCGCCTAGTTTTCAAACTAAGCTGGGTTGGAATCTTCATAGACGCCATTATTCCCGGAGGATGGTCCGGTGACGCATTCAAGGCTTATTTGCTTTCTAGGGACCCAAATATTGACAGCGGAAGAACAGTCGCCTCAATCGTTATGAAAAACGTCCTCGAGTTGTTGATAAGTCTAGGCGTGTCATTTCTGGGCTTGATACTTCTAGCAACGAATTACACTTCAGACGTTGAAGTTATAGTGACAATCGGCACGGTTATGGTGCTCTTAACTTTACCTTTGATCGTGATCATCTACTTGAGCATAAACCTCAGCGCAACAAAAAGAATACTTAGAAGGTTAAAACGCTTCTACGCGTTCGTGCGGCGACGCCCTGTCAACGTCGAAGAATTTGAGAAAAAAATGGAGGACAAACTGAGGGAGTACCATGACGGAATCGTCGCCTTAAAGGCTAATCCTAAATCATTATTCCAAACATTATTCTATCATGCGATAGCTTGGAGTTTCGATATAATAGCCCTGTTCTTAATCTTCACATCCATCAACTACCCTGTAACTCCAGACAAGATTATAATAACAAACACCCTATCAGTGAACCTGCAAACTCAAGGTATAGCTCTGGCTGGCTTTGCCCAATTAGTGTCAAGCAACGTTTACACGATTCTAGGCATTCCAGGTAGCTACAGCGTAGCGTCAACCGTACTGGACGGCTTTGCATCGTTCTGGTTTAAGCTGATAATAGCTTTTTTTGCTTTTCAATTCGTAGTGTTCTCCCGTTGCATCCCTCCTTTTTGCATACGCCTGAGTGGTCTAAGAGGCAAAAGCCGCAAAGACGAAACGCTGTTAGCTCAGGGCAACAGCGACGAATAAGCCTGTGGGCAAGACCAAGCGCGATTAAAGTCTGAAAACAGTGTAGCGACTTCACATGGCTTTCCGCTTCGGATTAAATCTTATATTTACCACATGTTATCTAACTAATATAGTGAGGGGAAAACATGAAACTCGTGACAGTACTATTACCAGAAGCTTACCTCGAAGGGTTAGATGAACTTGTGAGAGCCAACATGTATCCAAGTCGAAGCTCAGTGATAAGGTCCGCAGTCAGGGACCTGCTGAGAAAAGAGCTCTGGGAAAAACGCGGAAGATAAACGCTTCTTCCCATTCAATTCCCGTTTAAAATTTATCTAAAATGCTTTATTGAAGCCCAAAGCCGTTTCGCTGTCTCGCTTGGATTCTGTGCAAGAGTTATACTTCGACCCACGATAATGTATCGCGCCCCAGCCTTAAACGCTGCTTCCGCTGTTCCGCCCTGAACACCTATTCCAGGCGAGTATATAGGTACGTTTTCTCCAAGTATGCCGTGGATTTCACTTATTTTTTCAGGGTGAGTGGCACCCACCACCACGCCGTCAGCATTCCATTTTAATGCTTTTTTTGCGAATGCCACATACTGAGCGGTTTTTGCGCCTGTCCCCTCGTCGTATATTGTCTGACCGTAGCCTTCGCGTGCTCCTTTATGGCTCATATAGGCTAGGAGAAGCGTGCCGCGTTGAAGTTTTCGCGCGACATCGAATATGGGTTTTAAACCTTCTTCCCAGCCTACGAAGGGGTTAGCTATTAACGCGTCAAAACCCGCGGCGTAATAGTATTCCGATATGACTTGATTGGTTGCGCCGATGTCGTTTGCTTTGCAATCCATAATCGCAAGAAGCCCTTTTTCATGAATTCGCGTTACAAGTTGTTGCACGCCGTCAAACGTGCCGAGAGGGAGAACCAAATGGTGGTTTATTTTAACGGCGCAGACATACGAATGAACCGCCTCTAGAACATCTTGCGCTTCAGCTAGAAGGCCTCCGCGTTTCTCTGGGTTGTGAAAAGGAAAATCTAGCGCTAAAACAAGGCTGGATTCTTTTTTGTTCGCGGTTTCTTCCATTTTTGCCTTAAACGACAATGCTCAACCCCCTTTCTTATTTAGGTGAGGAACCCATAACCTTTACTGTTTAGATGCCCCTGTCAACGGGCTTAAGCGAATAATTGTCGCAAACTTCTACCCTGTTACACGAAATTTAAATTTCCGACTTCCCATTTTTATTCAAAGAATTAAGGTAGCTATCCACTCCTTTGAATTACAGTGTTGAAAGTCCTGAGGAGAAAAATGTATGAGCAGAACAGTAGCGGAGAAAGTTATCGCGCAGCACCTAGCGGAGGGGAAAATGGAGCTGGGCGAACAGGTCGGCTTGAGGGTAGACCACACTTTGACGCAGGATTCTACAGGAACCTTAGCTTACCTCGAGTTCGAGGCCATGGGCGTTCCCCACGTAAAGACCAAGTTAAGCCTAAGCTTCGTTGACCATAACATGTTGCAGAACGATTTTAGGAACGCTGACGACCACCGCTACTTACAAGATGCCGCAGCCAAATACGGCGTTGTTTTCTCACGCCCCGGCAACGGCATCTGCCACCAGATCCATCTGGAACGCTTCGCCAGACCTGGCTATACTCTGCTGGGGAGCGACAGCCACACGCCCACTGCTGGAGGTATGGGCATGATTGCTATAGGCGCGGGAGGGCTTGATGTCGCCGCGGCTATGGCTGGAGACCCCTTCTACTTAGAGATGCCGAGCATTATGGGCGTGAAGCTGACAGGGGCGCTTTCGCTTTTCGCTTCAGCAAAAGATGTGATACTTGAAGTGCTGAAAAAATTGACGGTGAAGGGTGGAGTGAACAAGATTTTGGAGTATTTCGGTTCAGGCGTTAAAACCTTAAGCGTCCCAGAGAGAGCGACGATAACGAACATGGGAACGGAGACAGGGGCGACAACGTCCATTTTCCCATCGGATGAAGTGACGAAGGCATTTCTGAGAAGTCAGGGAAGAGAAGCCCAGTGGATTGAGCTTAAGGCTGATGAAGCCGCAAAGTACAGTGAGGTACTTGATGTAAACTTGGGAGACGTTGAGCCGTTGATAGCGCTTCCTCACAGTCCAGACAACGTGAAAACAGTTAGCGCGGTGGAAGGCACACCTGTGGACCAAGTCTGCATCGGCAGCTGCACCAACTCTTCGCTTCGCGACCTTAAGATGGTTGCTGCGCTCTTGAAGGGCAAAAAAGTCAGCAACCGCGTCAGCTTGACCATATCGCCGGGTTCAAGACAGGTTTTGGAGAGTCTAGCTGCAAGCGGCGAGCTTGTGGATATTATCCGCGCAGGTGCCAGAATACTGGAGAACGCTTGTGGTCCGTGCATTGGGATTGGGCAGGCGCCTAAAACTGATGCTGTTTCTATCCGAACTTTCAACCGAAACTTTAAGGGCAGGTCGGGGACGCAGAGCGCTCAGGTCTATTTGGCGAGTCCAGAGACGGCTGTTGCCGCCGCTTTGTATGGCGAGATAACTGACCCGCGAAAACTGGGAAACCACCCTAAGATAACTCTTCCTGAAAAGGTTAAGGTTGACGACAGCATGTTCATCTTTCCAGAAAAGCCTTTCACAGGCGAAGTCAGGCGGGGACCAAACATAAAGCCGTTGCCCAACTTCCCGCCGATTCCAGACAGGCTCATGGGAGAAGTTTTGTTGAAGCTGGGCGATAACGTTTCAACCGACGACGTTCTACCAGGCGGTTCAGAAGTGATGGCGCTGCGAAGCAACATTCCTGAGATAAGCAAGCACGTATTCCGTTATGTCGCTCCCAGCTTTGCAGACAGGGCTCTGAAGAAGGGTGGCGGTTTCATTGTTGGCGGCGAAAACTACGGTCAGGGCTCTTCAAGGGAGCATGCTGCGCTGGCACCCAAGTATCTTGGCGTGAAGGCGGTCATCGCTAAGTCTTTCGCAAGGATACATCTGGCAAACTTGGTTAATTTCGGGATTGTTCCCTTGACTTTCGTCGACAAACTGGACTACGCGGACGTAGCCCAGGGCAACAGGCTAGAATTAGACGTTAATTTTTTAAGGCGAATCCTTCGCGTGAAGAACATCACGAAAGGGGCAGAGTTTCAGGTTGAGCTTGGTCTCAGCGACCGTGAAAAAAGTCTGCTTAGAGCAGGCGGAAAAATGGCTGCCGTAAAAGCGAAACACGCGAAAAAGTAGTTGGGTATTAAGATTTATTACTAATGAGAGCCATGTGTAGGCATGGTTCTAAAGGATGTTTTAGCTAAAGAGAAAAAAAACGCCTTCATGCTGGGCAACGAAGCCATCGTTAGAGGCGCTTTAGAGGCTGACGTAAAGGTTGTAGCGTTCTATCCGGGGGCGCCTACCTCAGAGGTTTTGGACACGTTTTCAGACGCACGGGGCAACTTTGATTATCAAATGGAAATAACCACAAACGAGAAAGTAGCACTTGAAGTGTGCGCTGGCGCCGCCTTTGCCGGAATCAGAAGCCTTACCGCCATGAAAAGTGTTGGAACGAACGTTGCTTCCGACATGCTGTTTGTTCTCGGCTACACAGGCGACAGGGGCGGGTTGGTGTTGGTGATGGCGGACGACCCTCACGCGCATTCTTCTCAGTCGGAGGAGGACGGCAGGTTCTTCGCGCCTAACGCTTACTTGCCGATGTTTGAGCCGTCTTCGCCGCAGGAAGCCAAAGACATGGTGAAAAAGGCGTTTGAAATTTCCGAGAAACACGCGCGCGCGTGATTATCCGCACCGTTACGCGGGTGAACCATCAAAGCGGAATTATCCAGTTAGGCGAAATTAACCGTAGCGAATTCAAAAAAGTCAAGTGGAAAGAACTCGGGGAAAAGTACGCCACTCTGGGAGCGATTGCACGGCAAAAGAAGCTAAAAATGCTTGAACGCACGGCTAGGCTGACGGAAGAGTTTGAAGATTCAGAGTTTAATTTTACGAAACAGGCTGACTCAGATGTTGGCGTGGTTACGGCTTCCATCTCTTATTTGCATGTGCTGGAAGCGCTGAAAATGCTGAAGCTCCAAGGCAAAGTCAACATCCTGAAGCTGGGCACCACGTACCCGCTTCCGAAGAACACGATTAAAAGCTTCATTAAAACCCTGAAAAAAGTAATCGTTGTTGAAGAGCTTTCGCCTTACTTGGAGAGGGAAGTTTATGCCCTCGCGAAAGACACTAATCCTGCTTTGGTGATTTTCGGGAAGAACTCGATCACTTTTTCAGAGGCATGGGAGTACAACCCGAACATTGTTGCCGAGGGAATAGCTTCAGCCATGGACGTGGAGTACGCGGGACATGAGGCTATTGTCGAAGAAGCTAAGCGGTTTAAGGAGACTATTCCAGATCGGTACCCGACGTTCTGCGCTGGTTGCCCGCACAGAGCCACGTTCGTGGCGCTTAATCAAGCGTTGAAAATTCAGGTGGCCAAGGGTCAGGAGCACTATTTTGCGAATGACATAGGATGCTACTCAATGTGGGTTTTTCCGCCCATATCGCGCGGCGACAGTTCGCTCTGCATGGGCGCCTCAGTAGGCGTTGCAAACGGCTTGTCACATGTTATTGAGGAGCGAATAGTTGCGGTGGTTGGCGACTCAACTTTCTTTCACGCAACTATTCCCGCGCTTATCAACGCAGTTCACAACGGCAACAAGTTTACCCTGTTAATTTTGGACAATTCGGTAACGGCAATGACGGGGCAGCGCGCGCGCGGAGCGGTCTCCGTCCACTTGCGTATAGGTGAAGACGCCTTTTCACCGTTAATTCCTTATGGCGAAGCGGACATCCTCCTGTCCCTTGAAGCAATTGAGACCCTGCGTTATTTGGAGTACTTGAAGAAAGATGGAATAGTGCTTATGAACAAGCGGGTAATGCATCCGCCGATTGAAACCTCGAAAATCATAATTGAGAAAGGGTCAAAATACATCACTCTTGAGGATGTCGTTTCTAAGTTGAGGGGTTGGACTCAGAACATCGCGGTTGTTGATGCTTTGCAGCTTGCAAGAGAAAGCGGAAATGTTAGAACTGAGAACACCGTTTTCCTCGGCTGCCTGTCAGCGCTCGAAGCCTTTCCAGTAGACGAGAACAATATTAGAGAAAGCATCTCAGAAGCAGTGCCCAATAAAACTGTGGAGCAGAACTTGAAAGCGTTTGATCTGGGCAAGAAGAGCGCTCACAGCTCGTTGTGCACTCTTGTTCCATGCAGACGCTTGCCTTAGCTTTCAAAAAATGGGTTTCAGCTTGGCAGTAACTCTTAACAGTCAAACCGTTACTTAATTACCCTTGACACAAGAAGGGTTCCTTCATGAGCTACAGACCTCAAACAAGTTCGCGTCGTAACACTGGGCGAGGACGCAGAAAACTACACCATGAAAAGGCAAAGCGGAAAGGACAAAAACATCATTCCAGCGGCAAATATCTGATGGAGGAGAGTGAGGCGCCCGCTTTCAAGGAAGTTGTGGAGAAAACTCTCGGCAGGCTGCACAGCCTTGGAAGTCAGATTTTTGCGTTTTCGCCGTTCAGCCAGTATTATGACGATTGGCTGTTGAGCCTGAAAAGCGTCCTTTCCGAGTTTGAGGCAAATCCAGCCGTAACCGTAGATGAAGAGTTCGTGAAGGAACGTTCACAAGTAATCTCTAACGTTGAGCTTAAGCTTGCCGAGAGGCGACGCGAGGAGGCTTTTCTCGTAGAGGCTACACGAAGGCTTGCAGACCAGAATCACCTTCTCGTACAGATCGACAGGGATTATGCCACTGCAACTCGAAAATTGGCGTCGAATAGAAACAGTGAAATCAAGCGCTTAACCCTCAGAGTCCACGATTTTGAAGAAGAACTTGACGAGGCAAGTCGAATGAAAGCAAGCATCTTCAGTCCTTTCGCGAGAAGAACCAAGTCAAATAAAACGGCTGAAGTGACGCGGAAGCTTGATGCCGCAAAAAGCGAACTTGAGTCGGTCGTGAAGGCTTTTGAGGTTGACCAAGAAAAACTCCACGACGAATATGAGGAAAAGAAACAAGCAGTCATCAAGCAAGTGCGGAGCCTGGAGAAGGAAATTGAGGGCTTGGAAACTGATGGTTCCGTGGAGAACAGGCGGGTCGCGTGTGAAGAGCTCGTTAAGGCTTTGAAGGCGCTTCTTCAACGGAAAGCGCCATAAGCTTCAAAAGAGAGCACTTGGAATATCAAAGCCCATCATGGAATGCCGTGTGCCCAACCTCTGATCTGTTTCAGCAGGTTTCTGGCTATCTTCATTTTCTCCTTTAGTTCTTCCCCATGCCCTTCCCAAACGTGTTCGACTCCGAGGTAACACTTCCACCTTTTGCATTTCAAGCTTTTCATAAGTTCATGAGACACTCGAGCCAAAGCAGTAAGGTCTTTGTTACCCACCGTGAAGGCTGTAAAATGCGAAAAACCTTCGGGGTGCTCTATCTCTCCTACTAGAAAGGGGATTCCGTTTTTCTTTATTAGATTCTCTATGCGGCTCAGAGAGATGGCTTTGTCTTTTTTCCTGAAAAAAAGGTAGCCTACTGGAAGCTGTTCCCTAACGATCTTGTCGACGGCTTCCAAGTCGAGGGGCAACGAATTTTCCAGCGATGCGGCATAAGCCACAATAAGCTCTGTCTCCAAACTTTCAATTTTCCCTGCTCCTTCAAACGAAGTTATCGCCCACAGCTCGTCTTCACCAAAAACTTTTATGTATAAGTAAATTTTGAACCCGCACTTCTCCAGTATTTCCCTGATCTTTGATATCGGACGGTTCCAGCTAAATATGCCAATGTTCGAAAATCTGAAGCTGACCAAACCAATTTTCTGAACAGGTGCCATGTCCTTAGATGTTGCAGTCATGTCCCTTCCTCTCTTCCCATAGTGTATTCTTAGTGAAACAGCGCATAAACGTTTTGCCCCATCTCAATTGATGCCAAAACTTCTTTTTCCACTAATATTCCATTGTGCCTTTAACAATGGCGCGTTGTAAACTGTTCAGCCCCACGTTATACTCATTAAGTG
>CAZJQR010000072.1:0-11563 GCA_964548345.1 uncultured Candidatus Bathyarchaeia archaeon | reverse complement strand
CTATTCTGAAAAGAATACTACAAGAAGCAACACGTTAAAAAAACAACAGAAAAGAGTTATGAATTTCAAATATTCAAAAAGTCCTTTTTCCACTCTTCAAGAATCAAAATTCGAAATAGGCTTTCTCACATGCCTCTCAGAAACACGTGCTTTTCATCTTTCCTTATGTCGTGCCTTTTCTCAGCCTCAAGCCATTGAACGTGAAATGGTGGTGGTGGTGGATTAAATTTTAATCCAACCAACCAAAAGGACGTAACTTCCAAGTTGGAGAGGTTAACTTTCTTTAAAAATTGGTAACGGGGTGTATACTCGGTTCAGCATACACATAGGGCACAAGGAAGAGGAATGGAGTATATATGACATGTCGAAAACGAGTATACACTAAAAACTACTGGACACAGTTCCAAAAAAAGATCTGAGTTAAGTTGATAAATGAGGGTTTGCTGAGGCTCTGAACGGACAGAAAATTAAAGAGAAGAGAAAAATTGCATTTTTCTTGAAGCAAGACTACTGCAATTGCTTTTCCCGTTCAGAGTCCTTTTCAGCCCCTGTCCAACACGCTTGATTTATGATTGCCTGTAGCTAAACTAAAAAAGGGGAAATTGATTTATGCGATTTAGCTTGGTTTTAATGTTTTCTAAACAGTAGCACTAGCAAGGCCAATACTACAACTATTGCTACAATCATTCCGGCTGACACGGGCAGGAAGTATTGATCAGCAGCTGATGCCGGCGGCGATGTAGGCTCTGGAGTAGCAGCGGGAGCTTCTTCAACGTTTATAGCGGTTTCAGCGAATGATCCGTAGTATGCACCTGAACCGTCGAAGCTAGCGATTATGGTGTATTTGCCTGGAACTTCGGGGGTAAACGCAAGGCTGTACATGCCGCTTGAGTCGCTTGTAGCTCTGCCCACCTCGTAACAGTTGTTGTTCGGGTCGATCACGCTTAGAACCACTTCAACGCCCATAACGTCTGTTGGGCGCTCAAACTGCTTGTAGACATACAGCATCCAGTCGCTCATGTTCGCGTCAGAAACAGCTGGAACACCATCGGGGAATCGCGCCGTCAAAGCGTATTCTTGAGTTCCGGGAGATATGTCAGTGACCATGCCTTTTACCAGTACGCTGCTGCCGTACACTGAAACTTCTGGTGATGCCGTGACAGATGTGTCGCTTGGTCCCTTGCCTATTGAGTAAACGCGTTGGTCGTATGTATCCATGGTTGCGATTATGCTGTCACCGATAACTGCGGGTCCTCCCCAGACGGTTTGACGGAACAAACCATCCGCTCGCCATATCACCTCACCAGTAGTAGTATTTAGGCAGATGAATGGTCCACCGCGGGGTCTGGGATCAACGGGGGAGTGCTCAGTCGTGGCTATGTAGGCTTTATCTTCGGTGAAGAACAGATAAGAGATGGGCCAGTTGTTGCTCCACAAGATTTCGTTTGACGGGTCATAAGCTGCGTATTTCCACAGTAACTCGCCTGTCTTGACATCGAAAGCCTTCACTACTCCACTCACTGTTCCCGAGTAGAATATGCCGTCAGCGATTAGACCTGACTCGCCAGCGAAGCCTCCCATAAGATGGTCTAAGGTTGCTAGCGGCTCAGATATCGTCCATAGGTATTTTCCTGTGTCGGTGCTGAAGCCATAGCGTAATCTGTCTTCTTTGGAATTTATAGTGTAAAGGCCATCTACCGAGCTTACAGCTCCAGAGCTTAAGGTTATGTTGCCCTGGGACACTGTGGTTGGAGGTGTCCAGTCTTGCTTGTAAAGCAGCTGTCCTTCTTTCCCTGGTTCCAAGCTTAAGCCCCATACTGTAACTTTCGTTCTGGAAACGTCTGAACCGACCACTTTATCCTGCGGAAAAACACCGCGGACGCCGCCAGGCAAGCCTGTTGGTATCGAAACGTTCCACTGATATCCTGAAAATCCAGTAGGCAGGTTAGGCGGATAATCTAAGGGTGGCCAAGCATCAGGGTTCCTCTCAAGACCCGAGCCTAACGGATCATAAGTGACACCGTGCGGCCCTGTCGCGTTAACGATTTTTCCCATGGGTCGCCACCGAGCCCAATCCATAGATTGGTATCCCCTGCTTCCGTACAACCTCGGTATGTTACTGGAGTTCCACATTGTCATATAGCCACCATTTGTGTTAACGCTGTAGATTAGGAATTCACCTTTCGGACCGTACACTCGTGAACCCGAAGGCACGTCCGTCAAGGTGTATACCCAGTCTCCATTGTAAGGGTCAAACGCGTACCACGTGCTGCCAACAGCACACCATATGTAGTCGTAAACGCCGTGGTAGTCATAAGTATCCCAGTACATCAACTGACCAAACAACCCAGGAGGACCAAATAAGCCAGCTCCTCGCACAGTCTCCCCATCTTGATTTTTCAACGACCTAGACCACAGCTCCTCACCAGTGTGCAAATCTACACAAGCAGTTTCCTTGTACATGTCTCCGCCTGCATATAACTCGTAGTAAAGTTTTCCATTAAGAATCAAAGCAGTATCTCCGCGCCCGCCAAATTTGCCTTCGTATGCATCTCCAATTTCATTTGAGTGGAAGCCACCTGCTTCTTCATCGTAAGGATTGCCCAAAGTTCCGCCCACTATACCTCCAGTCGTTAGTGGCTTTGCCCAGAGTATGTGGGCAGTGTCCGGCGCGTAGTCGTTGTAAGGAGTGAACGAATTAGGAGGTATTGCCAGCCAGTTTCCTGCGATCGTGTACCATTCTGGCAGCTGCGCATCGATTGGACGAGTCCAGTATTCAGTTGGCAGTGCATGTGATTGATAAAACTCTATTGGCTCCTCCTGTACGACAAGCGTTAATTTGTCACTGTCGCTAGCAAGCATCACAGTGCCCTTGGGGATGAAATCGCCTCGTGTTAGGTCAGCAGGATTCTCTTGTTCAGGGAAGTGTGTCTGCAAAGTGTAATTGCCAGCCATTGTAGGTACGTATACGGTTCCTGTCAATCCAGTAGAGTCTGTTTTGAACGGCCCCAGTGTATCAGTGTGACCGTCAGGCTTCTCCACTGTTATGGTTATTCCCTCCCAGCCAACCGATGCGGATGCCAGTTGTTGTGTTATGCCGAGTGCAAGTAAGGTTTCTTGGCCTACGCCAACGGGGTTAGGCGTCGCACTAATGACGGCATACGTTTTCATAGTTCCCTGTGCTGTGGCTTTTGGCAAAGCAACAAGCGAAAAAGTCATAGCAAACATCAGAAACAAAGCAATTAAAGTAGCATTTTTGTTCTTAGACATTTTTCTTTTTTCTCCTTTAATTTTATGAGAATTCGAATTATAATTATAGTCAAATAAAATGAACGTATACATTGCATTAACCTGCACTCAAATGCAAACATTTAATTTATTTGTGTAAAAAAACTATTCAGAAACAATGAAATCTAAGAGGGGAGCGTAATATAACAAAAAGGTCACAATATCCCAACATCCTCAAATTTGTGCTAAAAGAATTTCTCAATACGTTGCGTGAATCTTCTGATTTCCAAAGCGTTGCCATAAGATTACACAAAGAAGGCGATTTCCCTTACGTTCTGCACATGGGTTTTCCAGAAATTTTTATCAACAAAGAGAACACGCTCAACGTAAGAGACAGAGAAGGCAATTTAGTCTTAGATGCTGATGGCGCTCCCTTCGTTGAATGCATGTGTGGCAATATACTTAAGAAAAGGTGTAATCCCCAATATCCCTACTTCACCAAAGATGGAGCCTTCTGGACCAACAGCACAACTCAGCTCCTCAAAAGTTTGACAGAAAAGGAAAGACAGGAGGTTGGTAGGACACGAAACACCTGCCACGACTACGGCTACGAATCAGTCGCGTTAATCCCTATCCACGCAGATGGCATAACAATTGGTCTAATTCAAATCAACGATTCACGCGAGGACATGTTCACTCTTAAAAAAGTTGAAGCTTATCAGGCGTTGGCAGACAATATAGGAACTATAATTTTCAAAATTCTCGATTTCTATGAAAAAGCTGCTCAAGTCTCTAATCCGGCATCTGAGTAGGAAAATGTTAAAAGTGAAATGCCCTTCGGCGTTTCACTTAGCGCGCGCGAGATTTAAGGCTCTCGCCCTGCCTTTTCTCTTGAGCTGGGATGAAATCCAAAGCGTATTATTAGAGGGCGCGACTATCTTGGTCGGTGAACCTTAATGTTCAAAGCATTATCATAAACTTTCGTCTCGGGTTCAATCTTCAGAGTCTTCAGATATGAAAGAAAATATTCTTGAAGATAGAGGCTCCACTTGCGTCCCAGATCGTGTTGCAGATGAAAGGTGTCACTGTTTTTTTGAGTGTGATGATAACAGCAGAACCACATCGCACAGTTAGGGCCTCCAAAGTGCCTTGAAACTAAATAGACAAAGGAATCATAATCTGAAGTGATCCCCAGCATGCCTAGAATGTGTGGAAAGTCTTTCAGGCTTGTGTTCTTACCCGCCAGAATCAACTGCTCTAGAGGGATGCCTTCCAGTATCTTACGAAAAGTGGTTTTTGTCAGGCAAATGAGATTATTACCCTGAGCTAATCTGCCGACGTGAGTGTATCTTCGAAGGATCAAATTCATCAAAACATTTACACTTATTCCTTCTTTCTCTGCTTCCTTCTTAAGAAGGTCATCCCATTCTGCGCTGATACGAAAAGTCCGAGTAACTGTTTTCTTTTTACTTTCACCAGTAACTTTATGAGAATTCTTGGAACTAATTCTTTTATCCACATCAGACAAAGACACATGCCACCTTTGTTACTAGCATATAGTAAAGAGACTTGAACCTTTCTATTTACTGAATTGGAGCGCGCGCAATCCAATAAGCGGTACTGCGAACCCTTTTACAACAAGCAAAATAACGCCTAACACGATGAGGATACAACCCATTAAAATAAGCCTTAGTTTAATACTATCCATACTCTCACCCCCTGTCCTTACTATGCCTCAAGGTATGATTCCGCTACTTCCATTTTTTCAATATCTCCTCCCTTTGAAAAGTGGCTGTGCTGACAAATAGCGCGCTGCTATCTCAATCGTTAACTATTTAGAGTTCAAAACTCTAAGACAGTTATGATGAACAAGTACCTTTCTGCAAGAGACAAATGGAAGCCGAAGGAGCTGAAGATTCTTATTATATGCGAGTCTCCACCTGCTTCTGGAGCCTACTTCTATTTTCCAGTGACAACTGGTCGAGATAGCTTGTTCAACGCTACTATGAAAGCATTGGATATTTACCCTGAGCGCAAGATTATGCCAAAAGGTTTAGACAAGAAACGCTTGTTAGCCAAGTTTCAAGCGCGTGGCTTTTTCTTGATTGACGTTTGTTATACTCCAATCAACAAGCTTTCCATTGAGGTAAAGAAAAGGGCTATCGCCATGAGAGTCCCAGAATTAATAAGAAAAGTGCGAGAATTGAATCCAGGTGGCATAATTATTGTTAAAAAATTCCTATTTGAGCCAATTAGAGATGCTCTTGAAGAAGGAGGATTAGGTGGAAGAATTCTGAACAAAGGTGCGATCCCTTTTCCCGGTTCAGGAAATCAGCGTACTTATCGGCGAATAATAAGAACGTTGGTGGCTCGTGAAGGGTGCTGATTAACTTTAGCGTGCGCAATTACATAAATGTTATAACTCTACATCTTTAGTACTAATAAAAAGATATATACGAGCGAGATAAGGGAACAACGGATGCCCTTGGCACAAAGAAAAGACCCTTGTGGCAACAATCGCTTCTTGATTGAAATAGATGGCATTATCACGGCAGGTTTTTGCGAAGCCATCATCCCCGATTCAACGAGTGAGGTTATAGAATATAGGGAAGGAAACGAGCCTTTTCGCACTCGAAAGCTGCCTGGTCTTGTGAAATATGGAAATCTTGTCTTGAAGTGGGGTGTTACTGATTCTATGGTGCTATATAATTGGCGTAAAATGGTTGAGCAGGGGAAAATGAAAGCTGCCCGAAGGAATATGGCTATAATTCTCATGGATGAAGAAGGAAATCCTGTGGCGCGATGGGAATTCGGAAACGCTTGGCCGTGCAAGTACATTGGTCCTGAAATGAACGCTAAGGGAAACGATGTTGCGATTGAGACTCTGGAAGTTGTTTTTGAATCAATGGAACGTGTGAAGTAGCGCGCGCTGTACATTAAGCCACAAAGAACCAAACTTAAATATCGAAATCTCTAAAACAAGAATATTGATCTGCCGAAGCGAAAATTGTTATGAAAAAAATAAGCTCAATTATGATTTCATTCGCGATTGTCTCTATCTTAATGAGCTTAATTTTACCCAGATTTCAGTTATCTTTGGCCGAAACTACCTTAGCTCAGACTTATATTGAAGGCGATCATATACGCTTTTATCTGACTGACACCGCAACAAACTCTTCCAAATATCACGATAAATTCCACTTGGGCAAGTATAATTCCAGCAATTGATGGAATTGTTTATACATCAGAATGGGCTGATGCCTTTAAAACGTACATCTATGGTTTTGACCAACCGAGTCCTTTATGCGTAAAAAATAACAACGAAACATTATATCTGTCACCTGCGCGCGCTACTCACACCTAAACAATAGTAAAACGTGGTAAAGTACAGCAAAATATAATGAACAGTACACCATGCTTTAAACTATGAAAACACTCAAAATAACTGAACAAACCCACCAAGAACTAACCCGAATCAAAGGCGCCCTCACGCAAAGAACCGGCAAAGGAACCACATACGACGAAGCCATCCAAGAACTGATAACAGTATGGATTCTAAAACATCAAGCCTCCGGGCAGTAATTGTGTACTATAGCGCGCGTCAAAGTCTAAAAGAGAGAGATTAAGTTATTTAGCTGTCCAATTATTCCTCTGCACCGTCTGAACCAGTTAAGCCGACGCCTGATCCCAGCCGTCTTTTCTCAAGCATCTGAACTTTCCTGCGCGCGCTGCACGCAAAGATAAATCCCGAAATTGCTTCGGGAGATTTCATTCACATTCCTTCCTCTTGCCTAAGAATCGTCTTATTTCCTTATGAAAAATATTTAGCATGACCTGTCTTGGACTAACCGCCTATACGCAACCAGCCAGTTATCAAGCATCCGTCTATCATCTTTTCCAATTTGTTTAAGCGATGGTAAATATCGTCTGGACTTGACTTTCGGAATTTTCTCGGTCTCTATTTTGTCAATCGAAAGAATATGGTCCACCTCCACAAAAAGCCCTTCTTTTCTCTTTTTAATCCATTTTTCTGGAACAACAAAAAAACTGATTCGGTTGGGGTCAATATTGATGTTTTCAAACTCTTTGGGTAGCGGCAAGTGATTCCAAAGATCAGCTATTTCCGAAGGCATTTCAAGTTTCTGATAAAGCTTGTAAGAAATTGCCTGGAGCATTCTTTGTGCAATGGAGCCTTCCCTGTCAGTAAATTTTGAAATTTGAACAGGCAACCAAACGAGGTTGGGAATGAAGGAGTTTAAGGTATGATTTCGGGATGAAATTATCGATTTTCCGTTCAAAGTTATTTCTCTCCAGATATGACTTGCCACAAAGCCATTCCCCAGTCTCTTTCCGTTATAGGGTGCAACTCTTGAACTCTGAATCTTGAAACTTCGCACAATTCCCTTTATTAGCGAGTTGTCATCTCTGAGGAAACCATTCTGGTTTGATGACCCCCACTCGTCCTCTCCCGTCATTCGGTTCTTTCTGCATGATGGGTCACGAACAACGTATGGCAGGATTATTGGAAGCCTTTGATACAGAATTGGTGGAAGCCAGATTGAAAGGTCAACAAGCAAATGCTTAATTAATTCTTGAGAAAACTCATCATCTTTAAAGAGGACTTTTTGTAAGTAGTGATAAACAATGTTTTGTCCATCAATTTTTGTCTTTTTGGAGACCACAACGTTCAACTCTACGGTGTTAATCCGCTCAAGGTTAGATTATTTAGATAACTGTTTGTATATGTTTGCATATGTTGGCTTCCTTCTCTTTTTTCACTTGCAGCGTGCGCGTTTAGAAAAGATAAGCGCGCGCTTTCTTCTCAGGCTTGGGAAAATATTGGACGAGAACACGCGCGGTAAATGTAGTTTTTTGGCATATACCTTTAAACCTGTATTAATTGAATGCACACAAATTAGTTTAGAGCTTTGCTCATAGCTCACGAACTTTGCGAAGCGCAGAATCCAACTTGTCGTATGCCATATTCTTGCTGTGATATCCCGTTGTATTGTCAATGAAATGTGCAAAATCTTCTGGTTCTGGAACCGAAGAAATAAGTCCCTCAAATCTCTTAACCATTAATTCAACCTCATGTGGCGGAATCAGATTCTCTTTTTCAAGCAGACGATGGAACTGTTTAATTTCTTGTTTGAGATGGTGCAGATGATAAGCAGATGAAGGATTCCGTTCCAAATACTTGAAGACTAAGTTGCCGCTCTTTGTGTTAGCTTCATTAACGTAGATAGAGGCTCTTCTGCTCAACTCATATAACCATGAAGAAGCTTCTATGTCAGACCGAACTTGATGGGCTATTATGTATCCCTCGTAAGACGCCATTTCCCGAGTCATTTTGAAAGCGTTGAGAATTTTGTGCAGTCTCAGAAATATTTCGTCGATCTCAGCAGGTGACACTCCCAAGGCTGTGGACAATTCGTCTATTGCTTGCTCTCGCTTTTCTTTGAATTTTAAGCCGTTAAGAAATCTGAGAAAATTCGTGTGATTTCGAACAAAATCTTCGTCCCAGAATGATGTTAGGGTCATGAGTATTCTGGCTGTATGCATCATTGAATAGTAGGCCGTCGTGAGAGCCCAGCAATGAACATTTTTTTTGTAGAGCATTTCGTAGACTGCCCAATTGTACCAAGCTGCTGTTAACTGAGAAAAGAGTCTTTCAGATTTTTCTTCTTCAGACATGGTTTCTGCCTTCTGAAATAATTACTCTGCGATGTATCCTTAAACAATTTTCTCCACGGGTTCAAGCGTGCGCTTAAGCGGAGTAGTCATCGTGGTTACCCTCACTATGTTTACTCCGCCGTTGCCTTAGCGCTCGGTTTCATCACCCCAATACAGTCTTCTCAGCGAGGACTCTCAAGAGGCTCAGGGTAACTATGATTGCTTGAGTCACGGTATCGATGAAACTTGCAGAAACTCTTAGACTTCTCAAGAATCTGCCTTATAGTAAATCTCTCAAAGGTTCTTCGGTCTCCCAGGTAGCTACATATCAAACCGGTTTTAGCATTCAACGTATTAGGAACGGTAACAACGCGCATGGGATCAACAGATACGTTGAAATAAGCCCTGTTGAAAACGTGGGTTTGCTTCTGAAGCAATCTTGTGAACTTGAAACGAGAGGCGTGGTGACACCAAATCGGATCCCTCACCCTGAAAGAAACGAAGTCGTGGTAATCAAAGTCTAAAACGTGAACATGAAAACCCATTCTTCCGCTGAAAATAATCGCTAAATCTGAGTAGTATTTCTCTATGGTATCGCAGAGGTCAAGCGTTAATTCTCTGGCCATGTCTAGGCACAGCTCGCAGACTTTCCATTCGGGATCAAGTTTGTGCTCATGCTTAAAGAGAACCATGTAGCTGTCCACGTCAACCACGTAGTTGCCGTTGAGTGGAACGCAATACTTGGCCTTATACTTCTTGCCCACTCTTTCTGGAAAGAGCCAATCTAAAACGCTGAAGTAAACATGAACCGGCTTAAGTTTGTAGCAGTAGTACTTGAGCTCTTTCAAGTTTATGCGATTTTCAAACTTGTTAAGCTTAACATGGCTTCCATTGAGGGTTACTATCCTGAAATGTTTTCTGGAAAGGTTCCACAGATTGGGGATTTGAAGGGGAAAGTCGAGATACGCCTTCTCTATCTGCACTGAGCTCAGCAAGGTTTAGGGCTCTCCAGGAAACCCGACTATTTGCGTGGTGCTCTTAAAAGGCAGTTGCCCAAGCGACTGTTCTATTCTGAGGAGAGAGAACAGTGAAAATGAAATTTCCACGAATAAAACCTGAAAGCAACCTATAATTTGGCAACAGATGAAAATCGCTCAATGTTGCGCAAAAACAAATATTATTGGAACATAGATTCTAATAACTTTTTAAGAAATATTCGAGCGTTCACTTTGAGATATGTTAAGTTGAACCCAGAGACATGGATAGCGCGCGTGTTTGTTGTGCATGACCTTTTGGCGCGCTTAATCTATACGAGTAGCTTTATAACCGTTGGTTTCAATGCTTTCTGCGAGTTCTATCAAGGTTTCTACTATTTCAGCTATCTGGTTTTCCGACAGTTTTTTCTTGAATTTGAAGTTCAATTCTTTTTCTGTTTCAGTGAAAATTTTGGTCCGCTTAAGTTTTTCGCGGAAAGTCAATACGATCTCTCTACCATTTTCCACTTTTCTCAAGATGTCAGAAAATGCCGTGTAAAGACTTTGCCCAAACCACGCTTTTTTTCCATATCCATAGCACAAAGCCACATGTTTGCCGCCCAAATCTATGTTAAGACTAAAGCCTGCCGTTCCCCAATGGATTGGAAAGCCTTTGGTTTCGTAGAGTTTCAAGATTTCCTTGAAAACTTGCTGACCTTCGGGATTCACTGTCTTCATAAAAGCCTCTTCATCTAATTTGATTTCTTCAGGCGGTTCAATGGGTGTAACCACCACATCAGGCTTTTTTCCTCATACAATATTCTGACCACAGCTCTAATTTTGGGCTTGCTTTCTCCAACTATCTGAGGTACAACAAGTAATTGATGATCCTGATCTTCTTGAGTGCGATAAAATCTCAATTCTGCAAGTGCAACAATAAATTCCAAATGAGGCGCTGAGGAAATTGCCTCCGTCAAGAACGCTACTTCAGGGAAGATTTCATCCCCGACAATAATCAAGAGAAAACGTCCATGGGATAGGGAATCTTGAATATTTTGCTGCAATCTAATCTCATTAATCTCGGGGTGTTTCTCTCTAATTTTCTTGAAAAAAACTTTTGCAGATTCACTACTCTGAGTTTTTGTTGCACTATCACAAAAGCTTTCAAAGGACATTCTTGATAGATCTTTGGCATAATCAATGATCTGAGCGACCACGCTTCTGTGAGCTTGGGGGGTTTCTCCAAAGTTTTGTCTCTACTACGCAGATTTTGCCGTCAGGAGTAATATAAAGCGCATCGATGGAGCCCGATTTGACAGGGACCTCTCTATTTATCGGGATAAGATTCGAAAAGTCAGGATCAATTTCTTCTGCAGAAAGCAAATTTGGCTCATCAAAGATAATCTTTTGCAGCAAATCTTCTGAAAAATGCCTCGCTTCAGAGAGCATCGGTAGATATTTTTTTTGCACTTCCCCGTGTTCGTTAACAATTACTATGTGTTTAACCATGTTTTCAAACTTCCCTGTTATTTACTTAACACAGAGCTTTGCAGTTATAATTTTTTATAATGTCCCTACGTCCTTGCCTGGAAGAGCAAACTTCCTGCATTCGTCAGAAGCTCGTGCTGACTATACATGGCTGGTTATTGTTGTTTGGTACGTGTAGATTGTTCCATTGGTGGCTATCG
>CAZJQR010000071.1:0-11596 GCA_964548345.1 uncultured Candidatus Bathyarchaeia archaeon | reverse complement strand
CCTGAAAATAGACTGCCAATCATCTCCTACACAAAACAGTTTGCAGTCTGGATTTTGCTTGAGAACAGTGCTAAGCAATCTATGTCTGCTCTGTGAAATATCTTGGAACTCATCAACCAAGACATATCTATAATTAACCAAGTTTTCTTTTTCCTTTAGATATTTTTCAGAGAGGGAAATCATGTCATTAAAATCAACTTCCCCTGTTGAAATCAGATAGTTAGTATATGATGTGAGTATGTAGGAGAAAACATCCACAAACGCTTTTGCCCCCTCTTTATTGTCCTCGATTATGATCGCCTGTGGCTAAACTAAAAAAGGGGAAATGGATTTGTGCTTTCTTGTTAGCTGATTGTTTATCGTTTTCGTAGCATCAGGATGAGTATCAGCCCGATTATCACGATTGCGATTACAGCTGTTGAGCCTATGCCTAACACGTACATGTCAGTCATCGGTGCCGGTGTGGGTGTTGGCTCTGGCGTTGCAACGGGCGCTTCATTCACGAATATAGAGTTCTCAGCGTACGAGCCCCAGAAAGACTCGGACCCAGCAAAAGTAGCGATGATCATGTACTTGCCTGGAACCTCCGGAGTAAACGCGACACTGTAAAAGCCATATGTGTCGCTTGTTGTTCTGCCAACCTCGTAGTAGTTGTTGTTCGGGTCAAGCACGCTTATAACAACTTCGACGCCGACGGTATCTGTTGGACGTGGCTTCTGCATGTACACGTACTCCATCCACTCACTCATGCTAGCATCAGAAACAGCAGGAACACCATTCGGAAAACGAGCAGCCTGCTCATCCTGCTCCGTACCCGCAGCAATATCCATCACCGAACCCTTAACCAGCACGCTGTCGCCGTGAGTGATAACGTCATCTTGGATCGAGACTGTAGTTTCGCTTGGACCCTTGCCGACACTGTACACCTGCATGTCGTAGCAATTGAGGAACACGAAGAAACCGTCCGCAACCATGTCGTATTGTCCAACATACATCCCTGTGCCCCACCCCATCAAAGTCCAGATCTCCTCGCCAGTTGTAGCATTGATACAGCGATATTGAGATCCCTTGTAGAAGGGCGCTCCAGGAGAATGTTCAGTAGTACCCAAATAGACTTTGCCATCAGCAATGACATCCACAAAGACAGGGTAGTGACCCCACGCTGTTGCAAGACCAGCGTAAGTGCTGTTACCCTCACCCCCATTGCCGTAAGTCCACAATAGGTCTCCGCTCTTCATGTCGTAGCAGTGGAGGATCCCGTCAAAGCCACTTCGGTAAAGGTTTCCATAAGCTGCTAAAGTAACGCTTCTCATAGTATCCCAGTGCGCGTCGTCAGGTACTACACTCCACACTTTGTCTCCGCTGGCGGTACTGAAACCATTGAGTTCCATTGTCTCTTTGTCTTCCATGACAAATACTCCAGCCTCTGCATCAATTGCAATAAGTAGTCTAGTAACATCGTTTGAAGGTTCTGGATAATGCTTGCTCCACAACACTGCACCCCTAGATGCTGGCTTCAGACTTATCGCAGTCACGTTCGCGCCATCTCCTTCTGATCTTGGTCCTGATCCGAAACTACCCTGAGTGAGAAGCAGAATATCATCGAAGACAACATCTCTAAAGATGCTCCATGAGCCCGAACCGACTGTTGGTATTGTCACGTTCCAGTCGTAACTGTTCGACGTGCTTGCGTCGATTGTGCCTGAATCCTGCGTAGAGAACACTTTGGATGAGTTCCATTGAGCCAACCACTTGCCAGCCGAGTTCCATACGTATCTTAGATGCTCCCCTAATGGACCGAGAACCTCGGTGCCTGAAGGAACGTTGGTTATGTTAAGATCTGCGACTCTTCCTGTAAGCGGGTCAATTGCCGTGCCAAAGTTGCTTGAAAATAGCCACCCGTTGCTTGGGACGACACCATGTTGGTTGTACATATCGTAATCATAGAGGTAACCGAATGACGGGACAATAGGACTTTCGAACGTAAAAGGACCATACTGAATGACGGTGCTCCCGAAGTCCAGAGGTCCCCATATCGTTTCGCCGCTACGCAGGTCCACACACATATAACCTCCACCACCGCCAGCATTACCCCACGGCAACTGATAGTACAGTCTTCCATGCATAATCAATGCGTTGGTGAATCGAACATTATATGAACCGCCCATGTAGTACGTGGTGCCATTGGCGTGATAGCCACTTCCGCCGACAACTCCTCCATCTTGAATTGGCTTGGTCCACATAATGTGGGGACTGTTAGGCGCGATGCCGTCTGGCTGGTAGCGACCATAACCAGCACCGCCAGTAACGGTATCGCCAGTGCGAATGGAGGGAGGATTCAGCCAGTTTGACGAAATCGCATACCAGTCTGTGTTCTGGCCCTCAATCGGTCGCGTCCAGTACTCCTTTGGCAAAGGATAGCTAGTTATGGGTTGAGGCAATGGCTCTTCTTGGACGGTGAATGTTGTTGTTTTGCTGGCAGGCTGAAAGACATCGTTATTGTAAGAGCCACTCCAAGTGTAAGTCTGTCCTCCATACTCAAACTTGAGAGTATATGTGCCGGTTTTAGCAGGTGAATATTGGAAGTATTGTATTCCTGTTGAGTCACTGAGGACATCCCAATGCTGCGTCTCAACTTTCCCATCAGGGTCAGTGATGGTGAGTGTGTAGTCATGTCGTCTAATGTCATTGGTCGCAGATGAGGAAGGAAGCGGTGTGTCAACCCACATGCAGATGGAAACGTATTCACCGACGCCTACAGGACTCGGCGCTGCAACGATATAGGCAAAGGAAGCAATGTCCCAAGCGGGTGTGTGCGCAGTGGCGGTTTGCGTAAGTGAAACAGAAGCACTCATAGTTGCTATTAGAAACAACGCGAACAAAGTAACCTTAGATTTATCTTGTGAAATTTTCAAGTTTTTCTTTTTTCTCCTTCAATTATATACCTTTTTATGGCGTGTTTTCCTATGCAGTGCCAGTGCTATTAAGTTTTTCCTATGGCTTTTTGAAGTAATTTCTGCACTTCATAAGACTTTTTTTATTCTCCCAAATTGGGAAGCAAACCGAAGGCTGCGCCCTTCAGGAACGAAACCTTTGAAGTCAGCGGTTAAAACATAGAATTTTCCTTTTTCGAAAATCCTGTAATGCCATAATAGCCTACATAGTCATAACAAAAAATGAAAAAAGAAGACTAATTTATCTGCTTCAACTGTTCAATTATACCACAAATTCAGCGATAGCCAACATAAACTGCATTCTATGATGTTACTGTGAATGTCCAGCCTTGCATATTGTTGCTATCATCTCCATCTTCGAAGTCGAACGGAGCTATCTCTGCCCAAAGCTGATGGGCTCCTGCGAAATTGACCAATACTGGTTCCGATGACCAAATTACCTGATAATTTGGATTTATGGGTTCCTGACGAAATGTTCCTACTGGATAGTAGGAATCCCGCGACACATCATATATCCGAACAAATAAATCATAGGAGCCTGACTTTGTTTCGCCTATGTTTGCAACGTTGACTTGGACAGTGAATTCAGTGCCTACTTGGGGTTGAGATGGATAGACATACATATCCCTGATTTCAAGGTCTGGTTTTTGAGGCTCGGGAGTTTCTGTCGGAGTTGTTGTTGGCTTTGGTGTCGGAGTTGGTGTTGATTCTTTTGGAAAGGGCATCTCACTTAAGAGTGTTAGGTGATACAAGAAAATGGTTATTCTGTCGGATCCTTTGACAATAAAAGGTCTAACGCTTAAATGTCGAATTGTTATGCCTCCAATGGCCATCGGTTTTGCGACTGAAGAAGGAACTGCTACAGGAAGTCTTGTTGAGCATTACGTTAGACGCGCTAAAGCGCTTGGCTTGATCATAGTTGAACACAGCTATGTTTCACTTCAAGGAAAGCTTAGTGAAAGACAGCTGGGAATAGATGATGACAGGGTAATTCCAGGATTGAAGAAGCTCGCGCAAGATGTCCATGCCATGGGCACACCCATTGCTGCGCAAATCAACCATGCAGGAGCCCGCACTACGCAAGAAATTACTGGAATGCCGCCTGTCGCTCCCTCAGCGGCTGAAGGTGTACGTGAACTCCAAGTTGGTGAGATTGAAGAAATATCTTGCGCCTTCGCAGTGGCTGCTGAAAGAGCGATGAAAGCGGGTTTTGACGGTGTCGAAGTGCATGGGGCTCATGGGTTCCTCCTAAACCAGTTTTTCTCTCCATTAACAAATCGAAGAAGTGATAAATACGGAGGCTCGCTGGAGAATCGTATGAGGTTTCCTCTGGAAGTTGTTGAAAAAATCAGGGAAGTAGTGAGAGGAAAGGTTCTCATGTATAGATTGGGGGCAGATGACTTGGATCCTGCAGGAACAAGAATTGCTGATTCTAAGAGGTTTGGGTTGAAATTGCAGGATGCTGGCGTGGACGTTATTGATGTGTCGGGAGGTGTTTGTGGTAGTTGTCCTGAGAAGTTACAGGGCATTCAAGGTTACTTTGTTCCTCAAGCTCATCAAATCAGAGAGGTTGTGAACGTACCCGTTGTTGGTGTTGGAGGAATCAAAGAGCCTCCTTATGCTGATAGACTGGTAAGAGAGAGAATAGTTGATTTGGTTGCTGTGGGCAGAGTGCTTTTGAAGGATCCAGAATGGGCAATCAAGGCTCTTCAGATTTCGGATCCTCATCTTTAAACTTGAAAATAAAAAGGGGTTTTACAGTAGTTTAAATCGTGGGTGATGGGAATGTCGTCTGAAATGGACAAGATTTATCGTAAGACCCCTTTGAACGAAATCCCTTGGAATATTGATGTTCCTCCATATCAATTAGTCGAGTTGGTTGATAGTGGAAAAGTGAAGCCCTGTAAAACCATTGATTTGGGATGTGGTATTGGCAACTATGCCGTTTATCTTGCCAGTCGAGGCTTTGGCGTCACAGGAATTGATGTTTCCACAACGGCCATAAAGATAGCTAAAGATAATGCAACAAAGAAAGGGATCAAATGCGATTTTCTTGTCGCTGACGTTCTCGGCGGCTTATGTGAAGTTAAGGAAACATTTGACTTTGCTTTTGAGTGGGAGTTGCTGCATCACATATTTCCGGAACATAGGAGAAAATATGTTGGAAACGTGTATAAGTTGCTTAATCCTGGAAGCGTGTATCTTTCTGTTTGTTTCAGTGAAAAAGATAGCGAGTTCGGTGGGTCAGGTAACTATAGAGTAACTGGTCTGGGCACTGTTTTGTATTTTTCATCGGAACATGAATTAAGAACGCTTTTCGAACCATTTTTCAAAATAAGAGAATTAAAGACGATAGAGATCAGGGGCAGACCTAAATCTCATTTTGCAAACTATGCTTTTATGGAGAGGAGGGTTAGAGTACTTCTTTAGAGCCAGAAAAGGAGATTTGGTTGTGGGAGATATCTCCACTGCTAGCCGAGTGTACCTCACCTCGGCCACTATTTGACTGACTTCGGTGCCTTTTTTTGCTGTTTACTTACGCTTACGGAGAAATATTAAGTTGTCCTTTTGACAAACGTATTCGAAACCAGCTTCCAGCAATGATTTGACTTCTTCAGGTTTTTCCACGACTCTAACTGTGAAAGCATCGTCAGCATCCTGAAAGAGAGTATGTTCAATGTTTATGTAAATCTCTGTGTTTCTCACGCTTTTATGGCCGAGAAAGTTTTTGACGTGGAGAATGTCTTTGGTTTTGTGGTACTCCATTGTGGCTTTCCAATGTCGGAACGTATGAAAGCTTATTCTTAGCAGCCTCGGATTCTGTAATTTCAGAGATAGCCGTTTTCTTGATTTCATGAACGTGGTTTTCATTGAGTTTAGACTGCTGTCCCCAAACACTTTTTCGCTGACTCTTGGCAAACAATTCAGCATTCCAGTGAGCTTAGTCGATACCTTCCACATTCTCGGATTGCTACCCTTTTCCGGATTATTGAGCGTTATCACGTTCTTTTCAAGGTCGATATTTATCCACTCAAGACGTTTTGCTTCTCCGGATCTCATAGCTGTTTCTTTAAGCAGTTGAAGTAAAGACGCGTTCTTTTTGCCGGAGCCAGAGATTAATGCATCCAGCTCTTTTTCTGTAGGTATGAATGGAAAGCGCGTTGATACCTTGACTTTAGGTTTTTCCCATTTTAGGCCTTGAATCTTCAGAAAAAGCGTATAGGCGTTTATGACGTTTCGTTTTCTGTTTCCGCTCCAAGCTTTCTGGCTGGCTATGACTTCTTTGACTGATTCGGGGTTTAATAGGTTGGCTCCTCGTTCCTGAAGCACTTTTAGCGCGATTCTGTTTAGCCTTATTGTAGATTCCGCGTATCCTTGCCTTTTCATGTAGACTAGGAGTTCCACGATTTTACCTTTGACTTGTTGAGCCTTTTCTAAGTGGTTTTTCTCTACTCCCAACGTATTTTCGATTTTTGCCGTTGGGTTCAAGTTTTTCGCATCCTTTTGAGCGTATACTTGCTTGCTTCTATTATAGAAGGGTAAATCATTTAAGTCTTTTTCTACAGTAGAAGTGTTATGAGAACTTACATTTTCACTCAACGCGAAAGACAAACAATCATTAACTTTCTTGTAGGCAGCATCCCTAGAAGCGACCCCAACCTCATTATCATTATCTCCAGAATGAAACATTTCACCGACCTTTCCAGCGACATTGACCTTTACAATAGACTCAGAGAAGCGGAATCCACATTTACGACATAACCATCTCTGAACAGCCGCCCCATCGCTCCGGTAACGTAACCCAGAACGGTAAAGCCTAACGGAACCACGCTCAGGGCATCTCAGGGTATCCAAAGACTTAGCCATTTTTGGATGCCTTCCGTAAGTTTGTTTTCGTAGGAAATTCGAGCTATGATCATTTAGCAGCAAAAAATGCAGGTGGTCATTCAATAACAATCAAAAGAAACAAAACAAAAATTCTGAAATTTTCCCCTGAATACGTAGTGAAGTCTTTAAGGGCGCTCCCGCCACTAATTAGAGAAATTACTAGAAGAATGCAATTGTTAAAAATCTAATTCCTTGAGGCTAACGATTAGCTTATCCCTCAAGCAAGCCTCAAAACCCGACGCATAGTCACTATGCATTCGCCGTCGTCAGGATTAAAATTTAATCCACCACCGAAATAAATCAAAAGCATAGGAAGCCTAATAAAATTAGGGTTTTGTTGAGAGTGGAGATATAGCCACTTGCACCGAGGCTACATAGTAAAAGAATAAAAGTTGAAAGTTAGCTTATACTAGTTGGGGATGGTAAGTCTATGTGTATGGGAAAAGTAGTTGTCTGTTGCCCAAAATGCCAGAGAAAGTTCCAAGTCACTAGACCAGACAGTGCCCACCCCTTTTGGTCGTTGGATAAGCCCAAAGAAGATGAAGGCGTGTCTAAAGTGGTTGAACAGGTGCTCGAATGCAAGAACTCAGCATGCGCCTCAAGATTTACAGTCTACTGGTACGATAAATAAATGCGTCGAAGAGAGACCTTGGCTCGTTAGGTTGAGAAGAGTCTTCGCCATTAGCGAGTTTCCCTTAAAAAGGGAAAGAGTTGTGGGAGACATCTCCACTGCTTCTCATAGCGGTCATTAAAGGCTAACATTTCATTTTTTCATACTTTAGGGCGCACTATAACTGCAATACTACCTTTAGTGTGTGCAGGTTTCTCGGAATCAATTATTCTCGTTATGACTTTCCAATCCGTTTCGGTTTTAACCTGATCAGACCATAACACCACGCAAAATGAATACTTGTCTCCGAATAGTCTGTCCAGCACCTCTTGATTATCGCCCTTCAGCAGGGCGCGTTCAATGATAGCTAAAGGTTTTCTCCCAGTGTATATCTTAATCAGCTCGTTGAGTTCAGCTTTAGTGCCTCTCTTCCTGTAGAGTTCAACTGCCCGGCTGAGAAATTGCCTCCATTTCTCTTCTGGCCAATTCTCATCTCTAAACGCGCCAACCCACGTTGATAGCCATGGAAGAAACTTATTAGGTGTTTCTTTCGCATCAAATAGTCTGGGCACATCTTCGATTTGACTTTCAAGTCTTGAAAGAATATTTTCAAAGATTGAAAGGTATCGCTCAAGGAAATCCCTGCTAACTCGGTCTTCCTGATATACACTGGGCAGATAATCAAGATACCTCGTTTTTTTCATGGATTCGCTTCCGTTCATATGACCGCATCTCTATCTTGCATGGACGTTTGGTCGCCGGCAATTTGAATTCGGTGCACGCCTGAATCAATTAACGCGTTTCTTCTAATCTCCACCTTCTCCTTATTACATTCAATTAAGCCCGGCCCTTCAGCAGACAATATCAGACTCTGAACACAATCCACTCCTTCAACGTCGAATATCCTCGCACAAACTTCAGACGCATAAACACTCCTGCCAAAGGGCCATCCAAAACCATCATAACCACGCAGTGGATCGAAGAATACTTCTAGCATATCGTCCAATCTCTGTCTAACATCGCTGGCAGAATAATGAGGGTTAATTTTTATGTCTGCTTGAATAGAAACTCTCACGGTTTCATGGCAGAGCACTTCTATTTGAGTTGTTAGAAGACGATGTTCATCTAATTGCCAGTGAACTTCTTTTCTGAACTTTTCAGTTGCGGTTTTTCCATTCTCAGGTACAACGATTACTTCAACTTTGCCATCATCCTTATTCCAAACTGCTTTGGCTCGGGCAACCTTCACTCCAGGTGTTTCTTTTGCTATATATTCAAAATCAGCTAAGGTTACGGCTCTATACGGTTTATTCCGGTTCTTTTGAACTCTCATTATGGCTTCATCAATTGTTTCAGTTGGTTTACGTTCTTCTCCCAAGAGTTTCAGGAACTTACCGTAGTGTTTTTCAGTTATTTGGTCAAGATAGAAGACTTGCATTTCAACCAGCCATGCTAGAAGTTCAACGATTGTGATGCCGGGATCATGAAGATTGTAGTCCGTCCATTCTGGTGCATACTGTGGAATTCTCTTTCTGGCCTCCTCGACAAGCTGAGCGAAGGTTACATCATCAAGTCTTGGAACCTTTAGTCCCATATTCTAACGCGCCCCAACACATCGAACTTCTATTTGGTGCTTGCCGCTAGAAATCATGGTGTATGTTGGCAAGTTAGTATCATTTTTCACAACAAATGATGTTCTCTTCTTCTCCTCTTTAACAGTTATTGATAAGTTCTCTACATGGTCAACCTCTGGTATTTTTTGGAGAAGCGCCAGAACATCGAAATTGCAGGGTATTCTACCGAAGTCCCATCCCCTGCACTTGTTGCCCCCATAAAGAGGATGTAGGAAATCCTTCAGCTTTTCTATCGCTTTAAGCTTAATATTAGAAGCTGAATCATTTGAGGTAACATAAAGGTCTGCTGTAACAGAAATCTCGAGATATGTCGGCGATGTTACGGTGAGACTTGAAATGGAAGCAGGGCTTCGGCTTTTGAGGTATCGCTCAACAATTCGTAATAGTTCAGGAGAGGCTCTCGGTTTGTCTTCCCTGCCCTTGGGAACTATTATCACTGAAACACATCCTGATTCTTCCTCTCCAGAATCATTCAAGTTTGGAAGGCATTTGGCGCGTGCCACGTCTCTTGAAGCTTCTTTTGCTAGCCATTCATAGTCCTCCGTTGTAACTGCCCTCCCGTTATGTTGAAGTCTCTTCGACGTTTTCTCAAAGATGTCCTCGGCTTTTTCAGTGTCAATGGCACTTTGAACCGCGTCAATATTGGTGACTTTGTCGATGAAACGCGCTTGTTCATCTTCGTTCGCTGATGTTTCAACCTGAGTCTCTGCTGGGAACAAAACGTTTTCAAGCATTTCTTCGTTTGAATCAAATTGTTTAGGTATTCTTGCAGGTTGGGCAGGAGTCGGTTCTGTTTCAAACATTTTGAGAAAGGCCACAAAATTCTTCTTAGGGACCTTGTTGAGTCGGGTTATCACTTCGTCAACCATATATGCAAAAACTTGTAGTACGGCAAAACCAACATTGTTCCCATCTTTTAATTCAGGCACATACTGAGATGCCAAGACTTTAAGTTCTTCTAGAATTTCGGCCCGATCTCTTTCATCTATTTTGGGAATAACAGTCACCTATTTTCCCTCACTAATATCGAACGGATAAACAATGTTAAACTGATTATCCGTGGTTTTCACACAATAATCAATGTTGATTACAAGTTTTCCTTCCAGCGCTTCCTCAGATGACACGTCTATTCTCATAACCTTTATTCTTGGCTCATGCAGAGTCAGCGCTTCACGCACAGCCATCTCTATAGAACTCAAAGTCACCACATTTACCGTTTGAAAGACCATATCATGAATTTCACACCCAAAATCAGGATGCATGATCCTTTCACCCTTGGCTGTGCTTAGGATAAGCCATATCGCCTCTCGAATGTCATCTTCATATTTTGACATAGCTATTTTTCCTGAATCAACCGTTACAGGGAACTTCCAGCCAACTCCTAAGAACTCTTTAGGCAAATACTCTTCCTCCTAGTTTATCAACACGGTCGGAACTCCAATAATAGTGTTGAGAAGTCTTTCTTGCTATAAGAAAGATCGCTAAAGTTCATATAGTACTCCCTCACTCAAGGCGTTTCTGTATCCAGAATCGCTTTTATTATGTTAGACTTTTCAATAAAGTATTTTGGGCTGATTTTGTCTTAACCCAATAAAGATTGTGGGGTTCTAGTTCTAATCTCAAGTATTTCAACGCACTCAGCAATACCTTGGTCACTCCTTAGGTGGGATGACTAAGTATCTACCTGGTTCTAGCAAACGGGGGTTGTAAATTTTGTTCTTGATGGCTATGCGTCTCCAAAGAGTGGGATTCCCATATTCTATTGCTGCAATAAGCCAGAGTGTGTCACCTTGTTTAACGCGTCGTATCTTTGTTATGTCATCTGCTTGAAAAGGGGATTTTTTAGGTTGAGTCACAGTATCCCGTACACTCCTTTAGGTAACATTTAAGCACACGCTAATTTAGCGCACAAGGACTATTACAATCTTTAGGCTTTAGGCAAGTCGAGATTTTCTCTATGCACAAGTTTTCCAGAAACACAACTGTAAAAAAAGGGGAAAATGTGGAGAAATGGGAGTTTCGCGGGTGACATCTCCACTTGGTTGGGGGTTCAAGGCAATCCCTGTTTGAAGAAGGCAGGGAGTTTCAATCCTCATGATACGGGCTAATCGGACAAGTCTTATGTGCAGACTGGGAATAGATTATTTTAGAGAAAAAACACATTAGCATTGGAAAGGTGTTTGTTGTTGAGCTCGACGCCAATTGATCCTAAAAAGATGGAAAAAGAACCAGGTCCCGTTGACATAACTCTTCTAGACCTCTATCAGCTTCTAGAGGTGTTTGTTATGCTGTTGAGCGAACAAGCATGGCGCTACATAGGATTACGAGTTTATCCGGGAACGAATGAAATAAGGAAGGATCTTGTAAAAGCGCATGTCGCTATTGACTGCATAATCGCGCTTGTTGACAAGATGGAGCCCCATCTAGATGGTGCGAAAAAAGAACGTTTGAGAAGCCTAATAACAGATCTGCAAATAAACTACGCGGAACAAATGAAATAGGCTCTCAAA
>CAZJQR010000070.1:0-11657 GCA_964548345.1 uncultured Candidatus Bathyarchaeia archaeon | reverse complement strand
CGGAGAGTTCTTGGGTTCCGATTTTTCGCGGATAGTCAAAGAAGCCGCCCTTTAACGCCAACCAGAATATGCGTTCCTGCTTCTCGGTTAAAACTCCTGTTTTTGGTTCGAAGCTTCCCATTTTGAGCACGTTTACCTTATGACCTGAGTTTTCCAGCGCGGATATTATGTTTTTGTATGCCTCGAAAGTAGGCACTATAAAGCTGTATTTTATGGTGTGCTC
Organism: uncultured Candidatus Bathyarchaeia archaeon; assembly: GCA_964548345.1. Taxonomy (GTDB): domain Archaea; phylum Thermoproteota; class Bathyarchaeia; order Bathyarchaeales; family Bathycorpusculaceae; genus SG8-32-3. The sequence goes on along the minus strand of CAZJQR010000070.1, from coordinate 11,434 downwards.
TTCCATGCTTTTTCCTGATATTAGAAACGCGTCACGTGACAGGATGGTGTTACATACTTCGCAGCCTTCGCTTTCGAACCACATGGAAGGCTTGCGCTCAGCTTTTCCCTGAGGTACAATAATCAAGTCTTTTGGGATTTTCCTAACTTGGTCGCGGTCAAGTTCTATTAAGTGCTTGACTGAGCCGCTCCTTGAGCTTCTTATATCCGTCACCTGCAGATGCATAAGACCAAGTGAAGCAAACTTTTTCAGCATTCTGCACTGCCTGTTTTCCACTTCAATAACAACGTGATAGGGTTTGCGCCACACATCTACCATTGAATCAATCCCTCAATTATTCTGTTTAAAGCAGATTTCTGGGAAAGCGTGGTTTTGAGCAAAGTTATACTGGTGGCTGTGGTCTTGTCCCCAGGATAACGCTCAGGTTCCTTGTTGAGCTGCCCCGCACAACGGTGATGCTTAAGCTCTGGCCAGGCAGGGTTTTTTCTTCGAGGTAGCTTGCTAGGTCATCGTTGTTTCTTATAGGCGTTCCGTTCAAAGCAACTATAATGTCACCGACGTTTAATATGCCGTCTGAAGGACCTCTAGATGTAACCGAAGCGACCCTCCAACCGTAGGTGACGCTTGCGCCTAGATCTTGGGCTGTGTTGTAGTTCATGTCTTGTCCTGAAACGCCCAAGTAAGAGTGGCCAGTGTAGGTTCCTGTGTCTATTAAGGCGGATATTTCTCTGAGAATGTTGTTTGAGGGAATGGCGAAGCCTAAACCTTGTGAGTCAGAGACTATGGCTGTTGTTACGCCCACGACTTTTCCAACAGCGTTAAGCAGTGGACCACCTGAGTTTCCAGGGTTAATGGGAGTGCTGGTTTGTATGATGTTGGCAATTGAGTAACCGCCTGCGTAGTCTTCTTCAGTGAGGCTTCTTCCCAACGCGCTTACTACACCCGTGGTTAAAGAGCCGACTAGGCCGTACGGGTTTCCAATGGCGATAACGGGTTCGCCCACACGCAACGTTGACGAACTGACAATTTCGACTGGTTTAAACTCGCTGGTGGGAGCGTCAACCGAAAGAACGGCTAAATCCGCGTAGGGGTCGGTACCCAGCGTTGTGGCTGAGTAGCCGTTTCCGTTTGAGAAGGTCACGCTTAAAGATGACGTATCATGTACAACATGGTAGTTGGTTATCACCACCATTCTGTCTGATGTTTCATAGACGAAACCTGAGCCTTGGACGCCAGTTTCGTCGCTGGTGATTCCTTGTACCAAAACAACCGATTCTCGTACACTAGCGTAGATGGCCGCTAGGGCAGTAGAGTTCTGGTAAATGGTGATGTTCTGGTAAGTAGCGTTCTGGACGCCGCTGAGACCTGACAGTTGACTCTGCAGAGCCGTGACTCTATCATTCAAGGCGTTCATTTCTCGGTAGGTAATATAAAAAGTCACTAGCCCCCCGACGAGTAATCCCGCTGCAAACAGGAGGGCGAAAAGGCTGACTGACGCCTTAACATAAACGTTAGATTTACTCATTCCATCCACTGCCTCTAAAAGGAAACATTGGCAACTTTAGAAATAAAAGTTTGCTATCTTCTATCAATTATGTCTAACGCTTCAGGTCCCGTCCCGATAAGCACCACGGGCACCCCAGTTCTTTCTTCAACTTCTTTCACAAAATGTTTCGCGTCCGCGGGGAGATTGACAAATTTTCTGGCGCTTCGGCACTCGGGGAACATGCAGTCCAGTTTTGTCAACGCCGCTTGTGTGGCGCCGTTGATTTCAGCGTTTTTTCTGGCTAATTCGAAATTGAACGGGGCAGAGCGTCTGTCGCGGCCTGTTCCGGCGGCGGTTTCAAACCAGCCTCTTTTCTTCGCTTCTTCCTTAGTAATTTCTCCGGGTAAAGGTCCCGCGCCGACACGGGTCATGAAAGACTTGTACACTATCAAGACGTCGTCAACTCTTGTTGGGCCCACTCCCGCTTCCGAAGCAATGGCGGAGGCGCCTGTGTCCCTGCTTGTCACGTAGGGGTATGTCCCATGAAAGAGCGAAAGCATGAAACCCTGTGTTCCTTCAAGCAGCACCTTTTTGCCAGCGTCCAAGCCGTCGTTTACCTCTGCAACACTGTCTGTCAGGAACGGTTTCAGTTCTGGGATGTCTTTGGCGAGTTTGGCGGTTCTTCTCGCGCGTTCTTCTATCGCTGGCCCGACGCCCCAGCCTGTGGTGCCTATGCCTTTGTTTACGGCGCTGGTTTTATCTTGAAGGGAGTGCTTCTCCTCGATTATTGAGGCGTTCTGGTCTATGCCCATTCTGCCGTTAACGTTTGTTAACTCTACTTCCTCTAGGAGTCTGCCGATGTGAACGTTTGCGCCCGCGGCAATAAGTAACCGGCATTTTTCATAAATAAACGCGGCTGGAACCATGTGCAACGCGTATTTTTTTCCGTTTAGCCACACTGTGTGGGCGGCGTTGACTGAGCCTGTTCTCACGCAGAAATCCAGCTCGTCGTTGAGGGCGAGGTAGCTGATTATCTTTCCTTTGCCTTCGTCTCCCCAGAAGGCTCCCACTATGATCGTGCAGGGCATCCGTGTTTCACCGCTGAAAGGTTCCCATCGAGAATTATTTAATCTTGTGGACGTTTTCGTGCCTATCACCTGAACTCTTTAGCCGTCTCAGCGCCCGTTAGTTTCTGGAAGCAGCCCAAGCGTTCGCAGTATCTTCCTGAACTCTTCCTCCTTCAGCGAGGCACGTCTTCCATTAGCGTATACTTCCTTCACCTTTTCCACCGCTGCCATCACCGCCTGCTTGTCTGGAGCGTTCCCAGTGAGCTCGGCAATTTTGTGCCCGATTATTCCTTTTTCGGACTGCTTGCCGATGGTAAGCGGCGCGTGTTGCCCACAAGGTCAGGCGGGTAAGGCTCGTATGTGCACGGGTCATTCAGTACGCCGTGAGTGTGGATTCCTGACTCATGCGCAAAGCTATAGTCACCTACTATCGCCTTGTTTGGGGGGACCACGTAGCCAGTGGCTTTGCCGATGAAGTCCGCTGTCTGCTTTAGCTGCTCGGTTTTGCCCTTGAACTTGTCTACGCCGTAGTGCATGTACAGGTTCAGAATGACTTTTTCGGTCTCCGCGTTTCCAGCTCTTTCGCCGATGCCTAGAAACGTGGTGCTTGCGTAAATCTTGTCCCACACGCCTGAAGCTGCCCTGATGGCTGCCATGGTGTTTTCAACCGCGTTCCCAAAATCGTCATGCGCGTGAATTTCAATGGCTTTGATTCGTGTTTCTTTGCGGACGGCGCTGATTTTGGCTGGAATCCCGTTTGGCACTGGGGCTTCTGGGTCGGAGAGTCCTATGCCTACGGTGCCGCATACGCGGTAGCATTCTGCGCCTGCGTCGGCTACGGCGTTGATGAAGTTTCGCTCAAAAGTCCAGTCTGCGCGGGTGCTGTCTTCGCCGTGGACGAACACTCGGAGTCCATGCGTCTTGGCGGCGTATTCGACCACATCAACCATGTTAAAGAGTATCTGTTCACGGGTTTTGGTGGGCCATTTTGCGCGGAAGTGAATGTCTGAGATGGGGTGGGAGATGCCTACTTCGTTGAAGTCACATTTTAGGGCGCTGTCGATGTCTTCTTTGACGGCGCGGCACCAACCGGCAACACGCATGTCAAGGTTTAGGTCTTGGATGAGTTTTGCTGCTTTCTTGTCGGGTTCTTGGTAGTGGAAGACTTCAATTCTTTCGACGCCTATCTGACTTAGAAGTTGAGCTATCTGGGCGGCGTCTTTGGGTGCGGCTGCTAAGCCGGGCATTTGGATACCGTCTCGAAGCGTGGTGTCGTCTATTATGGACTCTGTATCTAAGCCCAATTTGAAGTAAAAGCTGTCTATTTCCATCGTGCACTACTCTGAATGTTTTGCTTCTCCCCACGAAGGTGCAATGATTGAGATGCATTCTAGTCGTTGATAAACATTTCTGTATATTTTTTGAAAGGTTGTCCAGTGCAGAACTGGCTGTTGTTGCTGTTTTTGTTGTATTCCAACGGGCTAAAGTTTACTTTTATCAAGCTACTATGGAGGTGCCTCGTTTCATTTTTGCTTGTGGAGAATAATGTGAAAAACGCTTGGCGCCACGGCTATTTCCATTTCGTCAGTATCTCTTCCCGTTGAAACGTGGCTTTGCTCAAGTAGAACATGGCAATGTCTGCGAGGGCTAATCCTCCTGATAAAATCAGTGCAAGTGTGACAAGTGGGAAGGTTTGTACTGTAGAAGCAAAGACCATCACAAGTATTATCGGCAGGATGACAAAGGCACCGAGTTGTTGGGCTGCTCTTATGTCGTTTACTCTGGAGGATATGATTACATTGGCTTCCACGCTGAGGACGCAAGCCAGAGGAGTCACGACGCCCATAACTATTGCCCAATACAAGTTTGGAAGTAGGAAAACGCCTAGGTTGATGGTTGACCATGCGTCTATGGTGATGACGAAGATTAGGGCTCCGATGTAGGTTGCGCCGACGCATGGAATAAACGCGGCTAGGCTCTTGCCGAACAGCAGTTCGCCGTCTGTGGTTGGCGTTGCCAGGAGCGGTTCGAGGCTTTTCTCAAGTTTCTCGCCTACAAAGCTGTAAGAAGCAATTATCGTTGGGAGAACAGCGGCTATGATGACGAAGTATGTGGTGAACAAATCTATTAACACCGTCGCAGTTTCGATAAGTTGCGCCTCTGTAAGTGAGGATGCTTCAGCTTGCAGCGAAAAGATGGTGATCGCGGGCAGTAGCAACCCCATCAGGAAGGGCAGTGCGATTAAGCTGTAGAGGATGTACTTGTTTTTCTTGAACATGCTGAGGTCTTTTGTCGCCACAATCCACGATTTCCAGAACCTCATTGCGCTCCAGCCTCCCGAATCAGCTTCAAATAAACATCCTCCAGCGAGGACCTGAGCTCAGTCACGAACTGCACGTTTCCGCCTGCTTTCACAATCGCCCTGACCAGTTCAGGATTATCCTTCTTCAGGTTGTCCATGTCGAGAATTAGTTTATTTTCGCTTGTGCGCACGTTCTTCACGACACTTAGCTTTTTGACGGCAGCCAAAACTGCGTCACTTAAGCTTTCCAAGTGAACTATGGTTTTTCTGTTAGAGGTGCTTCTTTCGAGGTTTTCAGGTGAGTCAACCGCTATTAGTCGCGTCTTCAAGATGCCTATTCGGTCGCATATTCGCCCTGCCTCGTCCAAGTTATGCGTGTTCATGAAGATAGTTCGTTTCTCTTTTTTAAGTTCAAGGATGAAGTCGCGCACGGTTTTGGCTGCTTCTGGATCCAAGTTTGCGGTGGGCTCGTCCAAAAACAGCACTTTAGGGTCGTGGATTAACGCGCGGGCTATGGCTATTTTCTGTTTTGTGCCCTTCGAAAAGGTGCCGACTGCATCATCTCTCCGCTCCCAAATGTCCAAGAGCTTGAGCAGGCGCTCTATGTTTTCCTGTCGCTTCTGGATAGGGACTTCGTAGAGTCTGCCGTAGAAGTCAAGGTTCCTGTAGGCGCTGAGGCTGTCATACAAACCCACGTTCTCAGGCAGCAGACCCACCATCTTTCTTATCGCCAAACAGTCCTCTTCACTGTCAACCTCAAAATCTCCGATCCGCGCTTTCCCGCTGGTCTTCGAAATCAAACAGCAGAGCATCCGCACCGTTGTTGTTTTTCCAGCCGCGTTAGGTCCAAGGAACCCAAAAACCTCGCCCTCATCAACTTTCAACGTGACGTTCTCAACAGCGGTGAGACTGCCGAATTTTCTGGTGAGATTCTCAGTTTCAATCATGCATTCAGCCTCTAGGCGCTCTCGTATTTTGACTCTTCTATCCGCTTCTTCTCCAACTCTTCCTCGGTAAGTTGCTGTTCAGGCTGCTCCGCCTTTTTCTCTTCAGGTGGCCAAGTAACAGGATCCTTAACCAAAGAGTACACGTTAAACAAGCTGCTTTTTCCGCATGCGGGACACTTAACCCTCTTATAAGGACCAACATGCGGTCCCAAAACCATTCCCGCAGTGACGCCTTGCTCAAAAACGTCGCCGCACTTCTTGCACTTCAATCGCACCACAAAAACCGCAAATAACGAAAAGTATGTTCTCCCTAAAAAACGTACAGGTCAACCTTCCCTGCAGAATTCTAAAGCAGAAACGAGGGGGCTATCGGCAACCGCTGCCAGAAAACGAGGGGGGTAGGTCCGTATTGGCGCTGAAAACGCCCAATAGCATGTTGAAAAATAGCACACGCCGCTTCCGGCAGAATTCTATGCAGTTTAGTATACATAAGGGGGCTATAGTCTTTTCCAAGCACTAGAGTTCTACCGCTTTGGCAAACAACTTAACGTTTCCGTGTTGGTTTTGAATGGCGTCTTCTTTTCGCTTCAGCATCTATGGTTTTCAGAAGCTTTAGTACTTTTTCGCCTTTTTTTGTTTTCTGCTTTTCTGTGACTGAACCGCGAGAGGGGCAAATGGGGTCAACTATTATTCCTTTGTCTTCATGGTAGATGACTGGGTAAATGCGGCAACCAGTAGGTCTGTGTGTGCGAACCTTGCATCGTCTTTTTTCAGTGTCGTAGAAAACGCAGTATCCACGCTGGTTTCTGAGTATAGCGTAACCTTCCGAATCTAAGCGCACAAAAAAGTTTCTAGGGTAGCCTTTCCTTTCTAACCGTTCAATGTCCTTTAAGGAAAGCAGCATTTCGGTTTCTCTGCAGCAAACTCCGCAACGTGAACAGCGCATGCACGTATTTCTGTTTCAGCTCTTATTTAACCGCTTAACCTGCTGTCTGCATTAGACTCAGGTTTAATCTTTCTGCCCACGCTATGTTCCTTAGCGGTACGCAAGCGCTCTTGCGGTTTCCGTAAGGAATGTACTCAACCACGTTTCCTTTTCCGAAGTCGCCTTTTCGAATTCCAGTCAACTGCACGTTAACTATCACTGCACCGTCTTTTAGGTGTAGATTCACGTTTTTTCCCAGAAAGGATTTGGCGCTGTTCAGGCTGAAATTTTCCATCGGTTAATCGCCCCAATCAAGTTCTTTTTCTGCCATGTGGTTCCAGCACTGTTTACATATGGGCAATTTTTCACCTTTGAACTGAATGTAGAGTTTGATGTTTCCGCTTTTACAGCTGTTTTTCCAAGGGTTTTTACAATGTTCCATTCTACTTGACCTCATATCGCCCCAGCAACCCTTTGTGCGCAAAATTGCTTTTAAAACGCGTGGTGGAAATACCTTCAGGCGCTGTGGAGAGGTGAGTTAAAGTAAACCTTAAAAGCTAACAGTGCCAAATCGGTTGCAGGCAGAATCTTATGGACATTTACACGCTCATATCCACAACAAGCTTGGCTCTCCAGATCGCTGTTCTTTTTCTCCTTTTCGGCAGCGTATGGTTAAAAACAAAGAAACGTTTTCGCCAACACGGCATAACAATGCTCACCGCTGTTGTGCTTCACACAATCACCATAGTGTTAGTCATGATACCTTCTTTTAGAGCCATAATGGCAGGCGATTTCCCAATACTCGTTTCCACAATCACATCTGTCCACGGAATACTGGGCATCCTCTCCGAAGTTCTAGGTGTTTGGATTGTAGCTTCATGGCGCTTACGCGCATCGATTCAGTACTGTGCCCCTAAAAAGAAACTGATGCTTCTAACGTTGACTCTGTGGATTACTGCCATTATTTTAGGCGTGCTGGTGTACTTGCATTTTTACACGCCCTTTCTGCCCTTGCAGTGAAACATGAACTTTTCAAATATGCACTATTTCTGGCGTTATAGCTTCCTTTGTGACTTTAAGCAACGCCACTGAAGGCTTGTTCATAAAAGAAGCCATGGGGTTTGTGGGACTTCCAGGATTTATGTACAGGATTTGGTCTTCCCATTTGGTGCTGGCGTTGTGTGTGTGCCCATAAACAAACGCGTTAAAACCGTTCTGCTTGGCTATTTCCCGCATCTTGCCTCTTCCAAACAGTGTGTTCGGGTCATGCATAACGCCTATTTTCCACCCGTAAATCTTCAAGGCGTTAAGCTTGGGCAAAGCACCGCTGACTTCTGGTCCATCCATGTTGCCGTGAACAGCTAAAACAGGAGCCAACTGCTCCAACTCGTCAATGACATCGAGTTGCACGAGGTCACCTGCGTGCACGATAAAATCTACGTTTTCAAAGATTTTGAAAACTTTTTTGGGGATGCATTTTGCTCTTGCGGGTACGTGTGTGTCCGCGATCAAACCAACAGTCTTCGATGCCTTAATGTTTGCCATCTCGCGCGAAATCATGGTTAGCTCGCTGGTCATTTTTCCCGCCTTTTTTGAGAAGAGTGCACGTTGTCTTAGAGTAATAGGTCTGAAAGATAATAAATATTCACGTTTGTCGCAAGTTGTTTGGGCGTAAACTGCACTTTTTACACAAAAACCTTACGCGGTACATGTTGTCAACCTTAAATGTGAGGCTGCAATAGAGTTCATTGAGGATAAATTTTTGTCTGTAACAGACGCAGAACGCGTGAAAAAACCCAAACTTCCGAAGAAACGGCTGCTGAAGAAGTCGGTGAAAAGAAAACGTGGTCGGTGACGCATGGTGGCTGGCAAGGCGCGAAAAACAAGGAAGCCGCGTTTGCAGTTAAGTTCTGCCCTAGATGCGGTTCAACCGATGTGTTCTGGGCTCAGGGCATGCCGCAGTTCTGGTCGCTGTGGCAGTGTAGAAACTGTGGGTATCGTGAAGCGTTAATACTGGAAGATGGCAAACTTGCCGAAGCTTCAAGAAGAATGGAAAAACAAGGTTGCTCACTGAGCACCTTGCACGTGTGTGGTTTTTCGTGGTTACTGGGTGTTTGCCAGATACTTCAGGTGGAATGGTTTGATGGTGATTCCGGGTTTTAGGTCTGCGTGGAAAGTTTGGCTTTCTATTATCCAGTCGGACAGTTCTGAGTCCTGTGCTCTTATGAATTCGGCGAAGTCTGAAAAGCTTTTGTGCACCGAAACGCAGATTGCGTCCCAACCCATTCCTTTTCCATCTTGAACGAGGAGAACGTTCGGTTGTTTCATGTACCATTCGTTGAGTTTCTTTAGGGCTTCGTCTTTTTCTTTTCCTGTTTTCTGTTTGAGCTTGCTTTTGAGGAAGGTGAACGCGGCGATTTCGAATCCGATTTTTCCGAATTTGGGTATGATGGTGTATCCTTCGATGTAGTTTTCTTCCAGCATGGCTCTTCTTCGGGTTACGGTTGGCTGTGAGACTCCTAAAGCTTTGGCTAGTTGCCTGTCACTTCTGTGTGAATCTTTCATCAGCTCGAACAGGAGCTTGTAATCGATAGGTTTGAGTTCTTTCATTCTTAATCTACCTGCATCACCCATATGCATTTTATATTTCATATATAAACTTCATTGTTGCTTTTGTAAAATTGGCTCGTTACTTTTAATAAACAGGTCACGCAGATTTGACAAGGAAGCTGTGCGAGGGTTAATGAAGATGCCTGTGCAGTTACTGAAGGAAGTTGAAGACGAAGTCACACGTTTCCTAAGCGCCCTAATCCGCATAAACACCACCAATCCACCTGGCAACGAAACAGCAGCAGCCAAATACCTAGCTGAAAACCTAAGCAGCGAAGGCTTCAAATGCGAACTTTTCGAGTCTGCACCTGCAAGAGGCAGCGTAATCACTCGTTTGAAAGGAACTGGCGAGAAGCCAAGTTTGCTTTTGCTTTCGCATTTGGACGTGGTTGCCGCAGACCCAGAAGAGTGGAGTGTCGACCCTTTTGCTGGCGTGGTTAAGGACGGATTTGTTTGGGGTCGTGGCGCTTTGGATATGAAGGGAATGACTGCTGTGGAAGTTATGGTGTTGAAGCTTTTGAAGCGAAACGGCGTTGAGTTGAAGGGTAACGTGGTTTTGGCTGCTACGGCTGACGAGGAGCAGGGTGGCTTGTCAGGTGCGGATTACCTGTTGCGTAATTATCCGGAGATGATTTTTGCTCCTTACGTTTTGAATGAGGGTGGTGGTTTGGCGGTTCCCACGAGAAGTGGGAACGTGTTTACGGTGCAGACGGCTGAGAAGGGCATATTGTGGTTTAAGGTGAAGGCGAAGGGAACGCCTGGACACGGTTCGATGCCGAATGTGGCTGACAACGCCATTATGCACATGAACAAGCTCGTAGAGAAGCTTGGAAACTACCGTTCACGGGTTGCGCTTGTTCCTACGGTGAAGCGGTTTCTGGAGGAGATTGCGCGGGAAGATGCCGCTTTGCAAGAGCCATTTTCGCGTTTGCTGGCTAATCCCGAGTTTGCCGATGATGTACTGGATGAGTTAGCGAAGACTTCGCCGCAGTTGGCGGAGGAAATTCGACCGCGTTTACGGATGACCATCACGCCAACGATTATTAGTGGTGGCGTTAAGGAGAACGTTATTCCTTCTGAATGTGAAACCGTGTTCGACTGCAGAATCCTTCCTGGACAGGAGTCAACGCAAACCATAGCTTTAATCAAAGCGTTGCTTGACGAGGTGGATTCGGAAAAACTCGTGTTTGAAGGCTTGCAAGTGCAAGAGCCTTCGGAATCAACGGCGGAAACTCCGCTTTACGACACGATTTCTGCGGTGCTCAGGGAGTTTGAGCCTAACTGCGGAGTGACACCGATGTTAACGACTGGTGGGACCGATTCGCGTTTCTTCCGCAGAAAAGGCAGCGTATGCTACGGTTTCCAACCCATGCACCCAGAAGAAGCTTCATCAGGCAAAGTGGTCAAACGGGAACACGGCATAGACGAACGCATAAGCATAGAAAACCTTGTCTTCGGGACAAGTGTACTCTACGAAACCGTCAAAAAATTTATGACCTAACCGTGCAACGCGCTGAACTGTTGTGCTCGGGAAAGACTATAGCCCCCTTAGGGCTTAGTAATTTCTCAGGTAGTGTTGTTTCTTCTTTCATTCTTTCTCTCTCCTTAAAATGTTCATATCTTTCTCAGTTCGGTATTTAATCCTTTGAAGGCTTATTTTTTCTTGCTTCATTTATCATCATTCTTTGTTGGGATTGATATACATCCCTTCAAGTGTACCTGTTCCGAGAGAGTAAACTTTTAGCCTCAGCAACTTTTTGGCTGTAACAAAGGAAAAGTTTACCTTGAGGACTGCAAAAGCAGAGGGCGTTTTGAGTGTATGTGTGGGTTTTGTGGGAAAGACAGGGTGTTGGCAGGTATCATTCCTGTGTTGGTCTTTGACTGCGTTGCCCTTCGGTATAAGATGGGCATAAGTAGTCGGTTTTCCAGAGTGAACCCCCTCGCACGGGGTTTGTTCACGCTGGGTAATGTCTGGACATTACTTGGGTTCTCTGGGCATCCTCTCTTCCCTAAAGAGAGGTGCTTTGAGCGCGTGCTAGAAGTGGATAATTTTAAAAAGAAATTCCAACTGAATAAGAAACGAAGGAAAGTCAAATG